>CANCLK010000014.1 GCA_947378785.1 Comamonadaceae bacterium
AGGTTTTCAGGCGAACGCCTTGTTCGCTAGCGCGCGGGTAAGCGTAGGTCAGTGCGCCCGTCGGGCAGACCGTGGTGCAGGCACCGCAGCCGATGCACAGGTTCGGATTGACCTTGATTTGCTGGCGGTTCTTTTCGCTGCTGATCGCACCGGCTGAGCAGATGTCAACACAGGCGTTGCAGCCGACGGTTTCATTGCGGCTGTGGGCGCATATTTTTTGTTTATAGGCGAAAAATTTGGGCTTTTCAAACTCACCGACCATGTCGCGGAGCTTCACCACCGTCGGCAGCAAACCAGGTGTGGCCAAACCGACAAAGCCCGGCAAGGCGAAATAGCCTTGCGGCGGCGCATGCAGCGTGATCAGTGGCTTGGTGCCGAGGTCGAGCACCAAGTCAAAGGCCTCGGTCAACGCTTGTGGCGCGCGCGTAAAGTCTATTGCGCCAGCCACTTTGCAAACCGCCACGCAGTCGCGGTGCGAGGTGCATTTGTTGCTGTCAACTTGGTAACTCAGGTCAATCGCGCCCTCAGGACAAACGGCGACGCAGGCGTTGCAGCGGGTGCACAGGTCGAGGTCAATCGGGTTGGTTTTGTTCCAGTTCAACTCGAAGGCGCCGAGCCAGCCATTCAGCTGCAATGCCTCACCGCTGATGACCGGGTACTGGCGCTCTTGCGCCGGTGGCAGCGCGCCGCTTTGGGCTGATACACCTTGGGCAAAAATCGTCACGCTCAGCGTGTCGGACAGCAGGGCCGCCACTTGCTCCGCTTGGTCAACCGGGCCGACGATGAGCAGGCGACCGGTGCTTTTATAGGTCACGGTGGTCACTGGTTCAGCATCCGGCAGATGCGCGGCGGCCAGCAGCGCCGCCACTTTGGGCATGGCGTTGGCAGCGTCTTTGCTCCAGCCACCGGTTTCGCGAATATTCACGAACTTGATGGGCGACACGGCACCGACGGTCTCTTTGCCCAGTTCGGCAAACAGGCGTTTTTCTTGGGTACAGGCGACCACCACATCGTCACCGGACTGAATGGCTTTTTGGAACGCCCCGGCCTCACGGCGGCACAGAGCCGAATGCAGCGTCAGCTCTTCATGCAGCACCGCGCCCAGTGTCAGGGCTTTCAGGGGCATGGTCTGGTTGCAGTCGCAAATCAATGTGGGCATGGTCTTCCTGGGTATCCTGGGTAGCGGGGTGGGGCAAGGCAGCAGGGTCGTCTGGCTCATTGGGAGCCGACGCTGACTGTGCCACTGAATCATCGGGCGACATATGCGCGGTTTCCCGCGCTGGCACGGCGTCTTCGACCGGAGCGCCTTCGGCGGCCTCTTTGGCTTTTTGGCCGTCTTCCTCTTCCTCATCAAACAGATTGAGGAACTTGGCACTGGCCATCTGCCGCAACATCGACAGCGGCAGCGGATCGGGTTGCGAATAATCGTCGATGTAAATATCCAAGCGATCCATCACATTGAAGTGTGGATCGGCAAACAACTTCTTCATGGCGGCATTGCGCACACCAGGCTCAACACCGCGGCTCATAAAAGGCTTGAAGTCCGAATCTTTGGTCAGGTCTTTGACGTCGTCCAAAGTCAGCGGCTTGAGGGGTTCAGCGGGCTCGGCGTCTGGTGCTGGCTTGGCCGTCGATTCAGCGGGAAGGGTCGAGGCGGCATTCTCAGGCCTTGGCACGGTGACTGGCGCCGGCTTAGGCTCATCCAGCGGCTTGCCTTGCAGCGCATCATTTTTACGACGCGCCCAGCGACCTAAAAACCCGTCTGCGTCTTCAGCCATTGCGAGGACCGCCCATTTTTTCGGTGCTGACCCGCGCCGGATTGCCGAAGCGGTCCTGCAAGGACTTGAAGCTATCCGGACGCTTGCGCCGCTTCAGTTCCTGCACATGATGTTTGTCGACAAAGGCCTGCATCCAACTCAGTACCTCGATGGGTGCAGGCACCTGCTCGACGGACTCTTGAGAGTCCAGCCAGCGACCGGCATCGTTGTAACTCAAGGTCACCGTCTGCGGCACCGCGATGCACTCCTCGCTGATGGCGGGCTCTTCTTCCATGCGCCAGACCACCCAAAAGCAAGGGTGATCCGTCGTCAGGTTCAGGTGGTAACCCTCGGCATCGTCGGTGAAAAGCTCAACCGTGAAACCCGGATGCAGCCAGCGCTCCTCTTGATCGTCTTTGATCAGCAGACGCGGCTGCGAGCCAAATCCATCTTCATTCGGAATGATTTCAGACAGGCTCCAGCGCCAAGGTTGCCAGCGGTTGTCGATGCGTTCACGGTGCATGATGACCGCCACTTGCGTGAACGGCCGGCGCACAAGCTCCGCCGCGTCAAGCGCGGCAGCTTCTGGCGAACCAGGTGCTGCGGGGGAATACAGGACAAATCCGGACATGGCGGCGAGTGTACGGCGGTCAGTGCCCACACATGGTGCATGGGGTCTTGCCGCTTGGGGTTAATCTCGGCATCAACTTTATCGCCCCTATGCACACCCACCATGACGCCCTTCACACTCAAACTCATCAACGAAGGCACCTGCCAGCTGCTGGATGCACACGGCCAGCATGTTGGCAATTTGAAATTGATCAACGCATTGTGGAAATTCAAGGCCATTGGCTATGGCCCGCAAGGCGAAGTGATTCCCGGCGGCGGGCCGCTCACTGACCGGCACAACACCACCTTTGCACGGCTTGACACGACGGAGATTGGGACCGGTTTGACGCAAACTTGAGGCCTCCTACCGCCGTGAAAACTACCTAGCCTTTATTTTTGTGACGCCAACTGGTGCGGTCAGTTTCGCTGAGAGCACCGTCCGATGAACCACATCTGCGAGCAACCGTGCAGCCTCTGACGGTTCCCGCCCTGGGGCAAAAATCAAACCCAATCTACGAACAACTCCTGGCTTGTAAAGGGGTCGCACAGCAAAAAGGCCGTGCGCAGGATCAGGGCAGAGCATGGACGGCAAAACGGTCACTCCAAGCCCGGCCTCCACCAGACCCAACAACGTCAGAACCTGTGTCGTTTCATGGACCACATTGAGCCGAATGGTCATTTTTTCTAAAACGCGATCAAACAAATCGCGAATTCCAGAACCTCTTCGTAGCAGAACGAGTTCATGAAGGGCGAGATCCGAGCCTGATATTTTTATGCACTGAGCCAATGGGTGATCTGTACGGCACACGACTTGGAAAGTGTCGTCCATGAGAGGGATGGCAAGCCCCCACTTCACAGAAGGGTCCTCACTGACGATGGCAACATCGCACTCACCCGTGTCAATTTTGTGAAGAATCCCCCGCATGTTGTCATCTAGAAAAACAACGTCAATACCTGGACAACAACGCTTCATCTCGAGCAGTACAGGTGGAAGAAGGCGATAGACCGCTGACGACAAGCAGGCAATTGAAACGCGACCGCGGCCGGAGGCTGCCAGCTCACGCAGCGCCGTAATCGAATGATCCATTCCCTCTACCAGCCGTTCGGCATCGACTAAAAAAGCCGCTCCAGCATCACTGATGCGAACTGAACGTGTCGTTCTATCCAGCAGCTTAACGGCCAGCAATGCCTCCAACTGTGAGATCGCTTGGCTGGCGGCAGGCTCACTCATGTGCATGGCATTAGCCGCATTGCGAAAACTCCCGCGACGGGCGATCTCAATAAAGACACGCAAGTGCTTGAAATTTGGATTGATCAATGTTTAGTTCTTCAGAAATTTTGGTGAAATCAACTGAGTTAGCGCAAGCTTATATTTCATAAATTTGAATTTATATATCAAATATTTCAACTTGTTTAATATATTTTAGCTTCCTAGAATTGCGGCCAACAGAACAATTTGGAGGCACTTGTGAGGATCAAACTGCAAAAGAATGCACTTCAAAATGCGGCCAACCGCATCGGGTTTGTTTTGGTCTCCGCTATGACTATCCTGGCGAACAGTCAAGTGGCCGCAGAGCAGAAAGCATCGGGCATTGAACTGGTCGTGCCAACGGCCGCAGAGGGTTCTACAGATCAATTGGCCAGACTGATCGCGGCAGGACTGGCACGCAAAGGATTCGGGGACGTCAACGTTCACAACATGCCCGGGCGCAGCGGCACCTTAGCAGCGAGTCATGTCGCCGCATCCGCGGCAGACGGCAGGACCTTGCTAGTGGCCACCCCCAGCAGTCACGGCATTGCATCCGCCTTCGAAAGCAAGATGGCCTACGACCCCGTCACGAGCTTCACACCCGTCATTCGTTTTGCGGCTGCCCCGTACGTGCTTGTGATCAAGCCGGGGAGCATTGGAACCTTGGCGCAATTCGTCGACAAGGCCCAGTCAGCCCAAGGCCAATGGCACTACTCCTCCACGGGCATCGGCGGGCCTCACCACCTCATAGCGGAGCTCTACTTTCAGAGCGTTGGTCTCTCGCTGCGCCATGTACCGGCAAAAGGGGGGGCGGCGGCTCTGGAAAAACTCATAGACGGCAGTGTCGAAGTCATGCTTCCAGCGGCCATATTGGCGCTGCCCCGTATCCAGCAAGGACAGCTCAAAGCGCTTGCCGTGACCGGCAACCAAAGACTCAAGTCCCTGCCTGAAGTTCCAACGTTCACTGAACTCGGAACGCCCGTTCATGTTGTCTCTTGGTACGGTTTGATGGGGCCAGCCGGCATGCCCGATGCACAGACGAAACGACTGGCCAGCGCTGTACAAGAAATTCTCGGAGAGCCCACCTTACAAGCCCAGTTGAACGATCTGGGAATTGATAGAACCTCAGACGTCGGCACAGCATTCTTGGACGTGATCGCAAGCGAAGTCACCCGCTGGAAGGCCCTGGTAAGCAGCCTCGGCATTCGTTCTCCCGAAATGGCGGCAGACAAATGAAAACCGGCCATGCATCCTGTTGAGCTGAATGATTCGCCGCCATCAATATGAACACTCAATCATGTGCAGGACTATGAACCCATCGCTAACTATCAACGCTATTTGCTGCGGCGTCGGCAACGTGCTCAAAAGAATCGCACAGCATCAATATTGCTTAATGACGACGATATTTTTATTGGGGTCCTTCCCCGGACACGCGGCATGGCCTGAGAAACCAATTCGAATTGTGGTGCCCTTTGTACCTGGCGGTGCGGCAGACAGCGCAGCGCGTTTGATGGCGCCAAGCCTACAAAAGCGCCTAGGTCAACCCGTGGTGATTGAAAACAGAGCGGGGGCGGGAGCGACGATCGGTACGTCATCAGTAGCGACTGCACCACCAGATGGGTACACCTTGTTGATGGGGAGCGCGAGCAACGCCATCAGTAACGCGATCCAAAGCAAGTTGCCTTACGTCTTTGAGCGCGACCTAGTGCCTGTGATGCTGGTGGCAGAAATTCCGGGCGTCGTCGTCGTTCCAAGCAAACTGCCCGTTAAAAACATCAAAGAGCTCATCGCCTACGCAAAGGCCCACCAAGATGACATGAGCTACGGCTCGCCAGGCTACGGTACCAGCGTTCATCTCGCGGGAGAGTTATTCCAAAGCATGACCGGAACGTCGATGGTTCACGTCCCCTACAAGGGGGCCTCGGCCGCCATGACGGATTTGCTGGGGATGCGTTTGCAACTCATGTTTCCAGCACTGGCAGCCGCACAGCCGCACATTCAAGCGGGGAATCTACGCGCGCTAGCTGTGACAACACGCAAGCGTTCAGTCTTAGCGCCGGATTTACCCACCGTCCATGAAGCCGGGCTCGCAGGATTCGAGGTCGGTGCATGGATTGGATTTTTTGTACCCAAGGGCCTCGCACCCGAGGTCATGACAGCCCTGCAACTCGGCATCGAAGACACCATGAAAGATGAAGAGCTGCAACGCGCACTTTCTAAATTAGGCATCGAGCCCACGCCTGCATCCGCACAGGTGCTGCGTGAAAAAGTCGAATCGGACACGCGCCGGTGGGAACAAGTCATTAAAAACAGAAAGATGCAACTGCAATGAATCCAAACTCATCATCACCCTTGGCATCTCAAGAAAGTTCAGCCAGCACCAACCGTTTAAAAGCCCAGAGCCTCATCGATGCATTGGCGGCTCCAGTTTTAACGCACATCATTGACGGAAAAGCGTGCGTCAGCATCGACGGACAGATATCGTCAAACCGCTCGCCTGTAGACGGCTCTGAACTCAATAAAACAGCTCTAGGCAGCGAGGCCGATGTCAGAGCTGCAAGTTTGTCATCGAGCATCGCCTTTGAGTCTTGGCGTCTATGGCCCGCAGCAAAGCGGCGTGACGTGCTGCATGCCATCGCCGACAAACTTGAATCGAACGCAGAAGCCATTTCCCTGATTGAGACGGCAGATACAGGTCAACCGCTGCACTTCACGGGCAAGACCGCAACACGTGGCGCGGAGAACTTTCGTTACTTCGCGGATCTTTGCACGCGAGCCTCAGACGGTCATAGCTACCCAACGCCAACGCACCTGAATTACACGATGCGAGAGCCGATCGGCCCAGTCGGTGCCATCACGCCTTGGAACATGCCCTTCATGCTGGCCACTTGGAAGATCGCACCGGCTCTAGCGGCAGGATGCACGGTGGTGCACAAACCTGCTGAGTGGAGTCCGTTGACCGCAACGTTGCTGGCAAAGATTGCGCTTGAAGCCGGCTTACCAGCTGGCGTTTTGAACATCGTCCAAGGCATCGGTGATGGCGCCGGCAGTGCGTTGACACAAGACCCGCGAATCAAGGCGATCGCCTTCGTTGGTGGAACCAAGACCGGCTCGCGGATCATGGCCCAAGGTGCACCGACCCTCAAGCGCGTGCACTTCGAGCTGGGGGGGAAAAGTCCGGTAGTTGTCTTTGACGACTCAGACTTGGATCGCGCCGTCGATGCAGTGGCCTTCATGATTTTTAGTTTAAACGGACAGCGATGCAACGCAGGATCGCGCCTGCTGGTGCAGCGCTCCATCCACGACCAGTTCGTTGAGAGGCTGGTCAAGCGGGCACAAAGCATTCGAGTCGGAGACCCATTTGACCCTGCCACCGAGGTCGGACCCCTGATTCACGGCGTTCAACTCGCCAAGGTGAAAGAGCATTGCGACAGGGCCCAGCAAGCAGGCGCCACGATTCACTGTGGGGGCGTGCCCATTGGCAACCCCGCACTGCACCCGCAAGGACATTGGTTTGCTCCGACAGTCGTCTCTGGAGTGACCGCCTCCATGGACATCGTCAGAGAGGAGGTCTTCGGTCCAGTCCTCGCTGTTCTGCCGTTTGATGACGAGGCTGAGGCCTTGGCACTCGCCAACGACAGCCGATACGGTTTGTCGACCTATCTTTGGACGAGCAACGTAGGCCGCGTCCATCGTTTAGCGCGGTCATTTCAGTCCGGCATGGTCTGGGTCAATACAGAAATTTCCCGTAATTTGTCGACGCCATTTGGCGGGATGAAGGACAGCGGTGTTGGCCGCGACGGTGGCGACTGGAGCTTTGACTTCTACATGGAAACACGCAACGTGTGCATTGCCCTAGACGAGCACCGCATTCCAAAAATTGGAAAGAACTGACTTTCTCTATGAACACGACGACATCCACACAAGCAGACTTCACTCAGCAAGCCAAACGGCCAAATATTCTATTCATCACCACCGATCAGCAGCGCGCAGATTGCATCGGTTATGAAAACTCCTTACTAAGAACGCCGCACCTGGATGCGCTGGCACGTGCGGGAACTCACTTTTCTAACTGCATCACCCCCAGCATTGTTTGCCAACCAGCACGTGCCTCCATTCTGACGGGCAGCCTGCCATTGACGCATGGTGTTTGGGACAACGGAGTCGACCTTGATCCGGCCGTAGGGCAGCAAGGCATGGCGGCTAAGTTGGCCGCCAGTGGCTACGCCACGGCATTCATAGGGAAAGCACATTTTTCTTCAAAGATCACCTTTGCGCCCACTGGCACACCTGAGTGCCGAAAAAGTGCGCCGGACTACCCTGACGACTGGTTCGGTCCCTACATGGGGTTTGATCACGTCGAACTAGCGGCTTTAGGGAAGTTCCATCGCAACCGTTTGCCACAGGACGCGCCGACAATCCATCGCTTCGAGCACTGGCTTTTGAGTCATCCCAACGCTTTGGAGTTATGGAAAAGCAGCTCTACAGAAGGCAGTGGCGCTGCGCAGACTTGGGATTCAGGCTTACCTGCGGAGTGGCACAGCAGCGCCTGGGTGGCCGACCAAACTCTGGCTCTTTTACACAGTCGCAAGGACGAGGCTAAGCCCTTCTTTGCATGGGCCTCTTTCCCCGACCCACACCACCCTTTTGATTGCCCCGCGCCGTGGAACTCGATGTACGATCCGGCCGACATGGCGCTACCAGCGCACCGCACGCTAGACCTAGACAAGCGGCCATGGTGGCACCGCGCCGCGCTGGAAGGTTCGCCGCAGATCGCTGACCCAGAGTTAGCCAAGTTCCGATCTGAAGGCTTCAAGGTACCGCCACAAACAGACCAGCAACTCGCCGAGATGACGGCCAATTACTACGGCATGATCTCTCACGTTGATCACCATATTGGACGTATTCTGAAAGGCCTGAAGCAGGCAGGCCTGTCTGACAACACCCTCATTATTTTCGCCAGTGACCACGGCGACATGCTTGGAGATCACGGCCTGTACCTCAAGGGCCCGATGTTTTACGAGGGCGTTTTGCGGGTTCCATTGATCGTCGCAGGCCCCGGGATTCCGGTTGATCAGACCATCGACACGCCCGTGTCCACGATCGACCTGGCCGCTACCTTTTTGCAAAGTGCGGGTCTGACATGTGACAGCGAACAAAGCCGTTCACTGCACCCCGTGATGCACCGCATGGAGACTCGCGAATGCGCCTGGAGTGAGTGGCAAGTGCATCCGGCTCGGCTGGGCGTGGCCCTTGAGCTTCGGGCAGTGCGCACAGCAAGATATAGCTACACACTTGAACTCGGCTCGGGCAGCGGTGAACTGTATGACTTGCAGGAAGACCCACAGCAACTCGTGAACCGCTTTGATGATGAGGATTGGGGGGACGTGCGCAAACAAATGCAAGACTTGCTGATGGCGCGACCGGGCCCTGTGCGCGTGGCACTGACTGAGCCCGTAGGAATTGCCTGATGACAACGACCTTGAACTTCGGCAGAACATGTTCATTCTGGCTGGCCATCGTTCTGGCTTTCGGGCCACTGTCTTCGCATGCGCAATGCACGGGGTTGTTGGAATCGTTAGACAGGTTGGAGTCAATGGTGGGTGCAGAAAACACCGCTCGCGATGCTTTGACGACGATCCGCCGCAACGCACAAGACTGGAAAAATCTGCTGCTGCGAGGTCGTGACAACAACGAGCGCCAGACGATGCAGACACGCTTTGACACGCAGGGAAAAACCTATGTGGCTCTACTGCTGCACCTAAGGGGCCAAATGAGTCAGCTCAGCCTAGCGCTTGATCGCCTAGACGTACTGGACCAGGAACAACTCAAACTATTTGACAAGTACCGTGCGGCACTGGCGCGACACGGCGTGGACTCCTTAGAGTCTGCTGCTGCGGCAGACCGTGAAGTTCAAGGCGCGGATGTCGTGACCTTCAGGACACTTGAGCAGACCATTGAGGTGCTCTCTACAAGCAACCTCGCGCAATTTCAAACAGTACGTCAGAGCATGCGCAATTGCCAAGCCCTGAACACATCCATTCAAAAATAACAGCCCCATGAAAACCAACTCAGCGCCTACGGGCGCGACATTACTGATTGATGCGCTGGCAGCCCAAGGCGTGGACACCATTTTTTGCGTGCCAGGCGAAAGCTATCTGGCAGCTGTGAATGCGCTCTATGACCATCGTGACGAGATTCAACTGGTTGTGTGCCGCCACGAAGGTTCAGCCACCTTCATGGCTGAGGCTCATGCGAAAGCGAGTGGACGGCCCGGAGTCTGCTTTGTAACGCGCGCGCCGGGTGCGACGCAAGCCTCTATTGGCTTACACACCGCTCACCAAGATTCAACCCCCTTGATACTTTTCATTGGTCAAGTCAGCCGTGACTTCATGGAGCGCGAAGCCTTTCAGGAAGTGGACTATCGGCGCATGTTTGAGCCGGTGACAAAGTGGGTCGCGCAGATTGATGATCCGGCGCGAGTTCCAGAGATGGTGAGCCGGGCCTTTCATGTGGCACTGTCCGGGCGACGTGGCCCGGTCGTTTTGGCGCTACCGGAAGACGTGCTGAGCGCACAAGTAAGCCCAGCACCTCGCATTGCCAAGGGAGCGCGCGCGCCCGAGGTAGCCCCCAGTGCGTCCGATGTCGCTCGCCTGCTGGCTCTGCTTGATCATGCTGAACGACCGCTGGTGATTCTGGGCGGCAGCGGTTGGAACCAAGCGGCAGTGGATGAGATGGGTTCTTTTTTACGCGCAGCTGGCTTGCCAGTCGCCTGCTCATTTCGTCGACAGGATTTGTTCGATAACCTAGATCCACAGTATGTCGGTGTACTCGGGCTTGGGACAGACCCAGCGCTGCATAAAGCCGTGAAGGGGTCTGATCTATTGATTCTGATGGGTGCGCGCATGGGGGAAGTTCCGAGCGCAGGCTACACACTCATCGACTCGCCGCAACCCTCTCAAGTTCTCGTGCATGCGATGCCCTGCGCGCAAGAGCTGGGCCGCGTCTACAGACCCGACCTGGCCATGCTGACGACCATGCCCGCACTGGCGCATGAACTGGCGACCCTGAATTTAGCGCCCGATTTAAAGCGCCGCTTGAAGCCTTGGGTTCAAACACTGCATGAAAGTTATGAACGCTTCAGTGCACCCACCGCGCGTCCAACAGCATCAGTCGACAGCAGTACATCAGGCGCGGCAAAGACTGTCGACATGGGCGCCATTTGGACTGTGCTGCGCGACCAACTGCCGGCGGATGTCGTCATCACCAACGGCGCAGGAAATTACACGGCCTGGGCTCATCGACACCACCGCTACAAGTGCTTTGGCAGCCAGATTGCGCCGACAAGTGGCGCTATGGGCTATGGCCTACCCGCCGCCATCGGAGCCAAGCTCGCAAGGCCTGCTCGGCCAGTTTTGTGCTTGGCTGGAGACGGTTGTTTCATGATGAGTTCTCATGAGCTAGCGACAGCCGTGAAACTAAAACTCCCGATCGTGATTGTTGTATTTGATAACCAGATGTACGGAACGATTCGGATGCATCAGGAAAAGTGGTTTCCTGAACGTGTGTACGGCACAGACCTTGACAACCCCGACTTCGTAGCGCTCGCTCGTGCATTCGGTGCCCATGCACAGCTTGTCGAGAGCGCAGAGCAACTGATTGAAGCTGTTCTGGCCGGTTTTAAGGCGGACCGACCCACGCTGCTGCATGTGCGCACTGACCCAGAACAAATCAGCCCTGGCGGCTCCATCACCGCCATTCGTCAAAGCACGCTCGGCAAGACGCCGAAATCGGCCGACGTTGCCCTGCCAGTTACGTAAGCCTAAAACCCAATCATCAAAGCGATCACTATGCAAAGCCAACACATCCCTCTAATACAAAGCGCCGCCGGCGCCACCTCTGCTGAACCGATAAAGATTGTGGTGCCTTTCCCGCCCGGCGGAATTGACTTGATCCTGAATCTGCTATTGCCCGAGTTGAGCAAACGCCTTGGACAGCAGGTCCATCTGGTCAATCACCCCGGGGGAACGGGTGCGCATGGCTCACTAGAAGTAGCCAACGCTCAACCGGACGGCCTCACCCTGCTGTTCGCATCACAGGGACCGCTGGTCTACCAGCCTCAGTTGAGCTTGGTCGGTTACGACCCACAACGCTCGTTTGTACCGGTGTGCCGAGTGACCTCGACCCCCAGCGTGCTAATGGCTTCTGGCAGCAGTGCCTTCAACAATGTTGCAGATGTCGTGGCGGCGGCTGAAGCTGCGCCTGGCCGCATTGCCTACTCCTCGCCGGGAACTGGCGGATTGCCGCACATTGGCATGGCAGCTTTCGCGAAGGTGATGGGCCTAGATTTACAACACAAGCCAATGGCCGGAGCGGCAGCAGCCATCAAGGCACTCAAAGATGGGGAGGCCGAGCTGATTGCGGAACAACTGCCCACGGCGATCGCACTGGCCAGCGAAGGCGCGCGAATTATTGGGGTATTTGCACCGCACCGTTTGAGTACTTTGCCCCATGTGCCGACCATGATTGAGCAGGGCTGCGATCTGAGTTTTCAGTCCTGGAATGCCTTGATGGCGCCAGCGAACACACCCACGACCACCTTGAAACGCCTGGGCGATGCGTGTCTTGCCGCCTTGGTGGAGGCGACCCATGCGCTGAACCAGAAGATGGGCGTGGACCCCGCTTACCTAGGGTCAGCGCAAACCGCAACATTCATTGCGAGCGAACTTGACCGCGCGTGCGAACTCACACGGCGCAGCGGACTGATCCCTCAGAAGTGACGATTCATTTTTAAACAAAAGAGATTGGAGACACCATGCAAAAAAAATACATCACTGCAAGCCTAGCTGCCCTGTTATTGGTCTGCAACTTGGGATCGACTGCGCTCGCTCAGAGCTATCCAACCAAGCCCATCACACTGGTCGTGCCCTACCCGGCCGGTGGCGGGGCAGACATCATTGCGCGGATGCTGGCTGAATCCATGAAGCCGATTCTGGGCCAACCGGTCACCGTGACAAACCGTCCTGGTGGACAGGGCACGATTGGCACCGCAGAAGTCTTGCGTATGCCTGCAGACGGCTACAACATTGTGCTGAGCGCTGCAGCGACGTTGACGGTACAACCACATCGTCAGGACTTGCCTTACAACACACCGGACGATTACGACCCCATCATCAAAGCGGCCAATTTGCCAATGGTGCTTGCCGTGTTGACAAGCTCCCCCCTCAAAAGTGCCAAAGGCACGATGGACTTTGCGCGTGCCAATCCGGGCAAAGTGCGCGTTGGGACGCCAGGCAATGGCTCCGTCGGGCACCTGATTGTTGCCAGCATCAACACCAAGTCGGGCGTCAGGCTTGGGCATGTGCCTTACGCCAGCGGCGCTGAGTCGATCCCATCAATGCTCGGCGGACACATTGAAGCCGTGGTGGCTCACCCCTCTGAATTGCTGCCACACGTCAAGGCCAAGACGGTCACGGTGCTGGCTGTTTTCGAAGAGCAGCGCAACCCTAACTTCCCAGACGCACCAACCTTCAAGGAACTAGGCTACGACATCACCATGGGCGTTTACTACCCCGTCATCGCACCCAAGAACATGCCGGCAGACATCAGGGCCAAACTGTTCAAGGCCGCAAAGACCGCCATGGAAGGTCAGGCTTTCAGCTCCCGCGCCAAAGAGGGTGGCTACAACCTAGACATCAAGGATCCGGAGGTGCTGCGCAAGGATCTCTGGACCGCCTACCGGGACAACGGACAGCTGGTCAAAGAACTGGGGATGGGTAAAAAATGACCGCCCGCTTGGCCGGGCTGATCGCAGCCTTGTTCTTTCTCGTCATCGGCAGCGGAATGATGTATCTCTCGCCGCGAATGGCGGGTGGACTCGGGTTGAGCGCTGCGGAGCCGGGCCCAGGCTTGTTTCCGATGATGGTCGGTGCGCTCATGTTCATTGCTGCTGCGGCACACCTGGTTCAGACGATGGCTCAAACGCAGACCGAGGCAGAGCCCCCCTACCGAGCACCCCGCGACATCCTGTTGCTCATTGCCACGATTGCCGGATACATCCTGCTCTTGCCTCGCGCTGGATTTTTTGTAGCCGCTTTTTTACTGCTACTGGGCTCACTGTCGATCTACGACATGCCTGGGTGGTGGAGACGTATCGCCACATCAGCGGTGTCAACAGTCTTCTCCTATTTGGTGTTCACGCTGGGCTTAAGCGTGCATATGCCGGCACCGACCTGGTTCAGCTGACATGAATGCATTTGAAGGCTTGGCGTTTGGTTTTTCCATCGCCCTACAGTGGCAAAATCTGCTCGCCTGTTTCACGGGCGTATTGATCGGTACTGTCGTTGGCGTCCTGCCGGGCATTGGGCCCATCGGCGCCATGGCACTGTTACTGCCAGTGACCTATAGCATGACGCCAGCGGGCGCACTGATCATGCTCGCTGGCATCTACTACGGCTCGATGTATGGCGGATCAACGACCTCGATCTTGCTGAAGGTGCCGGGTGAGGTGTCTTCTGTCATCACCGTGCTTGACGGCTATGAAATGGCACGCCGAGGCCGCGCCGGCGCTGCGTTGTTTGTCGCCGCTGTTGGTTCATTCGCTGCGGGTTCTATTGGCATCCTTGGACTGGCATTTTTGGCACCGGTACTGGCCGCCTCAGCACTGCGGTTCGGTCCGCCGGAATTCTTCGCCCTGTGCATTCTGGGGCTGCTCGTGCTATCAAGGCTGACCGGGTCCTCACTGGTGCGAGCCGCCGTGATGGTGGCGCTGGGTCTTGGGCTGAGCACTGTCGGCATGGAACCGATGTCGGGTGTTGCACGCTTCACCTTTGGCTCGCTTGAGCTGTCGCAGGGACTAGAGCTGGTCCCTATTGCGATTGGACTTTTTGGTGTCGCCGAACTATTGTCTTCAGCGCATGACAAACTGACGGCAGAACGCCCCTTGAAAGTACGGTTTAAGGAATTATTGCCGACCCGATCTGAGTGGAAGCGTTCACAAGGGCCCATCGTGCGAGGTTCGATCATGGGCTTTCTTTTTGGGCTCATCCCAGGACCGACCGCGATCATTGCAACCTTCAGTTCTTACGCATTGGAGCGCAAGCTGTCAAAGCATCCTGAAGAGTTTGGTCATGGTGCGATTGAAGGGGTCGCTGGTCCTGAAAGCGCAAACAACGGTGCGGCTCAGGGGGCGTTCATTCCCTTGCTGGCATTGGGCATTCCGTTTGCACCAGCTTCGGCCATGCTACTGACCGCGCTACTGATTCACGGTGCCAAAACGGGGCCGATGCTGATGGTCGAGAGCCCGGAAATATTTTGGGGCGTGACCTCAAGCATGTACGTCGGCAACGTCATGCTGCTGCTACTGAACCTGCCACTGATCGGCGTATTCGTTGCCCTGCTGCGGCTACCCATGTATCTGATTTCCAGCTTGGTGGCACTGCTGTGCGTCGTCGGTACATACGCCATCTCCAACAGCCTTCTGGACCTGTGGGTGCTACTGCTGAGCGGCGTGGCCGGCTATGTGCTGCGCCAGCTTAAGTTCGAACCCGTGATCCTCTTGATGGCGCTGGCGCTAGGGCCCATTTTGGAACGCTCATTCCTTCAATCGCTTTACCTGACCCAAGGTGATTTGACCGACATCATGACGCGCCCGATTGCAGGAACGATGCTGGTCATTGCTGCGATGGTTTTGATCTACCCAATGCTGCAGGTGCTACTCGTGCGATGGCGTGCGGTCAAGCATTTGGCAGACCTGAAAAAATCATGATGAGGAGATACGACATGCGCCATAAAAATCTGGTGTTGGTTTCGCTACTGGCTTTCGGTATGTGCTCTATCGCTAAGGCCCAAACCACCGAATTTCCGGTCCGACCCATCCGTATCGTGGTGCCGTTTGCGGCCGGCGGCGCCACCGACGTGATTGCGCGCGTTGTCGGACAAAAGGTTTCCGAACTTCTTGGCCAACCGGTGTTGATCGACAACAAAGCGGGTGCCAACGGCAATATCGGTGCGCTGCAGGTGGCTCGCTCGGCGCCCGATGGTTACACCATCCTCATGGCGACATCCAGCCACGCCATCAATGCCACGCTTTACCGCAAACTGGACTACCAACTGACAACCGATTTTGTCGGGCTGTCCAACCTTGCATCAGTTCCACTGTTGCTGGTAGTCAACAACGCCGTCACAGCCAAAACACCCACTGAATTGGTCACTTACACCAAGGCCCATGACGGCAAGGTCAATTTTGGCTCGGGCGGCACAGGGACGGCGGCGCATCTGGCGGGCGAGCAGTTCAATACGCTGGCCGGCGTGCGCATGATGCACGTGGCTTACAAGGGCGGAGCGCCGGCACAGACCGACCTGATTGGCGGGCAGATTCAGGTGATGTTTGCCAATCTGCCTGAAGTGCTGGCGCAAGTTCAGGCAGGACGACTGCGGCCGCTGGCGGTGACAGGCGGCACCCGCCGGGCCAACCTTCCTAGCGTACCGACTTTTGCTGAAGCCGGTTTTGCACAAGTGGACGCCAAATCTTGGTTTGGTCTGTTCGCACCTGCAGCCACACCCGCGCCGGTGATTGCCAAGCTCTCGTCGGCCATCGCCAAAGCGGTCGCCGACTCTGCGGTTCAAGCTCGCTTGAATGAACTGGGCGCAGATCCTATCGGCAACCAGAGCGAGACATTCCAGAAATTTGTAGTCCAGGAAGTGGAACGCTGGGGGGTGCTGGTACAGCGTTCCGGCGCTACAGTGGACTGATCCGTTTTTTAATTAATCCAAAAGGAAATCTCCATGCTCTACGACGTCCGCACCTACACCTGCATCCCGGGCACTCTGAAAAAACACTTGGCGCTGTATGGCGCGCACGGATATGACGTGCAGCGCCGCCATCTGGGTGAGCCGCTGGTTTACCTGCAAACCGAAACGGGCAACGTCAACAGTTACACCCACATCTGGGCTTTTGAAAACGCTGCTGACCGTGAAGGTAGGCGCGCCGCCTTGCAGCGTGATCCCGATTGGGCAAGCTATCTGGAAAAGAGTGCGCAAGCGGCCTACCTCGTCTCTCAGGAAAATCGGCTGATGGTGCCAACCCCATTCTTCAAGCAAACAACTCGGTAGCCGCGATTCTGGCCATGCGCAAGACCTCACGGCAAGCAGCAGTGGTCGCATGGGTGTCACTCAGAAGTAAGACCAGTTTGCGCTTGAGTGAGGGCTCGACGATCCGTGCCGCTTGAAGTCGACCCGCGGTGACATCGTCACGAACAGCACTCGCTGTCAATATGGCGTAGACACCGGAAGTCGCTACCAAGTGTTTCTGAATGGCCAATGAGTCGCATTCGACTGCGATTGTCAGTGTGATGCTTTTGCGCTGCGCCCAATGCTCCAGCAGATGGTGAAAGGCGTAGGGCCGGTTCGGAACAACCAAGGGGATACCATCGAGTCGCTCAAACGCAACCGTCGACGTGCTGGTGAGCAAGTCTCTGCGCGCTCCAACCAGCAGATGCTCCACCGAGCCAACCACAAACTCTCTACCGTGATGTTCCCGTGCGTTCCTTGATAACAAAGCGAGATCAAGCGTTCCAGCCTCTAACCCCTGCGCCAGGCGGCCACTGGTAGCACTCACGATTTGCAGTCGAATGCCAGGGCATTCCTCCCGCACTTGTCGGTAAAGGTTGCCCACAAACGCGTCCGATACCGATGCCAGAACTCCAAGCCTGACGGTTCCAATTGGATCCTTCAACGCACCACGGACACCTTGGGTTAATCGGTCCGCCACATCAAGCCAGGCCACGACTTGAGGATAAATGTAGAGGCCGGCGTCGCTCAATCGAACGCCCCTGCCCCGACGCTCAAATAAACGCCCACCGCATGCGGTTTCAATAGCGGAGAGTTGTCGGCTAACAGCCGACTGAGCAACGTCTCGGGCAGCAGCGGCATGGGTCAGGCTGCCATGGTCGGCGATTTGTATAAAAAGACGCCATTGTTCAATGCTCAATGTTTTCAAGCCATATCTCCAAAGATATACCGTGCTTGCCAAGCATACCCCTATCAAAACTTTTTTAAGCTCACTAAACTGAACTATTAACTATAGTTTGGTGCGCAATCGGACCGACAGATGATCTAACTAGGACGCTGAAAAAATGCAAAAGTTGACGACTCCTCTCAAAAATGAAAGCAAGCCCACACAACCCAATGTTCTATTTGTGACCGTCGATCAGTGGGCTGCGGGGATGTTTGGTCACGCTGGACATCCGGTCATACAAACGCCCACGATTGATCAATTGGCAAGACTGGGCACACGCTATAGCAACGCCTACTCGGAGTCGCCGATTTGTATACCGGCGCGTCGCACGATCATGACCGGACAGACCCCGCGTTCGCATGGGGACCGTTCATTCATGCCCGCTGAACCCATGCCGCGGCAGCCCTTGCTGGCCCAATGTTTTAGAGATGCCGGCTACCAAGCCACTGCGATCGGCAAGCTTCACGTTTTCCCGCAGCGCGACCGGATCGGGTTTGATGACACCTTGCTCGCGGAGGAAGGTCGACCACAACTTGGGGCTGTCGACGACTACGATATGTTTTTGTCCGATCAAGGTCACACGGGTCAACAATTCATGCATGGCATGAGCAATAACGACTATCAGACTCGCCCGTGGCATTTGCCTGAGTCACTCCATGTCACCAATTGGATCACCCGGACTGCGGCGCTGAGCATCAAGCGGCGCGATCCAACCCGGCCCGCTTTCTGGCATGTGTCTTACTCGCACCCACACCCGCCTCTGGTCCCACTGAGTGACTACCTCGATATGTACCGAGATATCGAAATCGATCTGCCTGTTAGCGGTACTTGGGCCGAAAAAACGGATGATCTGCCAAGTGCACTTCGCGTCGTTCGCAACTACTGGCCCACCATTCATAGTCCGGAACAACACCGAGCATTGAGGCGTGCCTATTACGCCTTGTGCACGCAGATTGATCACCAAATCCGGATCTTGATGGGTACGTTACGCGAAGAAAATTTACTGGACAACACCATCATCATGTTGACAGCAGATCACGGCGACATGCTAGGCCAGCATGGGCTTTGGGCCAAGACGCTTTTTTACGAAGGTTCCGCTAATGTGCCCATGATTTTGGTGGGTACCGCAGGGTGTGAGCGCATCAACCCCGGAGCACTAGACCATCGGCTCGTCGGTCTGCAAGACATCATGCCAACGCTGCTTGACCTCGCCGATATTCACATCCCAACTTCGGTCGAAGGCCTGTCTATGGTCGGTAAAAATCGCCGCGACACCATGTTCGGTGAGTGCGGGGAGGGCCGCAACGCTACACGCATGCTGCGTGACAACCGCTACAAGCTCATCTGGTATCCGGCCAACAGTTGCATACAGCTTTTCGATCTTGACAATGATCCTCAAGAAATGCACGACTTGTCTCAAGTCGCGGCCTGCCAAGCTGTACGCGAAAAGCTCGAAGCGGCACTGGTTAAAGAGCTTTACGGCAGCGATTTGGACTGGCTAAAAAATGGCCAGCTTGCAGGCTATGACCCGGGCCCCTTTCATGCGAAACCAAATCGGGCACTGGCAGGTCAGCGTGGCCTGCACTATCCGCCTCCGCCGGTGGATGATCCGAACCGATCAGCCAATCGGCCGGCAGCGTAAGTGACTGCGCTTTCGCCACATCTCCAAAAAATATACCCGAGAGGTCTCCGATGTCACACTCTATTGAAAAATTTCTGCCAATCGCAACGACAAATTCTCAATGCGCGCCCAGCGGCCGACGCACCTTCCTGCATGGTCTGACGGCGTCGAGCCTTGCTGCTGCAACCCTGCCTTTCTGGGCGACAACTAAGGCTCGGGCTCAAGGCCTATTTCCAAACCGGCCCTTGAAACTCATCGTCCCCTACCCACCAGGCGGGAATACAGATCTGGTAGCGCGTCTTTTTGCAGTCCAACTGGCGACAGCATTGGGTCAGCCAGTGATCGTCGATAACCGTGGGGGCGCAGCTGGCAGCATTGGCATATCAGCCGCAGCAAAATCTCCAGCCGACGGCTACACCATCGTGATTGGCGATGTAGGCTCACTGGTCGTGAATCGCTTTGCCCAGCCAAACTTGGCTTATGACCCGCTGAAAGACTTTGCACCGATTTCATTGATTGCGACCGTGTCAATAGTCGTGACCGCGCGACCGGACTTTCCCGCCAACACCTTCGTAGAATTTCTAGCTCTCGCACGCGCCAACCCGGGAAAATACACCTGTGCGACAGCGGGCACGGGAACGATCGGCCACTTGTCCCTAGAGTCACTCATGTCCATGGCCAACATACAAGTGCGACATGTGCCCTACAAAGGCGGGGCACCGGCATTGACCGATTTACTGGGTGGACACGTCGATCTGATGATTGATGGTGCTGCGTTTTCTCAAGCCCGAGCCGGCAAGATCAAAGCACTGGCGGTCACAGGAGATCGAATCGGTGCCATGCCAAATGTGCCGACGATCGCAGAATCGGGTGTGCCCGGATACCGGTTTTCCAACTTTTGGGGCTACCTGATGCCAGCAGGTACGCCCAAGGAAATTGTGGAGCGTGTCGCGGTTGAAATTCAACGCATCTCAGCGCAGCCAGCCGTTCGCAAACAACTCGCCGACTCCGGGATCACGGCGACCAGTAGCTCACCTCAAGTTTTCAGCACTTTGATTCGGAGCGAGAACGAAAAAGTAGAAGGCATTATCAAGTCCGCCAAGATCTCGTTCCAGTAGCGCGATTTATCGGAGATTCTGCCAGCCGTACCAGGCCCCTCACAATCCAACACAACATCAGCTTTGCACGCTATAACGCGGCAAACACTGGATCTAGTCTGATGCAAATTTAAAGCAAATAGCACCTCGCGGGCAACATTGCTCACTGAGTCAGAGCGACATTTAGAATGACGCTCACATGACAGGACTCTTCACAAAGCTGACAAGGTATTTATCGCTGGTACTTGGCATGGCCCTGTGTGCAATTTCATTGGCGGCCTCTGCCGCCGAAGTCAGTGCCGCAGTAGCGTCCAATTTCACGGTGCCTATGCAAAGAATCGCCCGTAGTTTTGAGCAGGACACCGGCCACAAGGTACTGCTGGCCTTTGGTGCCACCGGTGGTTTCTATGCGCAGATCAAAAACGGCGCGCCTTTTCAGGTGCTGCTGGCGGCAGACAAAGAGACGCCCGCGCGCCTTGAAAAAGAAGGCCTGAGCGTGACCGGTGCCCGCTTCACCTATGCCATCGGCAAGTTGGTGCTGTGGAGCAAACAGCCCGGTTTGGTAGATGACAAAGGCGAGGTCTTGCGCAAAGGCACTTTTGCAAAATTGGCGATGGCCAGCCCCAAACTGGCGCCTTATGGTGCAGCCGCCATGGAGACCCTGACACGACTCGGCTTGCTGACTCAGCTGCAACCCAAGTTCGTAGAAGGCGCCAACATTGCCCAGACCTACCAGTTTGTGGCCAGCGAAAACGCCGCCCTTGGCTTTGTTGCTTTGTCCCAAGTTTTTGCCGACGGACGGCTGACACAAGGCTCGGCTTGGATTGTTCCCGCGAGTTTTCATGCGCCGATACAGCAGGATGCCGTGCTGTTGAATACCGGCAAAGACAACGCAGCGGCAACCGCTTTGCTCAACTATCTAAAGACTGAAAAAGCGCAAGCTATCATCCGCGCCTACGGCTACGACCTATGAGTTTTATCACCTTGCCGGAGTTTGATCGACACGCACTGTCTGCCGTCTGGCTGACGCTGGAGTTGGCGAGCCTGACCACGGTGTTATTGCTCATCATCGCTACGCCGATGGCATGGTGGCTGGCGCGTTGCAAATCGTGGTGGCGAGGTCCAATAGCTGCCATCGTGGCGTTGCCGCTGGTCTTGCCGCCGACAGTGCTGGGCTTTTACCTGCTGGTAGCGCTGGGGCCAAACGGACCCATCGGCCAGTTCACGCAAGCGATGGGCTGGGGCACGCTGTCTTTCACGTTTTCGGGCCTGCTGCTGGGCTCGGTCATCTACTCCATACCCTTTGCGGTTCAGCCGCTCTTGCATGCGTTTGAAGCCATCGGAGAGCGCCCGATGGAGGTCGCCGCCACATTGCGAGCAAGACCCATCGATGCTTTTTTTACGGTGGCGCTGCCACTGGCCAAGCCCGGTTTTATCACTGCGGCCATTTTAAGTTTTGCCCACACCATTGGCGAATTTGGAGTCGTGCTGATGATCGGCGGCAACATCCCCGACAAGACCCGCGTGGTCTCGACGCAGATTTACGGCCATGTGGAAGCCATGGAATACGCGCAAGCCCACTGGTTGGCCGGCGGCATGTTGGTATTTTCCTTTGCGGTGTTGTTAGGCCTGACCCTGATGAACCGTAAAAGTACACAGGTGATGAGATGAGCGCAGACCTCGACGCATCGTCATTGCGAGCGCAGCGCGGCAATCCAGGGGTTCATGGATTGCCGCGCTGCGCTCGCAATGACGAAAACTGTAGAAACGAATATTTATGATTTCCTGCTCCATGAGCCGCCTTCGGCTCAAGCTGCAGCGACCCGACTTTGCGCTGGATGTGAATCTTGAATTGCCGGGCCATGGCATCACGGTTTTGTTTGGTGCTTCCGGCTCGGGCAAGACCAGTTTGCTGCGCTGCGTGGCCGGTCTGGAACGCACGCCGGGCGCGCTGGTGTCGATTGCCGGCGAGACTTGGCAGGACGACGCAGCCGGCGTTTATCTGCCGACCTGGCAACGCCCGCTGGGCTATGTGTTTCAGGAGGCCAGCCTGTTTGAGCACCTGAATGTGCGGGGCAATTTGGAGTTTGGATTGACGCGGTCCAAAGGTGGCAGCGACACCTCGGCGCTGACAGCCGCCATTGAATTGCTGGGCATCGCTGCGCTGCTAGAGCGCAAAACCAGCCAGTTGTCAGGCGGTGAGCGACAACGCGTGGCGATTGCCCGCGCACTGGCGACGCAACCCCGCTTGCTGCTGCTGGACGAACCGCTGGCCGCCCTGGATCACGCCCGCCGGCAAGACATCCTGCCCTGGCTGGAGCGCCTGCGTGATGAGCTGAAAATCCCCATGCTTTACGTCACGCACTCCTCAGACGAAGTGGCCCGACTGGCGGACACCCTCGTGGTGCTGGATGCGGGCAAGGTCAAGGCTTGTGGTCCGGTCGCAGAAGTTCTCGCCGGACTCGATATTCCGGTCGTGCTGGGTGACGATGCCGGTGCGCTGCTATCGGCCAGCATCGAGGCGCGCGACGAACGCTGGCAACTGGCGCAACTGAGATTCAACGGCGGCAGTCTCTGGGTCCGTGACAACGGTCTGCCGCTGGGGCGACAAGTGCGCGTTCGGGTCTTGGCACGCGATGTCAGCATCGCCCTCGGCAAACCCAGCCACACCAGCATACAAAATCTGCTGCCCTGTGTGGTGCTGGCGATCGGTTCGGACACGCATGCCTCACAAACCTTGATCCAGCTTCTGTGCGGTCAGTCGATTTTGCTGGCGCGCGTCACGTCACGTGCGGTGGATGAGCTGCAATTGGCACCCGGCATGCAGGTCTGGGCGCAGGTGAAATCGGTGGCTTTGGTCGAGTAGCTTTTCGACTGCTACGCCAAAACAGCCCGGACCGGTTTCTTCGCCAACATGAAGCACACCGACCCCATCGCCGCCAAAATCGACAGCACGGTGAACCCTAAGCGGTAGTCCCCTGTCAGGTCAGCCAATAAGCCGGCCACCAGAGGACCCGCCATTTGCCCCACGGCGATGATCGCTGCAGAAATGCCAAAGATGGCACCGATCGCCTGACGGCCAAAGTAATCGGCCCGGATGGCATGCATGAAAGGCCCACGCAGGCCCCAAGCCAAGCCATGAAACATAGCGAAAGCAATCAAACCCTGCATATGACTTGAATACGTCAGGAACAACAAACCAAGCGCATGCGACAACATGCACAGCGCCGCCACTTTTCTTTTTTCAAACCGGTCGCCAATAACAGCCCCGAGCAGAACGCCCATGAGTTGACCGAAAGTCATCAGCATGATGACCCAGCCCGCCGTTGCCACGGTGTACCCGAGCCCCTCCTTCATGTGAGAAATCGCATGGACATTGACCGCCGTGACCACCAGCAAGGCCAGTCCGTGGCCAATCGCGAGCAACCAAAAAGCTTGCGTATTGAGCGCTTCTCGGAGAGAGAAATCTTGTTGCCCAGACGCTTTCAGAACGGCCTCTTCTGGTGTTTGATCTTCCGGTCGAATGCCATCGACAAATTCGCCGTGATCTTCGGGACGCCGGCGGATCATTCGCGCCAGCGGCAAGCCCACCACGAGAGCCACAACGCCAGAGGCTGCTGCGGTGACGCGCCAGCCCCACTGTTGCATGGACCAAGCCATGGCAGGCACCACTAAGCCACCCAAGGCCAACCCAGAACCCATGATGGACAAGGCACGGCCACGGTGTTTTTCAAACCAATGAACGATAGCCACCGAGAGTGGAAAATAACCGCCCAAACTAGCGCCGACAGCCATCAATATGGCACTGGCATAAAAGGTGGTCACCGTTTCCACCTGACTCAACAGCAAGAGACCCGCGCTGAAACACACGATGCCCCAGCGAATGATGGATTGCGGCCCCCATCGGTCCATCAACCACCCAAGCAAAGGCCCGATGATGGCCGACTCCGCTGACTGCAAGGCGGCGGCGCCCGAAAGAGTCGTCTTACTCCATCCCATTTCTTCTGACAAGACGGCGATATAAAGGCCGAAAGCCTGCAACAGCAAAGCCGCCAGCAAAAACTGGATGCCGCAAGCAGCACCGACCATCCGCCAGCCATAAAATCGCTTCATCTCAGATCATGCTCAGTCATGTCAGACCGCTGTTATCACTCAGGTGTTTTTGGAAATAGTGATCGTCGGAAACTTAGACGAGAAATCTTTGTTCTTGGCGGCAATTGACACTGCGACTTTGCGTGCCACTGCTTTGTAAATACCGGCTACATCACCATCGGGATCAGCCACCACGGTCGGTCGGCCGTTGTCGGCCTGCAGGCGAATTTGCATGTCCAACGGCAAGGCGCCCAAATAGTCCATGCCGTAGTCGGCTGCCATTTTCTTGCCACCATCTTCACCAAAAATATGCTCGGTATGACCGCAGTTGCTGCACACGTGCACCGCCATGTTTTCAACGATGCCGAGAATCGGCACGCCGACCTTTTCGAACATCTTGATGCCTTTTTTGGCGTCCAGCAAAGCGATGTCTTGCGGCGTGGTGACGATCACGGCGCCCGTCATCGGCACGCGCTGACTCAACGTCAACTGAATGTCGCCGGTGCCAGGGGGCATGTCGACGATCAGGTAATCGAGATCTTTCCAGTTGGTCTGGCGCAGCAGTTGCTCCAGCGCCTGCGTTGCCATCGGACCGCGCCAGATCATGGCTTCATCTTGGGCCACCAAAAAGCCGATGGACATGACCTGAATGCCGTAGTTTTCCATCGGCTCCATGTTTTTGCCATCGACGCTTTCAGGACGGCCTTCAATGCCCATCATCATCGGCTGGCTGGGGCCGTAAATATCAGCATCCAATAAACCAACACTGGCACCTTCAGCGGCCAAGGCCAGCGCCAAATTAACGGCGGTGGTACTTTTGCCGACGCCGCCCTTGCCGGAGGCCACGGCAATGATATTTTTCACGTTAGGCAGCAGTTGCACGCCGCGCTGCACGCTGTGACTGGAAATCTTGAAAGACACATTCGCCGAGACGTTGTTGACGCCCGGCACGGCCTTGACCGCGGCGATCAACTGCTTTCGAAAACCGGCCAACTGGCTCTTGGCAGGGTAAGCCAATTCGACGTCGAAGGCTACATCCCCCTCGGTGATGACTAGATTTTTCACCGCTTTGGTGCTAACAAAGTCTTTGCCCGTGTTCGGGTCGATGACGGCCTGCAGGGCATTGAAAATCGCCTGCTGGGTGAGTTGTTGTTCTGCCGCCATGAAGTCTATCTCCGGTTTTATGGGTGCCGTTTGGGCTTAAAGAGGTGGAATGCGCCGCTACGGTTGGGCCGAGGGGCTTGCTTAAAAGTCTGGGAGGAAGTCTAACGCCGGCACGCAGCCCGCACAGCCCGAAGGGCTTAGCCGCGTCCCAACGACATAAAATCCCGGCTTAGTTCAATAAAGATGTTTATGTCCCAGCGCCGCCTTTTCATCACCACTGCCCTGCCGTACGCCAACGGCAATTTTCACATCGGCCACATCATGGAGTACATCCAGGCCGACATCTGGGTGCGTTACCAGCGCATGCAGGGCCATGACGTGAACTTTGTCAGCGCCGACGATGCCCACGGCGCGCCCATCATGATCGCCGCTGAAAAGGCGGGCAAAACACCGCAGCAGTTTGTGGCCGACATCGCAGCAGGTCGCAAGCCTTATCTGGACGGCTTTCACATCAGCTTTGACAACTGGAGCTCCACCGATTCGCCGGAAAACCATGAACTGGCCCGGCAGATTTACCGCGACCTGCGTGACAACCCGCAAGGCTCATTGATTGAAACCAAAACCGTCGAGCAGTTCTTTGACACAGAAAAGAACATGTTCCTGCCGGACCGTTTCATCAAAGGTGAATGCCCGAAATGCCATGCGAAGGACCAGTACGGCGACAACTGCGAGGTCTGCGGGGCGGTCTATGCGCCTACCGATTTGATCAACCCGTTCTCTGCCTTGTCAGGCGTGACGCCGGTGCTGAGAAGCTCGGAGCATTTCTTCTTCAAATTGTCAGACCCGCGCTGCGTTGAGTTTTTGGAAAACTGGACGCAAGATGGCAAGCTGCAACCGGAAGTCGCCAACAAGGTCAAGGAATGGTTTGCGGTGCGTACCAACCCGGACGGCACGCAAAGCGAAGGCCTCGGCGACTGGGACATCAGCCGAGATGCACCCTACTTCGGCATCGAAATTCCCGACGCCCCCGGCAAGTACTTTTACGTCTGGCTGGACGCGCCCGTCGGCTACCTCGCGTCATTGAAAAACCTGCTCGACAAGCGCGGTCAAAACTACGACGCCTACATGGCTGACCCGGCGTTGGAGCAGTACCATTTCATTGGCAAAGACATCGTGACCTTTCACACTTTGTTCTGGCCAGCGATGTTGAAGTTCAGCGGTCGCAAGACTCCAAACAACATCTTTGTGCACGGATTTTTGACCGTCAACAACGGCGAAAAAATGAGCAAGAGCCGCGGCACCGGACTTGATCCGCTGAAGTACCTCGGCCTCGGCATGAATCCCGAATGGCTGCGCTACTACCTGGCCGCCAAGCTCAATGCGCGCAACGAAGACATCGACTTCAATGCCGACGACTTCATGGCCCGCGTCAACAGCGACTTGGTTGGCAAATACATCAACATCGCCAGCCGAGCGGCGGGCTTCATCAGCAAACGCTTTGGCGGCCAGTTGGGCCACATCACGGCTGACGGCGCTGCGTTGCTCGACGCGCTAAAGGCGCAAAGCAACGTCATCGAGCCGCTGTATGAAAGCCGCGAATTCGCCAAGGCCGCGCGTGAAGTGATGCTGCTGGCCGATCAAGTGAACGCCTATGTGGACCAAAACAAACCTTGGGAACTGGCCAAAAAAGAAGGCATGGAAGCGCGCCTGCACGACGTTTGCACGGTATGCATCGAGGCTTTCCGTTTGTTGAGCCTTTACCTGAAGCCGGTGCTGCCAGCACTGGTAGCGCAGGTCGAAGACTTCCTGAAAACGCCGTCGATGCGCTTTGCCGATGCCGCCACGCCGCTGGGCCAAGGTCATGTCATCGGTGACTACAAACACCTGATGCAGCGGGTCGATGTAAAACAACTTGATGCCTTGTTTGAGCC
This sequence comes from Comamonadaceae bacterium, assembly GCA_947378785.1. GTDB lineage: Bacteria > Pseudomonadota > Gammaproteobacteria > Burkholderiales > Burkholderiaceae_C > Polaromonas. The sequence goes on from CANCLK010000014.1 coordinate 27,478, forward strand.
GCCGGCAGGCGCGGAACCTGCTGAGCCTGATACCGTTGCAGACGTGGGCGAAGCGCTGATCCCCGGGGGCGAGGCCATCGCACCGACCATCACCATCGACGACTTCGCCAAGATCGACTTGCGCATCGCCAAGATCGTCAACTGTGAGCGCGTCGAAGGCTCGACCAAGCTCTTGCGGCTGACGCTGGACGCTGGCGAGGGCCGAATGCGCAATGTCTTCAGCGGCATCGCTTCAGCCTACCAGCCTGAGCAGTTGATTGGTCAGCTCACCGTGTTGGTGGCCAACCTCGCGCCGCGCAAGATGAAGTTCGGCATCAGCGAAGGCATGGTGCTCGCTGCCAGCCACGCCGACGAAAAGGCCCAACCCGGTATTCATGTGTTGACACCTTGGCCTGGCGCTACGCCAGGCATGCGGATTCATTGATGCACCCACGGATACGCCCATTACTGCTCGCCCTCCTGCTGTCAGTCTCAACGCTGACGCTCTCGGGCTGTGTGGTCGTGGCGGTGGTAGACACCGCCGCCTCATTGGCGGTGGGTGCCGTTGGACTGGTGGGTGACGCGGCCATTGGCACCGTCAAGGTGGCCGGCAAGGTGGTCGGCGCCACAGCCGATGCGGTACTGCCAGGCGCTAAATGACCCTGCCTGTGCAGCTGTCTTCTTTTAGACCTCGCCTGCTCGACGCCGTCAAAGACTACTCACAAGAGCGCTTTTTCAAAGACGCCGGCGCAGGGATCACTGTCGGTATCGTCGCGCTGCCGCTAGCGATGGCGTTTGCCATTGCCTCTGGACTTCAACCTGAAGCCGGTATCTGGACGGCCATCATGGCCAGTGCGCTGGTGTCATCACTGGGCGGTTCGGCGGTGCAAATCGCCGGTCCGGCAGGCGCCTTCATCGTCATCGTTTACGGCATTTTGGAGCGCTATGGTCTGGCCAATCTGCTCATCTCCACGGCTTGCGCAGGCGTGCTGATGTACCTGTTGGGATTATTCAAACTCGGCACACTCGTGCGCTATGTGCCGGTCAGCATCGTGGTGGGGTTCACCAACGGCATTGCCGTGCTGATTGCCCTGTCGCAGGTGAAAGATTTTCTGGGCCTGCGCGTGGACAAAATGCCGGCAGATTTTTTCTCACAGATCGGCGTTATTGGCAGCCAGTTAGGGACGATCAATCTTTACGCCTTGGGTCTGGCGCTGACCTGCCTGATAGGTCTTTTCGTCTGGACGAGGCTATTCCAAGTCTTGCATCAAGTCGAGGGATTACCGACCGATCGCGTCACGCGATTGACCTCCCGCATGCCCGGCCCGATTGTCGCGTTGATCAGCCTAACGATCTTGGCCTACGCAGCCAGTTTCCCGGTCGAGACCATCGGCTCACGCTTTGGCGGCATTCCGCAAACACTGCCCGTCTTTGCCCTGCCCGACTTTTCATGGGACACGGTGCGACTGCTGTTCGCACCGACCCTCACCATCGCCCTGCTGGGCGCGATTGAATCGCTGCTGTGCGCCCGTGTTGCTGATCAGATTTCGGGCCTGCCACGGCATGACCCGAATCAGGAACTGATGGCGCAAGGACTGGCCAATTTTGTGGTGCCATTTTTTGGCGGCATGCCGGCGACCGGCACCATCGCCCGAACGGTAACCAATGTGCGGGCTGGCGCGACTTCACCGATTTCCGGATTGGTGCACGCCCTCACCCTCGTGGTGATCGTGCTGCTGGCTGCACCGCTGGCCGCGCATGTGCCGTTGGCGGTACTGGCAGGCGTCCTGATGTACATGGCTTGGAACATGGGTGAGTGGCGCGAATTGGTGCACTTTCGCCAATACAGCACCCACTACAAGCTGCTCATGCTCGGAACGTTTTTCCTGACCGTGGTGTTTGACCTGACGGTGGCGCTACAAGTCGGGCTGATTCTGGCGTGCGTCTTGTTTGTCAGGCGGATGAGCTCGTTGTTTCGCGTGGTCGAGACCTCGCGGGATGCCGAATCGGCCAGCTTTCAACTTTACGGCGCCTTATTTTTTGGGGCAGTGGCCAAGATCGACCCGATCCTGAGCACGGTCGAAACCGCGCCACAAGGGCTGGAAATCCGGCTTGACTTGCAATCGCTGCAGTCGCTGGACCACTCTGGCTTAGAGGTGCTGGAGCAACTCCACAAGGCAATCCTGTTGCGCGGCGGACGACTCGTCATGACTGGACTGAACGCCCAACCACGGGAAACCATGGTGCGCGCCGGTTTTCTCGCCAAGGTCGAGGCCGCCATCCCCTAAAATGCTCGACAAAGGTATCCGACATGTCCATTTTTCGCCGCCCCGACTACACCTCAGAAGTGACTCAATTCATTGACACCCTGAAGGCCAAAAAACCAACGCTTGAAGCTGAGCAGCGCCAAGGCCGTGCGATCTGGTGGGACCAGAAGATTGACCGCAGCGCAGAGCAGGACTACCTAGATGCACGCGTGGCGCAGCAGTCTTACGTCTACCAGACTGGCCAGCACCCGAACGGAAAATAATGGGTTCGCCTGCAGACCTGCCACTTCATAGCGATAAGTCGCTGCTGCCTGCAGGTCTTAACGACATGTCTGGCATGCCCGGGGTGATTGACCAAGTGGCCCTAGCCCGCCTGTATGGCGAGCCTTTGTTTGCGATGCCGCACGACCTTTACATCCCACCGGATGCACTGAAGGTTTTTCTGGAGGCCTTTGAGGGCCCGCTGGACTTGCTGCTCTACCTGATCCGCAAGCAGAACTTCAATATTCTCGATATCCCGATGGCTGCAGTAACGCGGCAGTATCTGGCCTATGTCGATGAAATCCGCTCAACCAATCTGGAGTTGGCAGCCGAGTATTTGCTCATGGCGGCGATGCTGATCGAGATCAAATCGCGGATGTTGCTGCCACCCAAGAAAACGGCTGAAGGCCATGAGGCTGAAGACCCGCGCGCTGAGCTGGTGAGGCGCCTGCTGGAGTACGAGCAGATCAAACTGGCAGCGCACCAACTCAACGACATTCCTCAGTTCGGCCGAGATTTTTTACGTGCCCAGGTGTATGTGGAGCAAGCCCTGCAACCACGCTTTCCAGACGTCAGCGTGGTTGACCTGCAAGAGGCTTGGCGCGACATTGTCAAACGGGCGCGGCTGGTGCAGCACCATGTGATCACCCGAGAGGAACTCAGCGTGCGCGAGCACATGAGCATCGTGCTGCGTAAATTGCAGGGCAGCCGCTTCGTTGAGTTTGAAGACCTGTTTGACACCACGCGCGGCATGCCCGTGTTGGTGGTCACCTTCATCGCCATGCTGGAGTTGTGCAAAGAGGGGCTGATCGACGTCACGCAGGCTGAAGCCTTCGCCCCGATTTACGTTCGACTGGCCTACACGCCCGCTTGAAGCCGGTCAATGGCAGGCGCTGGCCGTCGCATGAAGCCCTTTCAACAACGAAGCAGATCAACCATTGCGTATTCACGGAGCCCAAATGACTCAAGACACAGCAAAACTGTCCACCGACAATTTGGCATCCGCCTACGGGACCTTGCCGCCCGCTTCAGCGCCGGCTCAGCGTAAACCCGTCAGCCTGCCACGCATCCGCGAGATGCACCAGCATGGGGAAAAAATCACCATGCTGACGGCCTACGATGCGACCTTTGCCGCCGTGGCTGACGCGGCCGGCATCGAATGCATTTTGGTCGGCGATTCGCTTGGCATGGTCTGTCAAGGTCTGACCAGCACCGTCGGCGTGTCTCTGGAAACCATGCGCCACCACACCGAATGTGTAGCCAACGGCCTGCGCCGCTCACAGGCCACCGCCTGGCTGATCGGCGACCTGCCCTTCGGCAGTTACCACGAGTCGCGTGAGCAGGCTTTTCGCAGTGCCAGCGTGCTCATGCAAGCCGGTGCGCACATGGTCAAGTTAGAGGGCGGCGGCTGGACCACCGACACCGTGCGTTTTCTGGTGGAGCGCGGCATTCCGGTCTGCGCCCACCTCGGGCTGACGCCGCAAACCGTACATGCACTGGGCGGCTACCGGGTGCAAGGGAAAACCGGCGAATCAGCGGCTTTATTAAAGCAACACGCGCATGAGCTGCAAGACGCCGGCGCAGCCATGGTCGTGCTCGAAATGGTGCCGGCCGCCGTTGCCTCGGCCCTGACCACCGAACTCACGCGCTGCGCCACCATCGGCATTGGTGCGGGCAAAGACACTGCCGGTCAAGTGCTGGTGCTGCACGACATGCTCGGCATCAACCTCGGCAAAATGCCGCGCTTTGTGCGTAATTTCATGGACGACGCCGGCAACGTACGGGGTGCCATGGAGGCCTATGTCAAAGCCGTGAAAGAAGGCAGTTTTCCGGTTGACGCCCTACACGCTTGGTAAATTCTCACTTTTCAATCACTCTGGCTTCTAGGATTTTTTGATGCATATCGTTCACACCATCGCCGACCTGCGCCAGCACCTCAGTGCTTATCGGTGCCCGGCTTTCGTGCCAACCATGGGCAACCTGCATGACGGTCATATCGCGCTGGTCAAACAGGCCACAGCATTGGGCGACGTCACCGTGTCCAGTATTTTTGTCAACCGCTTGCAGTTTGCGCCGCATGAAGACTTCGACAGCTACCCACGCACTTTAGACGCCGATGCAGAGCGCCTCAAAGAGGCTGGCTGCAACGTGCTGTTTGCACCCCGCGAAAAAGAGTTGTACCCAGAGCCGCAAACCTACAAGCTGCACCCAGAGTCGGGGCTGGCAGACATTTTGGAAGGGCACTTCAGGCCCGGCTTTTTCATTGGTGTCAGCACCGTCGTGTTGAAGCTTTTTTCATGTGTTTTTGCTGGCAAGCCGGAAGGTGTCGCAGCTTTTGGCAAGAAGGACTACCAGCAGGTCATGGTGATTCGCCGCATGGTTCAGCAATTTGCCTTGCCGATTGAGATCGTCACCGGTGAAACGCAACGTGCGGACGATGGCTTGGCTTTGTCTTCCCGCAACCACTACCTCAGCCCAGCGGAGCGCGCAGAAGCAGTGCAACTCTCGATGGCGCTGACCGCTTTGGGGCATGCCGCCATAAACGTTCAAGCGGCTGACCTGCCTGCACTCGAAGCGGCTGCCATGCAAGCGCTGGCGCGGCGCGGCTGGAAGCCAGATTACCTGACAGTGCGCAAGCGATCCGACTTGCTGAGCCCGCACCCGCAAGCTGGACCGCTGGGCACCGAACCCTTGGTGGTTCTGGGCGCAGCCAAACTCGGCATGACGCGGTTGATCGACAACCTAGAAATTTGAGCCCTGCTCAACAGTGGCGGTACGTTCCATCAACGAGGCCACAGCCTGCAAGGGAGTCACTTCGCCGTCCAGCAAGGCCACAACGGCTTCGGAAATCGGCATTTCAATGCCGAGCACCTTGGCCCGCTGCACCACCGTCCTAGCACAATAAGCGCCTTCGGCGACATGGCCTAATGAAGCCACTGCCTGGGCCAGCGTTTGACCTTGTGCCAGCAACAAACCGACTTGGCGGTTGCGGCTCAAGTCACCGGTGGCGGTGAGCACCAAGTCGCCCAAACCCGACAAACCGGTGAACGTTTCCATTTGCGCGCCAAGGGCCACGCCAAGCCGGCTCATCTCGGCCAAGCCTCGGGTGATGAGCGCTGCCCGGGCGTTCAGACCCAGCTTCAAACCATCGCAAAAACCTGTCGCAATGGCCAGCACGTTTTTAACGGCACCACCCACTTCAACACCAATGATGTCGTCGCTTGCATAGACCCGCAATGTGTCGCTGTGAAAAGCCTCGACCAACGCCGCCCGCACATCCGCATGTTCACTGGCCGCGACCAAGGCCGTCGGTTGACCGGCAGCCACTTCACGCGCAAAACTGGGGCCGCTCAGAACGCCGGTTCGCAAGTCTGGTGCGACTTGCGCGCGGATCTCATGAACCAGTAAACCAACACTCTCTAAGACCGCAGCTTCACCATTAGCAGCCCCTACAGTGCCAGCCAGCGGCGCCTCAAAGCCCTTGCTCAGCCAAGCCACCGGCACACGCACTTGGGCCTGCTGCAACCGCTGAAAAATGCTGCGAACGCCCGCAATGGGCGTGGCGACAACGATCAAATCTTGTCCGCCGAGAGCGGCCTCTAAAGAGGCTTCAGAACCGCCCAGCACGTGCAAACCAGGCACCAGGGTGATGCCTGGCAGATAGCGCTGGTTCTGCCGGGTCGACAGAACAGCCTCGACCAAGCTCGCATTTCGGGCCCACAGCGACACCTCATGCGCCGCTTGTCCAGTCACCGATTTGAGACTGGCCGAGACAGCCAAGGCCGTGCCCCAGGCGCCCGCACCGATGACCAGAATTTTCATGCCACGCCCTGCCCTGCAAGCGCGCGACCATTCAAGTGCAGAAATGTCATCAACGCTTAAACAATGATCTGTGGCGCAGCCTGCGCAGCTGCATCGGCTTGCTGCTGCAGAAACATCGCCTGAAAGTTGATTTCAGCCAGATGCACGGGGGGGAAGCCACCGCGCTGGATCACGTCGGCAACGTTTCCACGCAGATAAGGGTAGACGATTTGTGGGCAGGCGATGCCAAGAATGGAACCGAGTTGCTCGGCCTCAACGTTGCGAACTTCAAAAATGCCGGCTTGCTTGGCTTCCACCAAAAACACCGTTTTTTCATTGATTTTGGTGTGCACGGTTGCGGTCACGGTCACCTCAAAAATACCGTCGGTGACAGGCGATGTTTCGACACCCAGTTGGATGTCGACGCTTGGCTGCTCCGGGTCCAGCAGAATGCCCGGGGAATTGGGCTGCTCCAGCGAGATGTCTTTGAGGTAAACGCGTTGAATCTGGAAAACAGGGTCAAGGTTGGCTTCAGCCATGGTGGTCTTTCAACATACTAAAAATGAAACGCCTGCGGCCTATGAATGGACTGCAAGCTCAAGGATTATGTCCGGGCGATTGGCAAAACAAGCCTCGACAAGCAACAGAAAAATTGCCGATCAAGGCGCGCTCAGCAGCGGCAGCAGACCACCGCGACCGTCTAGGGCCACCAGATCGTCACAGCCGCCCACATGCGTGGCGCCAATGAAAATCTGCGGCACGGTTCGGCGACCGGTGATCTCCATCATTTTTTCCCGCTCCCCCTGCAGCATGTCGACACGGATTTCATTGAGTTCAATGACCCCGCGCTGCTTCAGAAGCGCCTTGGCTTGGATGCAATAGGGGCAGGAGCCCGTGGTGTATATCTTGACGGCTTGCATATTCAGGCCTTTTCGACCGGCAAGTTCGCTTCGCGCCAAGCTTTCAGCCCACCGCTCAGGCTTTGAGCTTGGTCGTAGCCAAGTTTTTTAGCCACCGCGACAGCGCGGGCTGCGCGGGCACCCGCCGGGCACAGGAAAATAATCGGCAGGGCCTTGTTCTTGACCGTGCTGGTCAGCTTGTCTTCGAGCTGTCCAAAAGGAATATTCTTTGCGTTGGCCGCGTGGCCGGCCGCGAACTCATCGGGTTCGCCAACATCAATCATCACGGCTTTTTCACGGTTGATCAATTGCACCGCACCCGCAGCACTGAGGTTTCCGGCGGCCGCACCGCTGGCAATCAAGGGCCAAATTAGCAGGCCGCCCGCAGTCAGCGCCACGGAAATCAGCATCCAGTTGTCGATCAGAAATTTCACTTTTGAACCTTTTGAGTGTTGTGCCGTTGGGCAGTTAATCCATGATTTTAGAATGGTGGGTGAAATAGGCACAGCGAGCCTTCCCCCAAACCCCTGTAAACCGACTTTTCCTAGCGTCCCTCCATGTACAAATTAGTGCTTATCCGCCACGGCGAATCCACCTGGAATCTTGAAAACCGCTTCACCGGCTGGGCCGATGTAGACCTGACGCCGACCGGTATTGCCCAAGCACTGAGCGCTGGCAAACTACTGAAAAATGAGCACTATGAGTTCGACGTGGCCTACACCAGCATGCTCAAGCGGGCGACCCGGACCCTCTGGCATGTGCTCGATGAGATGGACCGGACCTGGCTGCCCGTGGTGCACAGCTGGCGCCTGAATGAACGTCATTACGGTGCGTTGCAAGGCCTGAACAAAGCTGAAACTGCCAAAAAATATGGCGATGCCCAAGTGCTTGCCTGGCGTCGCAGCTACGACGTGCCGCCACCAGCCCTGTCGCCTGACGACGAGCGCTGCGAACGCGATGACCCGCGCTACGCCAAGCTGACCCCAGAACAGGTGCCACTGACGGAATGCCTGAAGGACACCGTGGCCCGGGTCATGCCACTCTGGACAGAATCAATCGCGCCTGCCATCAAAGCCGGCAAGCGCATTGTGATGGCAGCGCACGGCAACTCCATCCGGGCCCTGATCAAGTATCTGGACAACATGACAGACGACGATATTGTGAGCCTGAACATTCCGAATGGCGTTCCACTGGTCTATGAGCTGGACGCTGAACTCAAGCCAATTCGCCACTACTACTTGGGCGACACGGAAGCGATTGCCAAGGCCGCCGCGGCAGTGGCGGCTCAGGGCAAAGGCTGAAGTTAACGAGGTCAAACCCCTGGGAAGCCTGTAACAATTGTTTGAAATAGCGCGGTTTCACCCGACTATTTTGACCTTCGTCAGGTTTACGGCGGAACTGTCTAGCAGGGCTTTTCTCCAAGGTGTATATTGCGTCAGATTCTTGCCTGGGGCCTGTACAGCACATGTTGTAACGCCTTTGGGACAAGGCCAAAGAAGGTGTTTTTTATGGGTCAAAAACTCAAGATAGCTGGCTGGATTTCGATAGGTGCCGTTGCTGGCGCGTTGACCACTGTGCAATTACAGGCGGTAGCGCGTGGCGGAATGGCGCCCCTGCCACTCGAAGAATTGCAACAACTCGCCGCTGTTTTTGGCATGGTCAAAAGCGACTATGTCGAGCCCGTTGATGAAAAAAAGCTCATCACCGATGCCATTTCCGGCATGGTCGCCAGCTTGGACCCACACTCTGTTTATTTCGACAAGAAGTCCTTCAAAGAATTCCGCGAAGGGACCAGCGGCCGGTTCGTCGGCGTGGGCATTGAGATCAGTCAAGAGGATGGACTCGTCAAGGTGGTCTCGCCCATTGAAGGTTCGCCCGCCGACCGGGCCGGCCTCAAACCGAACGATCTGATCACCAAGATTGATGACAGCATCGTCAAAGGCATGAGTCTGAATGATGCAGTCAAAAAAATGCGCGGTGAGCCACAGACCAAAGTCATGCTGACGATCTTCCGCAAAGACGAAAATCGCACGTTCCCGGTGTCCATCACGCGTGAAGAAATTCGAACCCAATCGGTTCGCAGCAAAGTCATCGAACCCGGCTACGCATGGATTCGCCTGAGTCAGTTCCAGGAGCGCACAGTGGACGATTTCGCCACCAAGCTGGAACAGATTTACAAACAGGAACCCAACCTCAAAGGCTTGGTGCTTGATCTGCGCAACGACCCGGGCGGTTTGCTTGACGCGGCTGTGGCCGTGTCGGCCGCCTTCTTGCCGGAAAACGTCACGGTGGTGTCGACCAACGGGCAGCTCTCCGAAAGCAAGTTCACTTACAAGGCTTCACCCGCGTTTTACGCGCGTCGCGGTGCTGACCCGCTCAAACGTCTGCCGGCTGCATTGAAATCCGTGCCGTTGGTGGTACTGGTCAATGAGGGCTCTGCTTCGGCCAGTGAGATCGTGGCAGGCGCATTGCAAGACTACAAACGCGCCACCATCATGGGCAACCAGACCTTTGGCAAGGGTTCTGTGCAAACGGTTCGTCCGCTCGGCCCAGACACCGGTCTAAAGCTCACCACCGCACGTTATTTCACGCCCAGCGGCAAGTCGATTCAAGCCAAAGGCATTGTTCCTGACGTGATGGTCGATGAAACGCTGGAAGGCAGCCCGTTTGCCGCGCTTCGCACGCGTGAAGCGGATCTGGAAAAACACCTGAACAGTGGCCAAGGTGCTGAAGTGAAAGATCCCGGTCGCGAAAAAGCCCGAGAGGAAGCCATGAAACGGCTTGAAGAAGAATCGCGCAAGACGCCAGAACAACGCCGCCCACCGGAGTTTGGCAGCGCCAAGGACTTCCAACTGATCCAAGCCATCAATCACCTCAAGGGCAGCCCCGTCATGATCAGCAAGACCATGGTTGAACGCAAGGACGAGAAAAAAGAAAACTAAGCGTCGCCTTGGCCCGCCTTAGCCGGTCTCTGCTCTGACACTATGAATGACGCACAGTTACTGCGCTACTCCCGGCATATTCTGCTGGATGACATTGGCATTGACGGGCAAGCACGGCTGCTAGGTTCTCATGCGCTGATCATCGGTGCAGGCGGGCTGGGTTCACCCGCTGCCCTCTATTTGGGGAGCGCTGGTGTCGGGCGCATCACGGTCGTCGACCATGACCGCGTCGAAGCCACCAACCTGCAACGGCAGGTCGCCCACACCATGGGGCGCATCGGCCATTTCAAAGCGCTGTCGATTGCTGAGGCCATTGCACAGATCAATCCCGACGTACAGGTCACCGCCGTGACGCAACGTGCCAACGACGAACTGCTGAACGATCTGGTTCAACATGCCGATGTGGTGCTCGACTGCACTGACAATTTTCAAACCCGCCACGCGATCAACCGAGCCTGTGTGCAGCATGCCAAACCGCTGGTGTCTGGCGCGGCCTTGCAACTGGATGGCCAAGTGTCGGTCTTTGACGCACGCCAGCCATCTGCGCCCTGCTATGCGTGCCTGTTTCCGGAGGCTGAGGCGCCTGAGGAAACCAACTGCGCCACCATGGGCGTCTTTGCCCCGCTGGTGGGCATCATCGGCAGCATGCAAGCAGCAGAAGCATTGAAGTTGTTGTGCGGCTTCGGTGAGTCTCTTACGGGCAGGTTGCTGATGCTGGACGCTCGGCACATGAGCTGGACCGAAATGGGTGCGCGGCAGCAACCCGATTGCAAGGTCTGCGGCCATCCTTAGTCGGCCTTGGTGGCCCTTGAAACTCGAGCTTTGAGTTTTGAAAAGATGCCGTATTCCCGCTGCTGTAGAGCGAACATTTTCTTATTTGGACAACATATTGGAAACTGTAGGAGTTGCCCTACACACTCGGCGCCGAGTCACTGTCAAAATTCATCAGCGATACATTACGAAACACGAATTCTCCCCAAAGGCTCATAGCAGGTGCTTTTCTAAAAACGGAAGACATCTGAAACTCAGCCGTCAGGATGACTGGACCTCAAGTGAGATTGAAGACTTTTATTGTCGAAGACAACGCCACGATCAGAGAGAACCTGATCGACACCCTCGAAGAGCTGACCTGCGTCCAAGCAGTTGGCACGGCGGAAACCGAACTCGAAGGCCGGCAGTGGCTCACCCAAAATAAGAATTTGTGGAACTTGGCCATCGTTGACCTTTTTCTTCAGCAAGGCACCGGGCTCGGGGTTCTGGAGTCCTGCCAAGGTCGCCGCGCAAATCAAAAGGTCATTGTGCTGAGCAACTACGCTACTGCAGACATTCGTCTGCGTTGCGCCCAGTTGGGTGTGGACGCTGTCTTCGACAAGTCCAATGAAATTGACGCCTTGGTGACCTACTGCCTTGAGCAGTGTCAGCATTCCAAGGACTAACGCTGTCAGTCGATCAACTTGTTCTTGAGCGCGTAATAAGTCAAATCGCTGTTCGAGGAAAGGCTCATCTTTTCCATCACGCGCGTGCGGTAAGTGCTCACCGTTTTAACACTCAAAGACAGCGCCTTGGCGATGTCTCCGGCGGTTTCGCCCTTGGCGAGTTTGAGGAAGACTTGGAACTCCCGCTCCGACAATTGTTCATGCGCCGCGATGTCGTGAGGCCGATTGAGTTGCTGTGCCAGCAATTCCGCAACGCCCGGTGTGATGTAGCGCTTCCCAAGAGAAATGACGCGAATGGCGTTGACAATCTCCATCGGATCGCACTCTTTATTCAAGTAGCCACTGGCGCCTTGGCGAATCAAGTTCACCGCGTAATGTTCTTCTGGATAACCACTCAAAATAAGGATCCCAACATCCGGCGCCTTGGCGCGAATCATGGCCAAGGCATCGATACCGCTTTGCCCGGGCATGGACAAGTCCATCACCAAGATATCCAATTCGACGTTGCGCACGAGATCAATAGCTTCCCGGCCGCTGGCGGCTTCACCCACAACCCTCAGGTCGACATGGTCGGAGAAGAATTGCTTGAGTCCAGAACGAACAATCGCATGGTCGTCAACAATACCGATTTTTATCATTTCATGGTCTTTCCAGTGAATCTATTGTGTGCGGCATTGCCACGCTTTTTTAAGCTGGTCATTGGGAAATATTTAAATCATCACAATATTCCATTATTGACGAATAATTCATCGAAATTAAATGGGAGGCCACGTTGAAGCAGTTATCAATACCAAAGATGGTGATCAGCTTGCCGCTCGCCATCCTTGGAGCGGCCATATTGATCACGATCAATGAAGCCAGTTTTCACGCGTCCACGGAAGCCACCCGGAAGATAGAACTTGCCGAATCTGCGCGTCAGTCAGTAGGCCAACTGATGCACACCATGTTGGATGCGGAGACGGGAACACGTGGTTTTTTACTCACTGGCGATGAAAAATACCTCCAACCCTACGAGAGAGCACTGACTAAACTCGGACAAGATCTAGCCCAATTGCGCCAGAGCTTGTCCGACCAGCCGGAAGATTTGGCCGAGTTCGAATTGATGGCGCTGTACATCAGCCGAAAACAGAGCGAAAACGACTTAAGCGTGCGCATGCGAAAAATCGGCAACGATGACGCTTGGAAGTTCATGTTGACGACAGACGTCGGCAAGAAAAATATGGATGCCATTCGGCTGCAGTCTGAAAAACTCATGACATCCAGCAGCGCGAAAATGCAGGCCGCCCACAGTCAGATCAACCACTCACTGCTGCTCTCGCGCATCGGCATTGCCGCTATCACCTTGGCCGGGTTGCTGGCTTTCTACATGTACTTGCTCCAAACGGAGGCCCTGCTAGCGGCGGGTACGAGGGAGAAGCTATCGCTCAAAAATGAGCGAGACCGACTGGAAGCACTGGTGCGCGACCGCACTGCCAAACTGGCCAAATTGGCCACCCACCTTCAGGAAGTTCGAGAAGACGAACGCGGTCACCTCGCGCGTGAGTTGCACGACGAACTCGGCGCGCTGCTAACCGCAGCCAAGCTCGATGTAGCACGCATCAAGTCACGTCTGGGCAACGGATTACCGGAAGCCAACGAGCGGCTTGAACATCTGGTCAGCACCCTCAACAGCGGCATTGCTCTGAAGCGCCGCATTGTCGAAGACTTGCGTCCATCCTCGCTGTCACACCTAGGTCTGGTGGCATCGCTTGAAATACTGACGCGTGAGTTTGCCGATCGCTCTGGTATTGAGATTAAAACTGCGCTTGCATCGGTTGAATTGGGCGGCTCGGCTCAACTCACGGTGTATCGGCTGGTGCAGGAGTCACTCACCAACATGAGCAAATACGCCAAGGCTACCCATGCCGACATCACGCTTCGGAACAACGATGACCACGTCATCATTGAAGTCAGCGATGACGGGCAAGGTTTTGACACCGACAAGGTCGCAGCCACCAGCCATGGGCTGGCTGGCATGCGACACCGTGTAGAAGCCGCAGGCGGTCAATTGTTCATTGAATCCAGCCCTGGCAAGGGCACCCACATACGCGCCAACTTGCCAAAGACACGCTGAGGTTCACCACGCCTGCGCGCCCGTGACCGCGCCAGCAAGTCCCCGTCCTACAGGGCCTTGACACATCCACTGACAAAGTGACCCGCGGCTAGCCGATGAAGCTCATCACAAGAGCTCCCTAAACTGTTAGTCAGACGTTGGAAGAAGCATCCCCCGGATAGGGTCGGATGAGTCGGCATCGGCTGAAAAAGCTTTTACGACACACATCGTGGAGCGGCTTTGTTTCATCACTCAACCCAAAGGATCAATCATGACCCCCAACAATTCCGGAACACAAAGCGCACGCAGTACGCGAGATGAAGCTCTGCAGGCAACGGTACAAGCGACGGAACTCACACGCAGCTATGCAAAAGAAGCTCTCGACCAAGCCGAAGACAAGATCCGTGAGTTACGTGGAAGCGTCGACCCTATGGTCGACAAACTGGCGGACACCGCCCAAAAGCTGGCTCGCCAAAGTATGGACATGGCGACTGAAGCCAAGCACAAAGCTCAAGAATCCTTGGCCCGGTATACCGATGTCACCACTAAATACGTCAGCGAGCAACCATTGCGATCGGTGCTCATTGCAGCCGCGGTAGGCGCTGCTGTCGCACTGCTGGTGACTGCCGCCCGTAGCAATAAACGCTATTGAACTACCTTTAGCCTCCTGTAAGCCCTTTTATGCTTCACCCACTTTTCGCTACGCTGATCAAACGCCCAGATCTCATCGCTGATCACGTTTCGGCTTATCTCGCGCTGATCGCTCAGGAGAGTTCTGGGCTGACGGCGGACTGGGTTAAGCGAGGGTTGGCTTGGGCACTTGTTGTGTTGGGGGCCTTGGTGACTGTGGTTTTTTCTGGTGTCAGCCTCATGCTGGGCGCTCTGAATCAATTCCATTGGGTCTTGGTGGCCGTTCCAGGAGCGGTATTGCTACTGACATTGCTGGCTTTTTCGAGAGCAAGGACACCTATCCAGAGTGACCGCTTCACCGAGCTCAAGTCACAAATGAACAGCGATTTACGCGCCCTGCGCGAGGCCGCAGAATGAATCTAACCCCACAGCAGCGTTTGGCCACCAGCCGACGTGCGATCGTGCAGAGCATGCACAGGGACCATCAGGAGCATCGCAGCGATGACATGCCGGACAGTCCGACAACACACACCGACGATGGGGATGAGACGCTCGAAGGCGAATCCAACTCGACTCGCTCGGCTCGCCCCCGCTCATCTGGTTTGAATGGACTCTGGCGCACGGTGCGACGTACCGCGTCGACTTGGTGGCAATCGCATCCAGCGCATCTGGCAGTCGATGTGGTGCATCCCATGATCGAAAAATATGCGCAGGCTAATCCGTTGAAATTGCTGGGTGTGGCTGCAGCCGTCGGCGCTGTCGTGGTGATCGCAAAACCATGGCGACTTATTTCCGTTACCGGCTTGGTGGTTGCGGCCTTTCGTTCGACGCAAATGTCGAGTCTGATCGCCTCTGTTTTGTCATCCCCCCCTGCGCGGTCGCAAGACCGTTAACGCATTGAAACATTGAACGGCACAGTGCAGTTGTCAGAGTTTGCCAAAAGCATGGCAGAAAAAACCAAAGCAGAACAGATCGCCCGTCAACGCCGGTACGGACAGCGACCGTAGCGGCGTCTGAAATCTCGTGGATACTCGGCTGGCATCTCAGCAAAGAGCCCCCTGCCGAGCAACTTGGCATTTTCTTCTTCTTGGACATAAGGGCCAGGATCTCGCTTGAAGCGATACGACCAAGCGTGACCACGCTGCACCATCCACTGACCTACGTCCTCCTGACTCAGGTAGATCGTCGCCAGATCACGTCCATAGTCATCAACGCCCTGAGCGCTCACTGTCACAGAACGCTGAAATACGCGTTCCTGCAAAGCTTGTCGCGCGGCAACACCTCCGGTCTGACATATTTCTGGTGCATCCATCCCGATGATCCGGATCTTGTGCACCTTGCCGCCATCCACCGGACGCACATGCACAGTGTCACCATCCACCACATACGTGACCACGCCCGTCCATGTCGTTGTTTCGGGTGGCGTTCGGGACTGCGCCGACAACGATAGTATCAGCAGCACCAACCCCACACATTGTTGCCAAATCATCGCATCTCCTCTGATTGCGTATTTCGCTCAGGATGTGATGATCCAGCCCTCGAGCGGATCGACCTCATCCGGCAGACCGAAACGCGGCTTGCCATCGATGTGCTGTTGACGACCCCAAGCGGCCTGCATCAGGCACAGCACAGCATCCAGTGAATCACCCGTTGCATCGTCAACCAATCGATCACGTTGAGCATGCGTGAGCTTTAGTCGCAGGCCGAGTCGCGTTTGGCCATTTTCAAGCGCAGTGAGCATGTCCTTACGGGCAATCAAACGTTCTGGCGTTTGCAGGGCCTTGGCGTCATTTTTGTAGCTGCGCTGTTTGGCATCCAAACCCGCCTTCGACCCTCCTCGCTGAAGTAATTCTCGCGCCAACAAACCGGGGTAACCTTCAACGGCAATACGCGGCAACGCGCTCATTTCAACAGAAGGCGTGCTCAAACCTGGGAGATAAACACCTGCGGCCATCAGACGCGGGACACCCGCATGCAACATGTAGGCAACGGGCGGGTTGACCCATTTCATGGAACTACTGGAGCCGGCTGGTATGTCCGTGACACGGTGAGCGAACTTTTGGCCCACAGGGCGTGCATTGCAAAAGGCTGCGAAGGTGCTTCGAATCTCGGGGCGTGTGAGACCTGCATAGTGCGCCATGCAGTCCACCCATTGCTCAGGCCAGCCAAGCGTGGTCACCAGTTCACGCGGCAGGCCAAAAGGCAAATCAAAAGCACATAGCCACGCCCGGTCTTCAGTCAGCCAACGCGAAAAGTCTTCCAACGATTCAACCCGTTCCAACTGAGTCAGTTGAACGCGATCGCGCTGCAGGTGGCCCGTGGCAAAGACGATCGGTTTACGGCGGCTAGGGCTACTGGAAAAATCGCAGCCTGCAAGAAGCATGTCCAAGGCGTCAGGAGCGGCCAACGATGGAAGCTGTCGCCATCAGTTCCTGGAGCAAAGCCATGGAGACCGAACCAGACATGCTGTAAGGGTCGAGTTCTGGCCGCTCAGAGTATTTGAGCAGGATAGAGGTGTTGAGCTTGGCGGCATTCACCTGACCCATGGTCCAGCCGCTGAATCTGCGTTCGCTGATTTCTTCGTAACTCAACAGCACCACATCTTTGTGACGCGGGTCATTCAGAATGTGTTTGTAGAGCTCATTGACGGCCATACGCCCGCCTTCCAAGGCCTGCAAAAAGATACCCCCACCAAAGCAAAGAATGCCGGTGATGCCGCATGCTGAGTTGTGGCTGCGCGACTTAGCCAGAATGCCATCTGTGGCTTCTGGGCTTTGGGGATCAGCCGCGCGGCTGGCGTAGAGAAGGCGAACCAACATGATGAGATGTCCTTTGGCGATGAAAGCGCACTGTCAGAAAAGCGCAGAAGCCCGTGAAACACGGCTGCATTTTTTACCCGTTGGTCTTCTTCGGAATGAGTGAGAGGAATTCACGACGCAAGTTAGGGTCTTTCAAAAAGACACCGCGCATCACCGAGTTGATCATCTTGCTGTCAAGATCTTTCACGCCGCGCCAACCCATGCAGTAGTGAGATGCCTCCATCACGATGGCAAGACCGTCAGGCTGTGTCTTTTCTTGGATCAGGTCGGCCAGTTGCACCACCGCCTCTTCTTGAATCTGCGGACGCCCCATGACCCACTCAGCCAAGCGCGCGTACTTTGACAGGCCGATCACGTTGGTGTGTTCGTTCGGCAACACGCCGATCCAGACCTGACCAATCACCGGGCAGAAATGATGCGAGCAAGCGCTACGCACAGTGATAGGCCCGACGATCATGAGCTCATTCAAGTGCTCGGCGTTGGGAAACTCCGTGATGGTCGGCGCGTGCAGGTAGCGGCCCTTGAACACTTCATTGAGGTACATCTTGGCAACGCGGCGTGCCGTGTTGTTGGTGTTGTGATCGTTGTCGGTGTCGATGACCAGACTGTCAAGGACGCCCTGCATCTTGCTCTCGACTTCATCCAATAATTTTTCCAGATCACCGGGCTCGATAAATTCGGCGATGTTGTCATTGGCGTTGAAGCGCTTGCGGGCGTGAGTAATCCGCTCCCTGATCTTGACCGACATCGGGGTGCCTTCATCGTCGGCGGCGGGCGCCGTTCCGGGCGCTGTGGGCGTGTTTGATTTCATAAGCATGCAGAATGGTAACAGTCCTCAAAAAACTTAGCTCGGCTGTTGACATGCATGCCTGACAGCTCTGAACACACTATTTAATTGGCCTCAAAGCTATTTTTTTAATAGCACTAGGCATCCTTAAATTTAATAGCGCTGGCCCGCCAGTAACAAAGCCAGCCGCATCAGCGCATAAGCAGCGAGGTCGAGCATCCGCTGACGCCACGGGCGACCGTTGTACTCAGTGGCTTCCACTCGCCGACCATGGCCGGCGATAGCGGCCAGTAGCTGCTGCTTGAGGCTATGGGCAAAGACCCGGTCGTCCAGCACCACGTTGGCTTCGCGTGCCAGCAGCAGGCTAAAGGGATCCAAGTTGGATGACCCAATCGTAGACCAGTGGCCATCGACCACCGCAACCTTGGCATGCAAAAAGCTGGCCTCGTATTCGTGGATTTCCACCCCGGCATCGAGTAGCGCGCCATAGACGGGCCTGGCTGCGTGGTACTGCATAAAGAATTCGTACTTACCCTGCAACAGCAGCGTGACCTTGACGCCCCGGCGCGCAGCCTTGATCAGCGCACGACGCAAACGGCCGCCAGGCAAAAAATAAGCATTGGCAATCAGGATGTCTTTTCTAGCCTGACCAATGGCCTTGCGATAGGCACGTTCGATGATGTTGCGGTTCAGCAGGTTGTCGCGAAGCAGCAGCGCAGCCCGGGCTGTCGGCGGGCTGTAAGAGGTACTGGCGCCTGCGGGTCGACCTGACAACGCCAAAGCACGCCGGCGTGCCAAATGCGCGGCACTGATCCGGCCGCCATAACCTGCGGCCTTGAATGCCTCCCAGGCTTCAGCCAAATGATGGCGCCTGGCGCTGTAGCCAGCCTGCACGCGCCACCACAGCAAAGCCATGGCTTCCGATGCCGCTTCGGCCACGGGTCCTTCCAGCGCCACAGTGAAGTCAAATCGAGGAGCGGCAAGTGCACCATGTCGAGGATCATAAAAATCATCCAGCACGTTGACGCCACCGCAAAACACCAGTTGCTGGTCTACGACGCACAGCTTGCGGTGCAAGCGTCGCCAGCGGTCTGGTCGCACCAATCCCAAGCCAGGCCAGTTGCCGGTCAGCGGTGAGTACACCTGCCAGTGAACCCCGGCAAAGGCGAGTTTTTCCTTCCAGGCGACCTCCAGTGGGACTGTGCCGATGCCGTCGACCAGCACCTGGACAGTCAGGCCACGCTGAGCCGCACGTACCAAAGCGTCTGCAACATCAGCACCCGCACCATGGAAGTCAAAAATATAGGTTTCCAGCTGCACCCAATAAGTCGCGTCATCAATGGCCGCAATCAGCGCTGGAAAGAAAGCCGCGCCACCTTGCAGCAACTGTGGCGGCTGGACGGAGGTCGGTGAAGTGGCGTCAGGCATACCTCAAGGGTGACACAAAATTCGGTCTGCGCCAAGCCACTGCCGCGCCCAACATCATGAAAGGTTGCCTTGCCCAAACTTCGGGAGCAACAAGATGGCCTCGGCATTCGATGGCGAAAAGCAAAGGTCAGCAGCAGCACGCCAATCCAGCCACTTCCATGCAGTGTGCTCGCGCGGACTCAAACGTACTGAGACAACTTCAGGCACACACAGGCTGTACACATGCTCAGTGTTGTGTGTCACGCCGGGCGCATAGCGATGACGCCAAGCCGGGTATATCTCATAGACATTGGAAATACCCCAGTCCACGAGCTCAGCGGGCTGGACGGCAAGACCCGTTTCTTCTTGCACTTCGCGTGCGGCGGTGTGCCGCAGATCAGCATCTGCAGCATCGACTGAGCCAGTCACGCTTTGCCAAAATTCAGCATGGTCAGCACGCCTGATCAGCAGCACCTCTAAGGCTGGCGTGTGAATGACCACCAGCACGGAAAGCGGCAGCTTGAACGCTGTCATTCAACTGCTCTTCAGACGCTCTGATTAAGGCATCCGCGCATGTGCTGACCCAACGGGCGTTAAGCTGGCAGCGGATTGCGCAAGCGAATGTGCAGCTCGCGCAATTGCTTTTCGTCCACCGCGCTGGGTGCGTGCGTTAGCAAGCACTGTGCGCGTTGGGTTTTTGGGAAGGCAATGACGTCGCGGATCGACTCTGCGCCAGTCATCATGGTGACGATGCGGTCTAGGCCAAAGGCCAATCCACCGTGCGGTGGTGCGCCGTATTGCAGCGCGTCCAGCAGGAAGCCGAACTTTTCCTGGGCTTCTTCTGGCCCGATTTTCAAGGCGTCGAAAACCTTGCTTTGCACATCAGCACGGTGAATCCGCACCGAGCCACCGCCAAGTTCCCAGCCATTCAGGACCATGTCGTAGGCCTTGGCGATGCAACGACCTGGGTCGGTGTCCATCCAGTCTTCATGACCATCTTTCGGCGCCGTGAACGGATGGTGCACAGCGCTCCACCGGTTGTTGGCTTCGTCATGCTCAAACATCGGAAAGTCGACCACCCAGAGCGGCTTCCAGCCGGCGGTGAACAGACCGAGCTTTTTGCCCAGCGGGCTGAGGCCCACTTTCAGGCGCAAGGCACCGATGCTGTCGTTCACGACCTTGGCCTTGTCGGCACCAAAGAAAATAATGTCACCGTTTTGCGCGCCGCAGCGTTTCATAATTTCGGCCAGCGCCGCGTCGTGCAGGTTCTTCACGATCGGACTTTGCAAACCCTCGCGGCCCTTGTTCACGTCATTGACCTTGACCCAAGCCAAGCCCTTGGCACCGTAGATCTTGACAAACTCGGTGTAGCCGTCAATCTCGCCGCGACTCATCTCAGAACCGCCAGGCACGCGCAGCGCGACGACACGGCCGCCCGGTGTGGTGGCCGGTGTGCTGAACACTTTAAAGTCGACATCGGCCATGACGTCAGTGAGTTCCGTGAACTCAAGGTTAATGCGCAAGTCAGGCTTGTCAGAGCCGAAGCGGTGCATCGCATCGGCATAGGCCATGACGGGAAATTCACCCAAGTCGGTGGCCAGCACGGTCTTGAAAATGTTGCTGATCATGCCCTGGAACATGTCTCGAATGTCCTGCTCACCCATGAACGAGGTTTCAATATCAATCTGGGTGAATTCAGGCTGACGGTCTGCGCGCAAGTCTTCGTCGCGGAAGCATTTGGTGATCTGGTAGTAACGGTCAAAACCAGCCACCATCAGCAGCTGCTTGAACAACTGAGGGCTTTGCGGCAAGGCGAAAAAATGGCCTTCGTTGACGCGGCTCGGGACCAGGTAATCGCGAGCGCCTTCCGGCGTGCTTTTTGTCAGCATCGGTGTTTCAATGTCAATGAAGCCATTGGCATCGAGAAACTTACGCGTTTCCATGGCCACACGGTAGCGCAGCATCAGGTTGTTCTGCATGTAAGGGCGGCGCAGATCCAGCACCCGATGCGTCAACCGCGTGGTTTCCGACAGATTGTCGTCATCCAGTTGGAACGGTGGCGTGACGCTGGCGTTCAACACGGTCAGCTCGTGGCACAGAATTTCAATCTTGCCGCTTTTCAGGCTGTCGTTGACCGTGCCATCTGGGCGCGCGCGCACCAGGCCTTTGATCTGTACGCAAAACTCATTGCGAACGCCTTCCGCCGTCTTGAACATGTCAACACGGTCTGGGTCGCACACGATTTGCACATACCCTTCGCGGTCGCGCAGGTCAATGAAGATCACGCCGCCGTGGTCGCGCCGGCGGTTGACCCAACCGCACAGGCTAACGGTTTCACCCATCAGGGCTTCGGTCACCAGACCGCAATAGTGGGAGCGCATTTTGGAAGCGATGGACATACTGGGATTGCTTTACGGTTAACGGTTAACAGATTTCGCGATGGGCAAAAACTAAAGTGGTGTGTGCGTAGCAGGACTGCCAGGCGACACAACGCCCATGGAGATGACATAGGTCAGCGCCTCATCGACACTCATCTTGAGTTCAATACAGTCTGACTTTTTCAACATCACAAAGTAACCACCTGTCGGGTTTGGCGTGGTCGGCACATAAACGCTGAGGTACTCGCCCTCAAGATGATTGACCACATCACCGCCGGGCGTACCCGTCTGAAAAGCGATGGTCCACACACCTTCACGCGGCCACTGAATCAGCAGCGCCTTGCGAAAGGCATTGCCATTTTCTGAAAACAAGGTGTCAGAGACCTGTTTAACGCTCGAATAAATCGACCTGACGATGGGGATGCGACCCAGCAGCGAGTCCCACCAGCCAACTAATTTTCGGCCTAGGAAATTACTGGCCACAGCGCCGATGATCAACACAATGGCCAACGCCAGCAAGACACCAAAGCCGGGGATATGAAAGCCCAGCAAATGGTCGGGACGCCAAGACTGGGGCAATATTTGCAGGGTCTGATCCAGCGTGCCGACGATCCAGTCCAACACCCAAACAGTGATCGCCAGCGGTACCAGTACCAACAAGCCGGCCAGCAGCCAGCGACGCACGGCAGCCATCAGTCAGCTTTACCAGAAGAGGGGGCCGAAGCCGCCGGAGCAGCGGGTGCTGGCGCGGCAGCCGGGGTGTCGGCCTTTGGCGCAGCGGCCGAAGGCGCTGCGGAGCCATCAGAAGCCGAGGCAGCCGGTGCAACAGCATCCTTGGCCGGAGCGCCTGAGTCACCACCGCGAAAGTCCGTCACATACCAGCCGGAACCCTTGAGCTGAAAACCGGCCGCTGTGAGCTGTTTCTTGAAAGTCGGTGCACCGCACTGCGGGCAGTCGCTCAGCAGTGGGTCGGAGAGTTTTTGTAAGACGTCCTTGGCATGCCCGCAGGACTCGCATTTGTAAGCGTAGATTGGCATAGCTCTAGATAGTTTTCGGTGAATTGAGTAACCGGCAAAGGGGCAGGATGCAAACCTTTAATTATAGGCGCTGCACCCTCAAAGCCAGACCGCAGACGTCAGGCCTTGAACCGATCTGCATGGAACATCAAAACAGCTGCAAGTGCTGCATCACCTGCATCGCCAGAAGCCCCAGCGTGAAGCCCAATACCCCGTAGACAAGCCCCTGCAGGAGCTTGTTCGTGCGTTTCTGTTCAGCCAGCAGTTCGACCAGCTCGCGCTTATGGCCCGCCGATTGGGTCTTGAGAAACTGGTGAAAAAGCCGCGGCAACGCGGGCAATATCTTGGCGTAGGTTGGCGCTTCGGCTTTCAGTTCGGCCAGCAGCTTCTCTGGCCCCACTTGCCCCATCATCCATTTCTCAAGGAACGGTTTGGCCGTGCTCCACAAATCCAACTCTGGGTCGAGCTCGCGGCCCAAGCCCTCGATGTTGAGCAGCGTTTTTTGCAGCAGCACCAACTGCGGCTGAATCTCGACTTGAAAGCGCCGCGAGGTCTGAAACAGCCGCATCAGCACCATTCCGAGCGAAATTTCTTTGAGTGGCCGGTCAAAGTAAGGCTCACAGCAAGAGCGAATGGCCGACTCTAATTGGTCGACGCGGGTACGCGCCGGCACCCAGCCCGACTCAATGTGCAGTTCGGCCACGCGCTTGTAGTCGCGCTGAAAAAACGCCGTGAAGTTTTGCGCCAGATATTCTTTGTCGACCTCAGTGAGCGTCCCGACAATCCCAAAATCAAGCGATATATAGCGCCCGAAGGTGGCTGGATCGAGACTCACCTGGATGTTGCCCGGGTGCATGTCGGCATGGAAAAATCCATCGCGAAAGACCTGCGTGAAGAAGATCGTGACGCCATCGCGGGCCAGCTTGGGAATATCAACGCCGGCATCGCGCAATCGCTGCACCTGGCTGATCGGTACGCCCTTCATGCGCTGCATGACCATCACATTGGGCATGCAAAAGTCCCAGACCATCTCCGGGATCATCACCAGGTTCAAGCCCTGCATGTTGCGGCGCAATTGGGCCGCATTGGCCGCTTCGCGCAGCAGATCCAGTTCGTCATGCAAATGGGTGTCGAATTCGGCCACCACTTCACGTGGTTTCAGTCGTTTTCCGTCGGCCGACAGACTTTCAACCCAACCCGCCATCATGCGCATGAGGGCCAAGTCTTTTTCAATGGCCGGCAACATGTTGGGGCGCAAAACCTTGACCGCCACCTCACGCCCATCGGGCAAGGTCGCAAAGTGCACTTGAGCAATCGACGCACTGGCCACAGGCGTGCGCTCGAAGGTCGCAAAAATCTTGTCTATGGAGCGCCCGAAGGCGCTCTCAATGATGGCGACTGCCACAGAAGAATCAAAAGGTGGCACACGGTCTTGCAAACGCGCCAGTTCGTCGGCGATGTCGGTCGGCAACAAGTCGCGGCGGGTCGACATGACCTGACCAAACTTGACGAAAATCGGACCCAGCCGTTCCAGCGCAAGCCGCAGTCGCTCACCACGCGGAGCCTTCAGGTTCCGCCCGACGGAAACAATGCGGGTCAGCAGACGGATCCAGGGCTTCTCAAAACTCGACAAAACAAGTTCATCGAGACCGAAACGAAGCACCGTCCAGACAATGAAAATCCCGCGAAACAGCCGGCTCATGCGCCCGCCTTGTGGGCTGGTGTTGACGCGCTGCCTGCCGCAAAAGGCGGCCGCGGTGCGCGTGCCACGAAGTCGCGAAGGGCTGCCAGCAACCGCTGCCCAGCCCCAGTGATCGCATGCGCAGGCACATCACCCATGATGCGCGACAGGTCTTCTTCGACATCCCAGCGCAGGTTGTCGGCCAGCCAGCCCAATTCGGCGGCCAGTTGAACATCGCCTTCAATCTTGACCGGCGGCGCCTTGCCCTCGAGTACCGACTGCGCCACGACCCAAGGCGCTTCCATGGCCACCGACAGCGTCAGGTCCGCTGGTAGCTCAGCAGCCGCGCGGTCCGTCAGGCCCGCCGGGGTGATCAACAGGTCCAGCGCAAAAGCACCCCAACGCAAATGAATCACACTGCCCTTTTTACGGGCGAGGCGCGTCTGCGCCTCTTTTTCCTGCATCAGGACATGGTTGAGAAACAGCACCAGCCGCTGCTGACCCTCCGCAACCAGCCAAGTGGGCGGTTGAAGGTGTTTGGCGAAGGATTCCAGAAAAGAAAAAGGGGACGTTTTATTCATACGTCCCCGATTTTGACGGATAAATGACCCGTCAGATCATTGCAAGGCTTGAACACCCGCGACCAACCAGCCGCCAGTACCATTGCGCTGCTTGGTCATGTTCCAGACTTCGCGGAAGGGACTTGGGCCTGCCGAAGCGTCTTCACGGATCATTCCCGAGAACTCAACGCTGGCCATGTAGACGTTGTCCAGCTCCTCGATGCCGAGCAACTGGGCATCCAAACGCAGCACATCGGTCTTGTTGAAAACACCGCCGGTGTGCGACTCGCGCTCGGCCAATTGACTTTTGATCTGGTCCAGCATGTCGTCCGTCATCATGGCTCGCAGAGAGCTGATATCGGAGCGGTCCCACGCGTCTTGCAGGGTCACAAAATTAGTTTTGCATGCCGCCAAAAAGCCATCGGCGTCAAAACCGGCTGGCACGCTCCAAGACTGCGAACCGGTCAGTGCGGAGCCAATCATGGAACCACCAGCTGCCGCAGGCGTAGTCGATTCAAACGAGGCACCTGAACGCTCCCAAGGTCGGGCCGATGAGTCGTTGCCGACATTGGCCGGGCTGTATTCCCGGGCAGGAGCCCCCGCCCCCTGAAAAGCAAACGGCGACGTCGACTGCCCACCGCCTTCACGGTTAGCCTTGATCTTTCGCAAGACAAAGCCAATCACCAGCATGACGACCAGCGCCAGCAGCGCAAAGGTCATGAACTGCGCCAGACCGGCACCTAGGCCCAACGAAGAGGCCAACCAAGCCAGACCAAGACCGGCGGCCAGACCGCCGAGCATGGCACCCCAAGGCTTCTTCGGAGCAGCTGCCGGAGCCGCCGCGGGCGCAGCAGGCTTAGCCGCTTGTGCGGCAGAGCCCCCAGCCTCACGCTGCGTGACGTTGGAAGATTGCTTGCCGACAGACTTACCACTCCCCATGCGTTTGGCCTCGGCCTC
>CANCLK010000015.1 GCA_947378785.1 Comamonadaceae bacterium
GCTGCCACCGTGTCTGGCAATCTGTACGACCTCGGCGAAACCAGCGGCCTGCGATTAGAAAGTCTGACGTTGCCGGCAACCTACCGGGCCCGGTTCGAGTTGCCGCGGTTTGGCATAGCCGGGACGCGTCAGGTCACGGGCGTCGCGACCGGCGCATTGGTCGGGACCATCATCAAACCCAATGTCGGATTTTCGGCTGCCCAGACCGCCGAGTTGGTCGGCCGCCTGTGCGCAGCAGGTGTGGACTTCATCAAAGATGATGAGGTTTGCGCGGACCCAGACCACGCGCCCCTGGCGCAACGTGTGCCAGCCGTGATGGCTGTCGTGCGCGAACATCAACAGCGCACCGGCAAGCACGTCATGGTGGCCTTCAACATCACCGATGAAACGGACGCTATGAAACGCCACGCCGATCTGGTCGAGCGCGAAGGCGGCAGTTGTGTCATGGCCAGCCTCAACTGGTGCGGGCATTCCGGTATGCAAACGTTGCGGCGCCACACCGGTCTGGCGATTCACGGCCATCGCAATGGTTATGGCGCGCTGTCACGGCACCCGTTGCTAGGGATGTCGTTTCAGGCCTACCAGACACTGTGGCGATTAGCCGGTGTCGACCACATGCACGTGCATGGTTTGCATGGCAAGTTCTCGCAGCCGGACGACGAAGTTATCGAATCGGCACACGATTGCTACACACCACTGACGGACAGTTTTGACGACCGCGTCATGCCTGCATTTTCTTCAGGTCAGTGGGCCGGTACCGTGCCGGCCACTTGGTCGGCGGTGAAAAGCGACGACTTGCTGTTCATGTCCGGCGGCGGCATCTTGGCGCACCCGGGCGGTCCCGCCGCCGGTGTCGCCAGCATTCGGCAGGCATGGGCTGCCGCGCGGGCGGGCATCCCGCTGGCGACATTCGCAGGGCAGGCACCTGAGCTGGCCGCCGCGTTAGCATTTTTTGGCAAGTAGCCCGGCCATGGAGCGGCACGGCAGTGGCCTGATGCCCAGTCCCAAAATCGCGTTTTACGGCGACGACTTCACGGGCGCAACAGACACCCTGTCAACTGCTGCTCGCGCTGGCTTGCGCACGATGCTGTTTTTGGGGTTGCCAACACAGGCTCAGCTTGAACGCGCTGGACCGCTGGACTGCCTGGGCATTGCCGGCGCAGCACGCGCCATGACGCCTGACGAAATGCGGGTGGAGCTGGCGCCTGTCGGTGCATTGTTCGCCCGAGTCGGTGCCGCGGTGTTGCACTACAAAACCTGCTCGACTTTTGACAGTGCGCCGCATGTCGGCAGCATTGGCGCGGCGATCCGCATCTTGCAGCCCTACACCGGAAATTCTTTTGTGCCCATCGTTGGAGGTCAACCCCATTTGCGGCGCTACTGCGTCTTTGGCAACTTGTTCGCCGGCGCCGGCAGTGCAGTGGCCCGCATTGACCGCCACCCGACGATGCGCCAGCACCCTGTGACGCCGATGCACGAGGCCGATTTGCGCCTGCATCTTGAGGCACAAGGTCTGCACCATGTGCTGTCAATCAACTACACCGACTATGCGCAGAGTGACGCCGGGCTTGACACGCAGCTCGATGCGCTGCTGGCCCCTGCGCCGCAAGTCAGCCCCAGCCCAAGAGCCGTGCTGATGGACCTGACTGATGCGTGCCAGTTGGCCAGCGTAGGCCGGCTGATCTGGACGCGCTCTCAAGTGCAACCCTTGCTTGCCGTTGGCCCTAGCAGCGTCGTTCAGGCGCTCGTCGCACACTGGAACATCGGCTCTGAGTTGGTGACGTCTCGTGTGGCCGTTGCCGCCGGGCCTGTGCTGGTTTTGGCCGGTAGCCTGTCGCCGCTGACGGCACTGCAAGTGAGCGCGGCACATTCATATCTGCACGTTGGTTTAGACCCTGTACGCCTTGAAACTGATAAGACCTACGTGACGAGTACGGCAAATCACATTGCCGGGCAGCTGGCAGCGGGGCGCAACGTGCTGGCCTTTACCGCTTCCAGCGGCGAGGCTGCAGGCGTCAAGCATGGTCGTTCCCTGGCCCGCGCCTGTGGCGATCTGTTGGCGCAGGTGCTGCGCATCACGCCAATTAAGCGCCTAGGCATCGCGGGTGGCGATACGTCCAGTCACGCAGTTCAAGCTCTTGATGCCTGGGGGCTGTCCTATCGCACGCAACTGGCGCCTGGCGTCGCACTGTGTTGCCTGCACAGTGACAACCCGCAGATGGACGGCCTGGAAATCATGCTCAAGGGTGGGCAAATGGGAACAGAAACCCTCTTGCAAGACTTGGTGAACGGAGCTACGACTTGAGAGCTTGTGCCTCAATCGACCTTGACCCGCCCCGAAGAAATCACGGGTTTCCAGCGGGCGATCTCGCTGGCAATCAGTTTGCCAAAGACCTCTGGTGTGGAGGGCGTGGCGACCGCACCTTCATTGTTCAAACGGGTTTTCAGTTCGACTGAGCTCAGCGCCAGATTGATCTGGGCGTTGAGTTTGCGCACGATGTCGGGTGGTGTCGCTGCAGGCGCGACGATGCCATACCACTGGTCAGCTTCAAAGCCTTTGTAGCCACTTTCGGCCACGGTCGGAACGTCGGGCAAAACGTCGATGCGTTTTGGTGATGACACGGCCAACGCACGCAGTTGGCCGTTCTTGATTTGCGCCAGCACCGCTGGCGCGCCCGTGAACACCAGCTGAATTTGGCCCCCCAGCAAGTCAGTGACAGCCGGTCCCGTGCCGCGGTAAGGGATGTGCAGAAATGACGTGCCGGTCTGGAGATTGAAATATTCGGTCGCCAGGTTGGCGGCGCTGCCGTTGCCACCCGAGCCGTAGTTGAATTGACCTGGGCGCGACTTGCCCAGTGCCACCAGTTCTTGCACGGTCTTGGCGGGCACGGAGGGGTGCACCACCAGCACATTCGGCACGCGCGCGACCCATGCCACCGGCGCAAAGTCAGTCACCGGGTTGTACGGCAGCTTGGGGTACAGGCTGGGGTTGACGGCCAGCGTGCCGATGTGGCCCATCAGTAAGGTGTAGCCGTCGCCAGCGGCCTTGGCGACTTTGTCGGCACCAATGCTGCCGCCAGCGCCGGGGATGTTTTCAATGACCACGCTCTGGCCCCAGGCCTTCGTGAGTTCTTGTCCGATGGAACGCGCCAAGATGTCTGTGCTGCCGCCGGGTGTGAAGGGCACAAGCAAGCGAATCGGCTTGTTTGGGTAGTTGGCTGCGGCGTTGGTTTGCGCTTGTGCAGGGAGCATGGTGGTCGCGCTGAGAACCAGCAGTAAGGCCGGTAACAGGGGTCGCGTGAGGGGGCGCAAGATGGCGCGATCAAGGGAGGCGGTCATGGTCATGGCTTTGAAAATTCGGCTTTTTCACCGGGCTTGAGAGCCAGTACACGGGTGCTGGTGGCCCCCAGCGCCTGGATGAATTCTGCAGGCGTGCCTTTGCCCAGTGGGTTGGCGCCGTAGTGCATCGGAATCACCGTCTTGGGCTTGAGCCACTCGCGCGTGGCAAAGGCCGCATCGACCGGGCCCATGGTGAAGTTGCCGCCAATGGGCATCAACACCAGGTCTGGCTTGTAGTAGTCGGCAATGAATTTCATGTCACCGAAGAGCCCGGTGTCGCCCATGTGGTAAATCTTGAAGCCGTCTTCAAGTTCGATGATGAAGCCGAGCGGCTCGCCGCCGACATGGGTTTCGTCCTTGCCGGTGGCAGCGTTTTTCCACACCAGCACCGACGAGTGTTCAGCGTGCACGGCAGTGACTTTGATGCCCGGCACTGGCGTGATGGTCCCGCCTTTGTTGAAGCGTGGCAGCAGCTCAGGCGGCAGGATGCCGAGCAGGGCGGCAGATTGATTCATATCGCCGGGCGCGTACATCGGAATCTTGTGCATCAGCGCCAGTGCTGGGGCATCGGCGAAGTGGTCGAAGTGCCCATGGCTGACCAGCAGCACATCGACTTTGCCCAGCGCATCTAGGTTTTTGTAGGCCGCAGGCGTTAGAGGGTTCAGGCGCAGCCAAGGATCCACAACGATGACTTTGCCGCCGGGGGAGGTGATCCGGAACGCCGCTTGCCCGAGCCACAGCACTTCGGCTTGGCTGCTTTGCGCAGCTGCCACGCCCGCCGTCAGCGACAGGCCTAAAGCTAACAAAGCGGTCAAACCGTTGATCAGACGAAGGCGTGAAAAGAATGGAAATAACATTAATTCTCCTTAACGACGAGTTTTTCGAATCCATTCGGCTGCTGCACAGAGACCTTGAACAACGAGCTCAAAACTCCGTCACTGCGAGCGCAGCGCGGCAGTCTAGGACAGTGCACCTCGAAGATGGATGGCCGCGCTGCGCTCGCCATGACGGCCCCAGAACTGCCGCGCTGCGCTCGCTGTGACGGAGTTTATCGCTCGCCATAACGAAAAACTAAACATAGGCCTGAATGGCTTTTTTAACCACCGAGGCGACCATCGTCCGCACTTCTTTGTGTGTCTCCGTGCTGGGCCGCCGGGCCGAGTTCACCAGCATCAACTCGCTCATGAGTCGCGGGCTGTGGAGGGCATGGGTTGAAAACGGATGCGGCTCTTGAAAGTGGCTCAGGGTGTAGGGCGGTAGTACGGCAAATCCCAAACCTTCGCGGACCAAATCAAGGATCGCATTCAGTCCATCGACTTCCATGACGATGTTGGGCGCGCAGTTCATGCGCACGAACTCGGTGTCGATGAGGATGCGAAAGGTGTTCGGTCGGCTAGGAACAATCAGCGGCAGCTTGGCCAAATCGGCCATCGGCATTCGCTCCTTCAGGGGCACATCGGGGTGGCACTCGGCGCTGGCCTGTGAAGAAATCAGCATCAGCGCTTCGCGGTGCAGCAGGTTGACGTCCATGTCGGGCGAGGGCGGCGTGTTGTACAGCAGCGCCATGTCGAGCCGGCCTGAGCGAAGGCTCTCTTGCATGGGCATCGAAAAGCCTTCGTTCAGTGTCAGTTGCGCATCGGGCAGGCGCAGTCTGAATTCGCGTGTCAGCGGCACCGCCACCAGTTTGCTCAGGCTGGGCGGTAAGCCAATCGAGACATGACCGGCCAGCGCACCGCGGACAGCACCCAGCTCTTCACGCGCCAAGGCCACTTGGTGCAAGATGCCGCGACCATGTTCCAGCAACACACCGCCGGCTTCGGTCAGCGTCACGCCGCGGCCATTGCGCCACAAAAAGGTCTGGCGCAATTCCACTTCAAGTTGGCGCACATGCCGGCTCAGCAAGGGCTGCGGCATGCCCAAGGCGGCAGCGGCGCGGGTGAAGCTGCCCAGCTCTGCCACGCGCACAAAGGATTCAATTTGCTTCAGGTCCATGTTTTATTTTCTAAATACCGAATGGCTTGTTATAGCAAAAATAAATAGCAGCTAGTGAGCGGGAATGCCCCTGAAGTTGGTCGGAATCCCTAGAATTTGCGCATGCAAACTGCTATTCCCTGCCTTCTCATGCGCGGCGGCACCTCCAAGGGCCCCTTTTTTTTGGCGTCCGACTTACCGGCTGATCTGCCGACGCGGGACAAGGTCTTGCTGGCCGTGATGGGCTCGCCGGACCCGCGGCAGATCGACGGACTCGGCGGCGCGCATCCACTCACCAGCAAGGCGGGCATCGTTTCCAAAAGCAATACGCCGGGTGTTGACCTCGACTTTTTGTTTGCCCAACTGCAGCCCAACGGCGACACCGTCGACACCACGCCGAACTGCGGCAACATGCTGGCGGCGGTCGTGCCTTTTGCACTGGAAACTGGCTTGGTGCAAGCGCAGGGTGACACCACGACTTTGCGCGTGTTAACCCTCAACACCGACATGCAGTGCGACATCACGGTGTTGACGCCGCAGGGTGAAAACGGCAGATACGTTGAGTACGCTGGGTCGGCACGCATCGACGGCGCGCCGGGCAGCTCAGCGCCTATCACCATCAATTTTCTCGACACGGCGGGCTCGGTGGCGCCAGGGCTTTTGCCGACGGGAAACGTGCGCGATGTGATCGACGGCATCGAAGTCACGTGCATCGACAACGGCATGCCGCTGGTGATGTTTCTGGCCAGCGCGGTCGGCCGCACCGGCTACGAAAGTGTGGCCGATCTCAACGCCGACACCGAACTCAAAGCACGCATTGAAACGCTGCGGGTGGCTGCGGGTCACGCCATGCTACTCGGCGACGTGACAAGTAAAAATTACCCCAAAATGACGCTGATTGCAGCGCCCCAAAGTGGCGGTACCTTGTGCACGCGCAGCTTCATCCCACATGTTTGCCATGACGCCATTGGCGTGCTGGCGGCCGTCACGGTCGGCACGGCGTGCGTGTTGAAAGGCTCGGTCTGCGACGGTGTGGCGGTCATGGCCGAGGGCAATCCGAAAACGGTTTCCGTCGAACACCCGACAGGGGAGTTCAGCGTTGAGTTGGGGCTGGACCCGGCCCAGCCGCAAAATGTCACGCGTGCCGCTTTGCTGCGCACCGCTCGCTTGCTGATGCGCGGTGAGGCGCTCATTCCGCACGCGGTGTGGGCCGGCCGCTGACCGATCAAACACAGCACTTTAAAAATGACAAACATGAAAGTAGCCATGCCAAAAAAGCCCCTCACCATCGACTGCCACGGGCACTACACCACGGCACCCAAAGCGTTGGAGAATTGGCGCAACCAGCAGATCGCCAGCTTGAGCAACCCGTCAGCCGCTCCGAAGGTGGCCGACCTGAAAATCAGCGACGACGAGTTGCGTGAATCGATCGAGAGCAACCAGCTGCGCCTGATGAAAGAGCGCGGCAGCGACCTCACCATTTTTTCGCCACGCGCCAGTTTCATGGCCCATCACATCGGCGACTTCAACACCTCTTCGACGTGGGCGGCGATTTGCAACGAGCTGTGCTTTCGCGTCAGCGAGCTGTTCCCGGACCACTTCATTGGCGCGGCCATGTTGCCGCAGTCGCCCGGTGTCGATCCCGCCACCTGCATTCCCGAACTTGAGCGTTGCGTCAAAGAATACGGCAACGTTGGCATCAACCTGAACCCCGATCCCTCCGGCGGCCACTGGACGTCACCGCCGTTGAGTGACAAGCAGTGGTACCCCATTTACGAAAAAATGGTGGAGCACGACATCCCCGCCATGATCCATGTGAGCACCAGTTGCAACGCCTGCTTTCACACCACAGGCGCGCATTACCTGAACGCTGACACCACCGCCTTCATGCAGTGCCTGACCAGTGATTTGTTCAAAGACTTTCCGACGCTGCGCTTTTTGATCCCGCACGGCGGCGGCGCAGTGCCCTACCACTGGGGCCGATTTCGCGGGCTGGCGCAAGAGCTCAAAAAGCCATTACTCGAAGACCATTTGCTGAACAATATTTTCTTTGACACCTGCGTCTATCACCAACCCGGCATCGACTTGCTGAACACCGTGATCCCAGTGAAAAACGTTTTGTTTGCATCCGAGATGATTGGTGCTGTGCGCGGCATTGACCCGCAAACCGGCCACTACTACGACGACACCAAGCGCTACATCGAGTCATCCAAAATCCTCAGCGATGCGGATCGTTTTCAGATTTACGAAGGCAATGCGCGCCGAGTTTTTCCGCGCCTCGATGCCGCCCTCCAACGCAAAGGCCAATGACCATGAGCGACAACCTAGACCTTTTCAATCAACTCGGTGTCGTCAAGCGCAACATCGTGCGCGCCGACAAGGCTGCCGTCGACAAACTCTCGCGCTTTGGCGTTGCGACCTTGCACGAGGCCATGGGCCGCGTCGGCCTCATGAAGCCCTACATGCGGCCGATTTACCCGAGCGCGCGCATCTGCGGCACGGCCGTCACAATCTTGCTGCAACCCGGCGACAACTGGATGTTGCATGTGGCTGCCGAGCAGTTGCAGCCAGGTGACGTCGCCGTGGCCGCATGCACCACCGACAACGACGACGGCTTTTTTGGCGACTTGCTGGCGACCTCGTTTCGCTCGCGTGGCGCCATCGGTCTGGTCATCGACGCCGGCGTTCGCGACGTCAGCGACCTCACCGACATGAACTTTCCGGTCTTCAGCCGCGCCATCCATTCCAAGGGGACTGTCAAGGCCACACTGGGCTCAGTCAATGTGCCGGTGGTTTGCGCTGGCGCCTTTGTCAATCCGGGTGACGTGATCGTGGCCGATATCGACGGCGTGGTGGTGATCCCCGCTGCTCGCGCCATGGAAGTGGCCAACGCCGCCGAAAAGCGTGAAGCCCTGGAAGCCGACAAGCGTGCACTGCTCGCTTCCGGAGTGCTCGGGCTCGACATGTACAAGATGCGTGAACCGCTTGAAAAAGCCGGCATGCGTTACATCGACTGAAGCGTTTCCCGGCACTCGCTGGCCAGCTAAAAAAGAAAGAGACCCATGAACTTGCGTAGAAAAATATTTTTGTGTCTGGTGACTGGGCTTGTCGCACTGGCCGGTTGTACGACTGTCGCCCCGGTTGTCGATCCTGGCATCGTCAAGACGCTGGCACCCACCGGCAGCTTGCGTGTGGGCGTGTATCTCGGGAGTCCAACGTCCCTGGTGCGCGATGCCAAAACCGGCGACCCAGCCGGTGTCGCGTTCGAACTCGGCACTGCTTTGGGTCGTCAACTTGGCGTGCCGGTAGAGATCAAAGAATTCACCCGATTGGCCGATGTGTTGCAAGCGCTCAAGGCGGGTGCCGTGGATTTCACGTTCACCAATGCCACTGAAGTGCGTGCCCGCGACATGGACTTCACCGCGCCCTTGCTGCGTCTCGAACTTGGTTATCTGGTGCCGCCCGCGTCTGCGTTGAAAAATGTCGCAGACGTTGACACACCGGGCGTCCGTGTTGGCGTGGCGCAAGGCAGTTCTTCGCAGGCCGTATTGGGGCGACTCTTCAAGAACGCCGCCGTGGTGCCAGCGCCATCGGTCACACAGGCGCAAGTCATGTTCCGCGAGGGTCAGCTCGACGCCTTCGCCACCAACAAGGGCATCCTCCATGAAATGGCGGATGCATTGCCCGGTTATCGCATTTTGGACGGTCGTTGGGGTCTCGAAACCATGGCTATTGCGATTCCGCAGCAACGCGGCGCTGGCTTGCCTTACGTGCAACAGTTTGCCGAGGATGCACATCGCTCAGGTTTGCTCGCCGGCATCGTGAAACGTGCTGGCCTGCGTGGCACCAGCCAAGACTGATTTTTTATTTTTACGGACGGACACCTCATGACTTCATTCACAGATCCAAAATTGCCGCAGTTGCCGCAGTTGCCTCAGCGCCGCCATGGCCTTGCCGCGTTGCTGCTGTGCGCCTGCGGCCTCGGCATGCTGGCCAGCCCGGTGCTGGCCCAGACTTACCCGGCCAAGCCCGTGAAGATCGTGGTGGGTTATCCGGCGGGCGGCGCGGTGGACATCGTGGCGCGCACCATGGGCCAGACGCTGTCGGCCAGCATGGGCCAGCCTTTTGTCATTGAAAACAAACCCGGCGCCGGCACCAACATTGCCGTTAAATATGTGATCGACAGCCCGGCCGATGGCTACACCTTGATGTTGGCCGCCAATGCCTTGGCCGCCAACATGTCGCTTTACCAACCCGCGCCTTTTGACGCTGAAAAAGACCTGGTGCCGATCGCGCTGGTCGGCCGCGTGCCGGTGGTGCTGGCCGTCAACGCTGCAACCGGCCCGGCGACGCTGGCTAAATTGATCGAGTTGGCTAAGGCCAAGCCCGGCAGCTTCAATTACGCCAGCCCTGGCAATGGCTCAACGCCGCACATGGCGGTGGAGTTGTTCCAGGCCACCGCTGGCATTTCTATGTCGCACGTGCCTTACCGTGGCGGCGGACCGGCCATCACCGATGTCATCGGCGGCCAGTTGCCGATGGTGGCCGTCAACGCACTGGAGGCGCTGCCACACGTTAAAAGCGGGCGTCTTCGCGTGCTCGCTGTGTTGAGCCCAACACGTGCAGCCACATTGCCGGATGTGCCCACCATGGCTGAGAGTGGTTTCCCGGGCTTTGAGGCCTCCGTCTGGTACGGCTTGGTGGCCCCGATTGCGACCCCCAAAGCGGTGGTGGTGCGGTTGCATGCCGAAGTTCAGAAGGCCTTGCAAACCCCTGAGGTGCGCGAGCGCATGGCGGCGGTGGGTGGCATCGTGTTGCCGGGCACTACCGAGCAGTTCGCCGCGCTGATTCGTTCGGATCGCCTGCGTTACGCCAAGGTCGTTCGCGACGCCAACATCAAACCCGACTGACCCCGCTTGTAGGCGCGTCAGCGTTTGCGCAATCCCAGCGCCATCACGGCCGCCACGACAAGCAAGGCCCCGGCCACCTGCACCGGGGCGATGCTTTGTCCCAGCAGCAACCAAGCCAGCACCAAGGCAAACACCGGTTCCACATTCATGATGGCGGAGTTGCCCACAACACCCAGCTTGGGGAGCACCGTGAACAGGATGGTGAAAGCGGTGCCGTACAAAAAAGTCAGCGCGGCCAGGCCCCACCAACCCACCATCGCTTGCGGAAAATGAAAACCGCCTTGGCCGACCACCACGGTCAAGCCCACCACACCCGTCAGCATCAAGGTGGTGGCAGTTCGGACGCGGCCATCCAGGTCGGCAGCCTCGTTTTGCGTCAACACCAGTGCCAGCCCGAAGGTTGCGGCTGCCGCCATGGCGAAGCCAACACCAGCCCCGATGCGGGACCATTGGGCTGAAGCGCCCAAGCCTGAGGAGGCGCCCAGCACATCGAGCGCCAGTGCCAGCCCCAGCAAGATCACCGGCATGGCCATGAGCATGGTTCGCTCGGGCCGCTGTCGGTAAATCACCCAGGCCCACAGCGCTGTCCAGAGGGGGTGGGTGTTGAAGGCCAGCAGCGCTAACGCCACCGGCAGCAGAGCGACGGATGAGTAGATGCACACGCTCTGCACACCGATCAACAAACCGATGACCGGCAGCACGCGTTTGTGGCGTGCGCTGAAGCGCAGGCTGGCCCCTTGCACGACGACGATGATGGCGATGACCAGCGCCGTCACCAAGCTGCGAAAGACCACCGCTGTCGCCACATCGGTGCCATTGTTGAAGGCAATGCGGGCGGCCACATGGTTGCCACCCATCATCAGTGCGACCAGCAGCAGCGTGGCAAAGGCGCTGGCGCTGAGCGCCTTGACGGGGGCGAGTGAGGTGGGCGTGGTGCGGTTCATGCGGGGATGGTACGCCCAGAACCAAAGCGCACAAAGACAGGGTCGGGTTAACACTATGCACAAAATTTGTTTTTATGCATAAAGTCTAGAAAACTTAAAAGCCATCTGATGTCGCCCGCCCTGTCCTTGAACCACGCACCGCTCTCTGAGCAAGCCTTTGCGCAGCTGCGTCATGCTGTGCTTGCGGGGGCATTTGAGCCCGGCGCCAAACTCAAGATAGACGAGTTGCAAGACAGTTATGGCTTTTCGAGCAGCCCACTGCGAGAAGCCTTGAACCGCCTGAGTCAAGAGGGGTTGGTCAGGGCCGATGACCGCAAGGGTTTCAGGGTCGCACCGATTTCACGCGAAGACTTGGCCGACATCACGCACATGCGTTTGATGGTCGATGTCGCGGCACTGCGTGAATCCATCCTGCATGGCGACGATGCATGGGAGGCGGCTATCGTCGCGGCGGCCCATCGCCTGGCCAAAGTTGAATTGCAACTGGGCGAAGGGCCGAAGGTGCTCAACGAAACTTGGACGGGTCTGCACCGTGACTACCATTTAGCGCTGCTGGCGGCCTGCCCGTCACAGCGTCAACGCGCCTTGTGTGCGAGTTTGTTTGACCAAGCCGAGCGTTACAGACGCTACTCAGCGCTGCATCGCGTGACCCATCACAACAAGAACAAGTCGCACCGCCGGCTGATGGACGCCGTGCTCAAGGGCGATGCCGACACCGCCTGTGTGTTGCTGGCGGAGCACATCCGCAGCACCCAAATCAATGTTGAAGCCGCCCTTCAGCGCTTTGAAGCCAGCCAGCGCTGAATTCCAATACGCATCTCTTCAAACAGGAACACCCCATGCTTTCAGTGACACGGCCAACGCCATCGCATTTTGGAATTTTCGTCACTGATACGCAGCGCATGGTGAGTTTTTATACGAACGTCTTTGGCCTGACGGTCACTGACCGCGGTGTCGGCCGAACCTTCAAGAGCGAGCTGGTGTTCATGAGTGCCAGCCCCGATCAGCATCACCAGCTGGTGTTGGCATCGGGGCGACCCCCTGAGGCGACCTTCAGCACGGTCATGCAGATTTCGTTTGCCGTCCCCAGCATTCAGCACATCCGTGATGCACAAGCCGCAGCACTGGCCCATGGCGCGACCAATCTGCGTGGCCTGAACCACGGGAACGCGCTGTCGCTGTATTTTTCGGACCCCGAGGGGAACACCATCGAGGTCTATCTCGATACCCCTTGGTATGTGGCCCAGCCGCATGGCGACCCGCTCGACCTCAGCAAGAGCGATGCAGAGCTGATGCGCGAGACCGAAGCCATTTGCCGCGCCGACCCCACCTTCATGCCGCTGGCCGATTGGCAAGCTCGCTTTGAGCGCGAATCGGCCGTGTGATTCGGCGCATATTTTTTCATTTCAACTGTTGGAGATTTCATGAGATTACTGTCTTACATGCATCAAGGCCAAGAATGCTATGGCGCTGCCATTGGCGATGTGGCGGTCAACCTGAGTCGCAGTCGGCCCGAGCTGCCCACGCTGGCTGAGTACATCGGATCGGGCGAGTACCTGAAGGCGGCAGAGCATGCGAAAGGGGCGCCGGTGGACGGCCCGTTGGCCACCCTGCATTACCTGCCAGTGATTCCGCGCTCGGAAAAAATCATTTGTGCCGTGCGCAATTACATGGACCACCACCAAGAAGTGCTGGCCGCCGGCATGCACCGTGAACTGTCCGAACAACCACCGATCTTCTTGCGCGTCTGGCGCTCCCAGATTGGGCACAACCAGCCCATCATCAACCCGAAGGTGTCTGACTCGCTGGACTGGGAGGGCGAGCTGGCCGTCATCATCGGCAAGGAAGGCCGCAACATCCCGAAAGAAGACGCGTGGCAATACGTTGCCGGCTACTCTTGCTACAACGATGGGAGTGTGCGCGAATGGCAGTTCCATGCCAAACAAATTGCTTCCGGCAAAAACTTCGAGGCCACTGGCGGCTTTGGCCCATGGATGGTCACCGCCGATGAAATCGCGCCGGGCCGGGAACTCAAATTGGTCACGCGTTTGAATGGCAAGGTCGAGCAGTCCAGCCACACCGGCCACATGATTTTCGACATTCCGACGCTGATCAATTACGCCTCGACCATCTTCACGCTGGTGCCGGGTGACGTCATCGCCACCGGTACACCGGCCGGTGTCGGCTGGAGCCGCAAACCGCCGCTGGTCATGCGCGCGGGCGATGTGGTGGAAGTCGAGATCGAAGCCGTCGGCACCTTGCGCAATCCAATCGCCGCCGGCGCCTGAACCGGCGAATCTGCCATGGACCCGTCAGAGGTCCAGGCAGTGTTGTTGCAAAACACCAGGAGACAAGCATGGACAGAAGACTCTTTTTAAGCATCGGTGCAGCGGGTGCTGCGGCCAGCCTGCCGGCGTGGGCCCAAAGCTATCCTGAGCGGCCGATCCGGATTTTGCAGGGCTTCGCACCCGGCGGCAATGCCGACGCGATTGCGCGGCTGATGGGTGGTGAAATGGGCAAGACGTTGGGCCAATCAATGGTGGTCGAAGCCCAAGCCGGTGCTGGCGGCACGATTGCCGCCACCACCGTCTCCCGCGCCAAGCCCGATGGCTACACGCTGTTGCTCGCCACCGGTGGCCATGTGGTGGCCGGCGCGCTTTACAACACGCTGGCTTACCAGACCGTCAGCAGTTTCGAGATGGTGTCGACCATCACGTACTTTCCCTTCCTGATCGTCGCGCAAGCCAATTCGAAATTTCGTAATTTCAAAGATGTGCTGGCTGCGGCTAAAAGCGCGCCAGGGTCGATGGCCTATGGCACGGCGGGCATTGGCTCGACGCACCATTTGGCGGGCGAATTGCTGGCCAAGATGGCTGGCGTTGACATGCTGCATGTACCTTACCGCGGCGATGCCGCCTCGCTCACAGCGTTGCTGGCGGGTGATGTGCCCTTCATCATCGCGCCACCCACCGCTGTGCTGAGCAACATCAAAGCCGGCAAGCTGCGTGCGTTGGCCGCCACGGGTCCGCAGCGCTGGCCTGGTTTGCCGGAAGTACCTACCGTGAGTGAACAGGGCGTGACTGGCTACGACGTGCGTTCATGGGCCGGGCTGATGGCGCCGGCCGGTACACCGCGTGCTGTGGTCGATCGGCTCAACGCAGACACGCTCAAGGCCTTGCAGATTCCGGCCGTGAAAACGCGGCTTGAAGACATTGGCGGTGAGGTGCGCGGCAGCACGCCTGAAGAGATGAAAGCTATGGTCGCCTCAGAACTCAGTCGCTGGGTACAGGTGGTGGCGGACGCCAAAATTCCAAAGCAATGAATATCAACGCAACAAATTAACTGACGAAGGCTTTATGTCCCTGATTGAAATTCGCAAACGCAGCCTGACCATTGAAACCATTCACCACGAAGGCGGAGCGCCGGTGGCCACGCCACTGCGGCTGGCAGCCGCTTGCGCCGTGGTGCGCAATCCCTACGCGGGCCGGTACGAACCCGATCTCATGCCCTTCATGGCGGAGTTGCGTGCACTTGGCACCTTGCTGGCCGAAGAGTTGGTTGGCGTGCTCGGCAAAGAGAATGTGGAGGTTTACAGCAAGGCCGCTATCGTCGGTGTCGACGGTGAGTTGGAGCATGCCGCCGTGTGGCATGAAGCCGGCGGTTGGGCTATGCGCAGCGTGCTGGGCGAACCCAAGGCGATGGTGCCAGCAGCCAAGGCCGTTGCGGCGACAGGCTACCGCCTGATGGTGCCCCTCCATTACATCCACGCCAGCTATGTGCGCAGCCACTACAACGTCATGGAAGTTGGCATTCAGGACGCGCCTCGGCCGCGTGAAATTGTGTATGCGCTGGTCATGGGCACGGGAGGGCGTGTGCACGCGCGCCTAGGCGGGCTGACCAAAGAGCAAGTCAGCGTGCACGACGGACAGCGTTGACCTCCCTGCGTTAATCGGTCTGCACTGAGGTCTCAGCGCTGCGGCAGCAAGACCAGTTTCCCCAGCGTCTGTCCCGCGTCCAACAAGGTGTGCGCTTGGCGCGCATCACGCAGCGCGAACAGCGTGGGCGGCGGTGGCTGCAGCACGCCTGAGGCCATGAGTGAGATGGCGCGCTCCATCAGCGCACGTCGCTGTGCGGGTGCTTGATCGAGCGTGTGGATGGAGTAGCAGCGCACGCCTAAGCTCTTGCCTAACAAGCGGCGCATGTCGCCCAGCAGGTTCTCGGTTGGCAAACCACCCAGCGCGTTATAAGACAGCAAAGTACCCAGCGGTGCCAGCAAGTCCAACTGCGCGCTGAAACCCGGACCGGCCACATGGTCCAGCACCAGATCCAACCCGCGGCCGTCCGTCAGCGCCATCACTTCAGTCTGCACCGATTGATGGCTGCGGTGAATCAGGTGGCGCGCGCCGGCAGCTTGCGCGTAAGCGTATTTTTCATCACTGCTCACAGTGCCAATGGCCAGCAGTCCGTCGGCTTCAGCCAGTTGCAAGACGGCGGTGCCGACGCCGCCAGCCGCGCCATGTATTAACACGCTGGTGGGCTGCTGGATGCCAGACGCGTAAAGCAGCGCACCGGCCAATTGGTAGTTGCCCAAGGTCACGGCATCGACCGGTGAGACTTCGTCGGGCAAACGATACACAGCATCCGCCGGCACACAGATGGCCTCGGCATAACAACCACCGCGCTGGGGCAGTTCACGCGCACTCACCAGCACCCGCTGACCTGAGCGCAGGTGGGTGACGGACGAACCCACAGCGTCGATATAACCGGCCATTTCGTTGCCGGGCACCGCCGGTAAGGGCGGCATCCAGGCGTAGCTGCCTTTGCGAATCAGCGCATCGGGCTTGCCAACGCCGATGGCCTCGGCGCGCACCCGCACTTCATGCGGGGCCGGTTGCGGCAGCGGCCGCCTGACGAGCTCGAGCACCTCGGGACCGCCGGTGCGCGAAAGTTGAATAACGTCAATGGCATCAGTGTCAAGCAGGTGAGTCATGGCATCCAGCGCTGAAAGATAAAAGAAAATGGCCGCAGTA
This sequence comes from Comamonadaceae bacterium, assembly GCA_947378785.1. Taxonomy (GTDB): domain Bacteria; phylum Pseudomonadota; class Gammaproteobacteria; order Burkholderiales; family Burkholderiaceae_C; genus Polaromonas. Next base: position 16,195 of record CANCLK010000015.1, read on the forward strand.
TGTCACATAGACTCAACGATTCAGACGATTAAACAAGCACAAGAAGCGGTCAGCCCATAGAGGGCTGAAAAGCCAAAATTCCAACGGAGACAGCGCATGAATTTCCCCTCTCATACCGGCTCAGCGTGGTGCCGTTTGGCCCTCGTTCTGGCGCTGAGCCTGAGCAGCTGGTTTGTCACGCCCGCGATAGCCCAGAGCCCAGCTGATTTTCCGAGCAAGCCGCTGCGTGTCGTCGTGCCCTTTTCTGCGGGCGGGCCGACCGACTTGATGGCCCGCGCTATCAGTAAAAGCATGGGCACTACGATGGGCCAGCCGGTCATCATTGACAACAAACCGGGTGGCGGCGGCATCATCGGCTTCAGCGAAGTCGCGCGCCAACCCGCCGATGGCTACACGCTCATGTTCCCGTCCATTTTGGCGGTGACCAACCCAGCGCTGATGCCGAATTACCCGTTTGACATCACGCGCGATTTCAGCGCGGTCACGGTGGTGGGTTTCATTCCCCATGCGTTGGTGGTGCGGCCCGATTTCCCGGCCAAGGATCTGGCCGCCCTGGTCGCGATGGCCAAGGCCAAGCCGGGGCAGATCGCCTATGGTTCGTCGGGAAACGGCACCTCGGCGCATCTGGCCGGCGCCATGTTCGCTTCGCGCGCTGACATTCGCGTCACGCATGTGCCATACCGCGGCGCGGGCCCGGCGCTGCAAGACTTGCTCGGTGGTCAGATTCAATACATGTTTCTCGACATGAGTTCGGCCTTGAGTCAGATCCAGGCGGGCAAGCTCCGTGCCTTGGCTGTTGCGCCAGCACGCCGCTTTCAAGGTTTGCCAGATGTCCCGACGATTGCTGAGCAAGGTTATCGTGGCTTTGACATCCGTGCTTGGTACGGCTTGCTGGTGCGTAGCGGCACACCGACGGCGACGGTCGATCGATTGCACGCCGAGGTTAAGACGGCGCTGGACAGCCGCGAGGTGCGCGAGCTGTTCAAGGCGCAAGGGATTGAACCGGGCGGTATGCCGCCCGCTGAGTTTCAGCAGTTGATCAAGACCGATCTGCTGCAATGGAAGCGCGTCGTCGACCAGCTCGGCATCAAACTCGAATGACTATGAAACCACTGCGCATTGCCATTCCCGACGACTATCAAAACTGTGTACGTAGCTTGGCTTGTTTTGCCAAGCTGGCAGGGCATCAGGTGACGGTTTTCAATGACACGCTGCATGACGTTGAGGCGCTGGCCGAGCGCTTGCAGAACTTTGACGCGCTGGTGCTGACGCGTGAGCGCACCGCCATCAGCGCCGCCTTGCTGGAGCGCTTGCCGCAGCTGCGCGTCATCAGCCAGACCGGCAAGGTGGCCGAGCACATTGACATCGCCGCTTGCACTGCGCGCGGTGTGGCAGTGGTCGATGGGCGCGGGTCGGGCGCGGCCACGGCGGAGCTGACCTGGGCGCTGGTGCTGGCCAGTCGACGTCACTTGGTAGAGGAAGTCAACCGCTTGAAAGCGGGCCAATGGCAAGGTCGTCTGGGCCAACAACTCAGCGGCCAGCGGCTGGGTGTTTGGAGCTACGGCCGCATTGGTCGGCAGATCGCGGCTTACGGCCGCGTCTTCGGTATGAAGGTCTGGGTTTGGGGCCGTGAAGCCTCGCTGGCCGACGCCCGGGCGGATGGTTTTGAAGTCGCACCATCACGCGAAGCATTTTTTGCGGGCAGCGATGTGCTGAGTTTGCACGTGCGCTTGAATGCACAAACACGGGGTCTCATCACGGCGGCTGATCTGGCGCGTATGCGGCCAGACGCGGTGTTCGTCAACACCAGCCGCGCCGAGTTGGTGGCTGAAGGTGCGCTGGCGGCGGCCTTGGTGCAAGGCCACCCCGGCTTTGCCGCCGTCGATGTCTATGAGGCAGAACCGGTGATGGGCGCACAGCACCCGTTGGTGCAGCATCCGCGGGCGCTGTGCACGCCGCACATCGGCTATGTTGAGCGCGACAACTACGAGCTGTATTTCGGCACCGCTTTCGACAACCTGAATGCCTTTGCCGCAGGGCAGTCGCACAACTTGGTGAACCCTGAGGTCTTGACAACAGACCACTCTGCACGCCGTCAAGGAGTTTGAAATGAATCTCGTTTCACGTCGCCGTTGTTGGCTTCACACCGTTGCACAGACATCGGTGTTGGTGTTCGGTTGCATGGGCATGGCGTTGCCAGCGCTGGCCGCCTACCCCGAGAAACCACTGCGCTTGGTGGTGCCCTTTGCGCCCGGTGGCGGCACAGATCTGGTGGGGCGTCTGGTGGCCGAAGGCATGGCGCAAGACCTCGGCCAACAGGTGATCGTCGACAACAAACCCGGCGCAGGCACCATCATTGGCACGGACTTGGTGGCCAAAAGTGCAGCCGATGGTTACACGCTGGTGATGGGTACTTTTGCGCTGGCGGTGAATCCAGCGCTGGTGGCCAAGTTGCCGTTCGACCCCAACAAAGACCTCACACCCGTCGGGCTGATCGGCACCTCGCCCAACGTGCTGGTGGTGCGCACTGTCAAGCCTTGGAAAAATGTCAACGACGTGTTGCTTGCCGCCAAGGCCGCACCCGGAAAACTCAATTACGGTTCGTTCGGTAATGGCACGTCGGCGCATCTCGCCGGCGCGCTTTTTGCGAACTTGGCCAAGGTTGAACTCACGCACATTCCGTACAAAGGCAGCAGCCCGGCCCTCACCGATTTGCTCGGTGGCCAGATCGACATGATGTTCACCACTGTCGCCAGCGTGGCGCAGTACATCAATGCCGGTAAGCTGCGCGCGTTGGCCGTGACCTCGGGCAAACGATCGCCGGCCTGGCCTGATTTGCCGACGCTGGCCGAAGCCGGCGTGGTCGGCTACATGGCTGAAAGCTGGTACGCGGTGTACGCGCCAGCGGGCACGCCGGCAGCGGCGGTGGCGCGACTCAATGCCGCGCTCAAGCAAGCCGTCAAGAGCGAGAATTTTCGCAGCCGCGTTGAGGCCGAAGGCCTGGTCTCCAACGTCGGCACGCCGGCGGAACTGGAGCGCTACGTGCGTGCCGAGCAGCTGCGCTGGCGTCGCGTGGTGCAGGACGCCCGCATCACGGCAGATTGAACGTACGAACCTTGTCTATTTTATTTATTGAGCTACACCATGACTTTCAATTTCTCATCCATCGACCTGCAAGTGCATGACGGCATCGCCGTGCTGGCGCTGAACCGCCCCGACGTTCGCAACGCCATTGACGATGCGATGCGCGGTGAACTGACCCAGGCTCTCGACGAAGTGGGCGGCAACCCGGCCATCCGCGCCTTGGTGTTGACGGGCAAGGGCAAGGGCTTTTGCTCAGGCGGCGACGTACGTGCGATGCAGCAACGCGCACAAGCACCCGCTGGAGAGGTCGGTTTCAACGGCTGGGCACGCCAGCAGCGCACGCACCACGTGGTCGCTATGTTGCATGCCTTGCCGAAGCCGACGATTGCCGCCGTCCATGGCGCTGCCACCGGCTTGGGTGCCGATATGGCGATGTGCTGCGACTTTGTGATGGCGGCCAGCGATGCCAACTTTGCCTGGACCTATGTGCTGCGCGGCCTGATTCCGGACGGCGGCGGCATGTATTTTTTGCCGCGCCGTGTGGGCTTGGTGTGTGCCAAAGAGTTGATCTTCACGGGCCGAAAAATCGGTGCCGATGAAGCGCTGCGCTTGGGCGTGGCGGACCGCATCGCCGCACCCGAATCGTTGCTGGCCGATGCCACCGCTTGGGCCGCGGAACTCGGTCGCCATGCCGGCCCGGCGCTGGCGCTGTCCAAATCCATCCTCGACAAAACTTTTGAGTCGAGCGTTGAAGACGTCTTCTCGCAAGGCAGCATGGCGCAAGGGATTTGCTACACCACCGACAGCCATCACGCGTCAATTGCCGCCTTCCTCGACAAGTCGCGCAAGGCATGACATCTTTGACCCCAACCGCCATAGCCCTTGACCGCCTGTTGCGCCCGCGCAGCGTGGCCGTGATCGGCGCGTCTGCCGATCCCAGCAAAACCGCTGGCCGCCCGGTGGCCTATTTGCAAAAGCACGGTTTTGGTGGCGCTATTTATCCGATCAATCCGCGCGTTGACACGCTCGCGGGTTTGACTTGTTATTCGAGCGTCAGTGCTTTGCCGCAAGTGCCGGACGTTGGTCTGGTGCTGGTCGGGCCGGAGCGTGCTGAAGCCGCTGTGCGCGAGTTGGCCGCTTGCGGCACGGCAGCCGCGATCGTTCTCGCCGGAGGTTACACCGAAACCGGCGAGGCTGGCGCGCAACGTCAGCATGCGTTGAAAGTGGCAGCTGGCAGCATGCGCCTGCTAGGCCCCAACACCATTGGCTTGGTCAACCTGACGGACCGCATCACACTGTCGGCCAGCGGCGCGCTGGAGATCAAAGACTTGCCTGCTGGCAACATCGCCGTGATCTCACAAAGTGGCGGCATTCTTGGCGCCCTGTTGTCGCGCGCGGCGGCCCGTGGCATTGGCTTTTCCAAACTCGTCTCAACCAGCAACGAGGTCGATCTCGAAGTGGCCGACATTCTCGACTACCTCGTTGACGATGAGGCCACACAAGTCATCGCGCTCTACATCGAGACCTTGCGGAACCCAGTCAAATTTCGCCTAGCCGCTGAGCGTGCGCGGCTGGCCGGCAAGTCGGTGGTGGCTTTCAAGGTCGGGCGATCCGAGCAGGGCGCCGCCGCGGCGGTTTCGCACACCGGTGCCATGGCGGGCGCTGACCGGGTGTACGACGCGCTGTTTGCGCAGGCCGGTGTGGTGCGCGCGCAAACCTTTGCAGACTTGCTAGACATGTCGGCGGCGCTCGCCTCGGGCCGATGTTTGTTGGGCAGGCGGGTTGCCATCTTGACGTCCACCGGCGGTGCCGGCACCTTGGTGGCCGACAGCCTGGGGCTGGCTGGTTTTGAAACCCCAGCGCCTGATGCAGAGACCGCCAGCGATTTGCGAGCGTTACAGCAAAACGACCAAGCAGCGCTAGACCGGAACCCGATTGATGTGACGCTCGCTGGCTTGCAACCGCTGCTGCTGCGCGGTGCCATCAGCATCTTGCTGGCCAGCCCGACATATGACGCCGTGGTCGTCATCGTCGGCTCGTCGGCCTTGGCCATGCCCGACCTGATGGCCGATGCGATTCATGCCAGCTTGCCCGGCAGTGCCAAGCCCTTGCTGGCGTATGTCAGCCCGCATGCGCCTGAGGTGGCGCGCTTGTTGGGCTTGCGCGGTGTGCCGGCTTTTAGCGCCCCTGAAAGCTGCACCGCAGCCTTCACCGCGCTGTTGATGCAGGAAGTCTCATCAGCCCACGAAGCGCAGAAGGCATCGCCGGATTTGGCGGCGATCGAGTCACGCTCTCCCTTGGCGGCGTATGCGGCAGGCTTGTCCGCCGGGCCGCTCGACGAGCACGAAGCCAAGCAGCTGTTTGCCAAAGCCGGCATAGGTGTCGTGCGCGAGACGGTGGTGCGCACGACTGCCGATGCGCAGCGTGCCGCCGAAGCCTTTGGTACGCCCGTGGTGTTGAAGCTGTTGTCGCGGCACATTTTGCACAAAAGCGAGGTCGGTGGCGTGGCGGTCAACGTCGCGCCGGCTGATGTAGCGGCGCGTTTGGGGCTGATGCAAATAACGGTGAAAGAAGCGGTGCAAGCTGCCAAAAACACCGTGCCCGACGCTTGGCTGGTGCAAGAAATGGTCAGCGGTGGCACCGAGATGTTGCTCGGTCTACAGCGTGACCCACTCGGCATGGTGTTGCTGCTCGGCATGGGCGGCGTCACTGCTGAACTGCTGGACGACAGCGTGCTGCGCCTGCTGCCGGAAGTTGGTGGACTGCAGCCGGCCGAGGCGCGCGCTATGGTGCACAGCTTGAAAACCTGGCCCTTGCTGAATGGTTACCGTGGCCGGCCGCTGGCCGATGTCGATGCGCTGGTTGACGCCATCGTGCAATTTTCTCAGTTGGCAGACGCCTTGGGCGAGCGGCTACTCACCGCTGAAATCAATCCGCTGTTTGTGTTGTCTGCAGGCCAAGGCGTGCGCGCCGCCGACGGCGTGGTGGTGCTGACTTAACGATGCGCTGAATAACCTGCTGCCGATTGACGCAGATCTGGCCAGGTTGTCGGGGATGGATCTGAAATTGCACTTTGGAGTTGTTCTTGGCTTGCTGGTGCAGTTTTTTCTTTATGCAGGCGCATGGGTTCGCCCTTTTCCTGTTCGATTCTGTCAATGCGTGTTCACAGCTCTCAAAAATGCGGCTGGCGTCATGATCGGGATACCGTTCCAAGGATGCAAGACAAGCAGGTCGGTATCGCTGCTGATCAAAACATCTGCATCGCACGTCTGGAGCAACGCCAGAAACTGATTGTCTTTGGGGTCGCGGCAGACAGGCTGCACGTTGCCCACATCCTTGTCAGACACTTCGAAAAACAGGGAATGCAGCCGGACAAAGTCAGCAAACTCCCGGCGCACCGCGGCGGGCTGGTAACGGTCAAACTTGGCCCGCATCAAGACCTCGTCCAGTTCAGCCAGGGTTGATGGACAGACACACAGCTCACCGACTGACAGCGCCTCGGCCAACGCACGCTGGGGCAGCGAGCCCACGCGCAATGCCGCGCTCACCAGCGTACTGGTGTCAAACACCAGACGCCGAAAAAAGCTCAACGAGACTCTTTCACCATTCGCACGACATCTTCATCGGTCAGCTCGGCTGCCGCTGGCAGCGCACTGGCAGCCGCCTGTTGGCTCCAGGTCTCAAAGGCCGCCACTGCACTTTGCCGCTTGTTGTCGCGCGCCGCCTGCAGGTCTTGCATGTCTTGCGGCGACACCATGAATGCGGCGGTGCGCCCATGGCGCGTGATGATGACCGGTTCGCGCTGTACGGTGTCGAGCAACTGGCCGAAACGGTTTTGGGCTTCTACAGAGGTAACGGTGATCATGACAAGCTCCTTGAAAAATAGCCAATATGTACAGTATAGCCAACCTGTTTATTTTTAAGTCTTGAATCATCGTTGCGCAAGAGGACCATCTTCTCAAACGCGCTCGAGCCACCTACTAGGACCGCTGGTTGTGAGCGTGCTGTCTGAACTTAACCCGCCTCACCTCCCAATGCGCCGGCACATTTCCGATCTTTTCGAGGAACACTTGCCTGCTCGCCTTCTTGACTTTAAGGTTTAGCTTCAGGCTGCCTACACTAGCGACATGGCCAAAGACAAAACGATTTACACCTGCAACGACTGTGGCGGCATCAGCCCCAAGTGGCTGGGCAAATGCCCCCACTGCAATGCATGGAACACGCTGGTTGAATCCATCGCGGAAAGCCATGCGCCGGTTAAAAACCGCTACAGCAGCCAGTTCCAGTCACTGGCCAAGGCGTCGGAGGTCACCACGCTGTCCGACATCGATGCCACCGACATGTCGCGCACGCCGACCGGCCACGAAGAACTCGACCGCGTGCTCGGCGGCGGCATCGTCGAGGGCGGTGTGGTGCTGATTGGCGGTGACCCGGGCATCGGCAAATCCACCTTGCTGCTGCAGGCGTTGGATTCGCTGCAACGCGCCGGCCAAAGCACCCTTTACGTGACGGGCGAAGAAAGTGGCGCGCAGATTGCATTGCGTTCACGCCGGCTCGGGCTGGACGGCTCGCAGGTTCAGGTGTTGGCTGAAATTCAGCTCGAAAAAATTCTCGCCACGCTGGACCACATTCGGCCCACCATCGCCGTCATCGACTCGATCCAGACGGTGTATTCAGACCAACTCACCTCAGCCCCCGGCTCGGTGGCGCAGGTGCGCGAATGCGCCGCGCACCTGACGCGCGCGGCCAAAGCCAGTGGCGTTTGCATCGTGCTGGTCGGCCACGTCACCAAAGAAGGCGCTTTGGCCGGGCCGCGGGTGTTGGAGCACATGGTCGACACCGTGCTGTACTTTGAAGGCGACACGCATTCCAGCTTTCGGTTGGTGCGCGCCATCAAAAACCGCTTTGGTGCGGTCAACGAAATTGGCGTCTTTGCCATGACAGAAAAAGGACTCAAGGGCGTGAGCAACCCGAGCGCCATCTTTTTAAGCCAACATTCTGAGCCCGTGCCCGGCAGCTGCGTCATGGTCACGCTCGAAGGCACGCGCCCATTGCTGGTTGAAATTCAGGCCTTGGTCGACAGCGGTGGCCCGAGCCCACGGCGCTTGTCGGTCGGTCTTGATCGCGACCGCCTCGCCATGTTACTGGCAGTGCTGCACCGTCACACCGGCGTCGCTTGCATGGACCAAGACGTGTTCGTCAACGCGGTGGGCGGTGTGCGTATCAGCGAGCCAGCGGCCGACTTGGCCGTCATGCTGGCGATCGCGTCTAGCCTGCGCGGCAAGGCGCTGCCGAAAGGCTTCATCGCCTTTGGCGAGGTCGGCTTGGCCGGTGAAGTGCGGCCAGCGCCGCGCGGTCAAGAGCGGCTCAAGGAGGCTGCCAAGCTCGGCTTCAGCGTGGCCATTGTGCCCAAGGCCAACGCCCCCAAAAAGAACGACAAAGCCTTTGAGGGTCTGACGATTCACGCTGTTGAACGGATCGAGGAAGCCCTGAATTTAGTACGCAGTCTGGGTTGATCGATACTCATCCACTCCATAAGCGACGGACCCCGTACGCACTCTCCACAAACGGCTGCGCGCGAGGGCTGCGAAAATAAGACCATGAACTTTCAAAAAATCTTGATTCCGGCGGCTGGCGTGGCCCTGATCGTGTTGGCTTACCTGTCCTACGGCTGGCCCGGCGTGGTGGTGGTGGTGAGTGTGCTGGTGATGTGGATGCTGCTGCACTTCACGCGCATGATGCAGGTCCTCAAGCGTGCCACGGGGCGGCCGATTGGCTACGTCGACAGCGCCGTCATGCTCAACGCCAAGCTGAAACCGAAGGCCAGCTTGTTACATGTGGTGGCCATGACCCGTGCGCTCGGCGAATTACGCAGCCCCAAGGGCGCACAGCCTGAAGTTTTTCGCTGGACGGACGGTTCCAAGTCCTACGTTGACTGCACTTTTGTCAGTGGCAAACTGGCCGGCCATAGTCTGACGCGGCCCACCGACAACAACATCGATTCTGACGATTCCAGCGTTAGCCCCGAAAACTCGGCGCCAGCCCCTTAAAATCTCAGCTTTTGGGTTCGCAGCGGCTGAACGGTGCGGGACCCCTTCATGATTTCAATTGAGACAATAAGGATCAGCACATGTCATCAGTAGCACCCACCATGGAAGACCGCGACGGCAAGATCTGGATGGACGGCCAAATGGTCGAATGGCGCGACGCCAAGATCCATGTGCTCAGCCATACCCTGCACTACGGCTGCGGCGCCTTTGAGGGTGTGCGCGCCTACAAAATGCCCGATGGCGGCACGTCTATTTTCCGACTCGAGGAACACACTGAGCGGCTTTTCAACAGCGCCAAGATTTTGCGCATGAAGATTCCCTTCACGCCGCAGCAAGTGATGGACGCCCAGCTCGCCGTGGTGCGCGAGAACAAATTGGCAAGCTGCTACATTCGCCCGCTGACTTGGATCGGCTCTGAAAGACTCGGCGTCAGCCCCAAAGGCAACACGATTCACCTGATGGTGGCGGCCTGGACTTGGGGTGCTTACCTCGGTGAAGACGGCATGAAGCGCGGCATCCGCGTCAAGACGTCGAGCTTCACCCGGCACCACGTCAACATCACCATGATTCATGCCAAGGCTGTGAGCAATTACACCAACTCGATCTTGGCCAACATGGAAGCCACCGACGAAGGTTACGACGAAGCGCTGCTGCTCGACCCGCAAGGCTTTGCGTCCGAAGGTGCCGGCGAAAACCTGTTCATCGTGCGCAAAGGCGTGGTTTACACCCCTGACTCCAGCGCGGGCGCCTTGAGCGGCATCACGCGCAACACGATCTTTTCGATCTGCAAAGATCTCGGCTTGGAGCTGAAAGAAAAAGCCATCACCCGCGATGAAATTTACATTGCAGACGAGGCGTTTTTCTCCGGCACCGCAGCAGAAGTCACGCCGATTCGTGAGCTCGACCGGATTGAAATCGGCACCGGGTCACGTGGCCCGATCACTGAAAAAATCCAAGCGGCATTCTTTGACATCGTCAATGGCCGCAACCCGAAATACGCCAGCTGGCTGAGCCGCGTTTAAGGCACACAGCATGAGCAAAACTGAAAAAACTGGCGCCGTGGTTGAACTGCGCGCCAGCGAACTCAACAGCCAGGGCGGCGTTTTCTGCCCGAACCCGAACATGAGCCAGTGGAGCAGCCATCCCAAGGTGTATTTGGGTTTGGCCGAGAGTGGGCAAGCCCGTTGCCCATATTGCAGCACCCTGTACAAGCTCAAAGACGGCGAGCACTTCAGCCCGCATCACTGAGTACGAAAATTGCCGTCATGGCAAGCGCAGCGCGGCCATGCACGACTGCGAATTCGGGCTCATGGACTGCCACGCTTCGCTCGCAGTGACGAACGCTGCCCTCGCAGTGACGAACGTTTCGCTCGCCATGACGAGGTTTGAATCGTTGCTCTAAGCGTCGAGCTGAATCGGCAACTCGACCACAAACGAGGCGCCACCACCTAGGTTGTCTTCGCAGCGCACGCTGCCGGCGTGGCGCTCGGCAATGGACTTGACCAAGGCCAGACCCAAGCCAACACCGCCGTCGCGCTCACTGGCGCCCGGCAGACGGTAAAACGGTTCGAAGATGCGTTCACGCTGGTCTGGCGGCACGCCTGGGCCGTGGTCGTTGACGCGGATCAATGCAGTCGGTTGTGCGGTGCTACCGCCCGACGACAAAGCGAGGGTGACGTCTCCATCGCTGTAACGCCGGGCATTTTCTAGCAGATTGCGCAGCAGTCTGCGCAGCAGCCGTGGCGAGCCGCGCAGTTGCAGGCTGTGCGCCTCGGCCGTGCCCGCTTGATGCCCCAGTTCAGCTGTGAACTCTGCGTTCACGCGTGAGCACTCTTCAGCGGCCAGGCCCGTCAGGTCCAGCACTTCCATTGGCTCGTTGTCGGTTTGTCCAGAATCCAGCCGACTGGCTAACAAAATCTCATCGATCAGTTGATCCAGTTCGGTGATGCTATGCGTGATCTCGGCTTTTCGGGCAGCGTAGAGCTTGGCCTCATCTGCGTCCAGCGTTGCTGAAAGCGTGGGGGCTAGCATCTCTAGCCCCATGCGAATGCGTGTCAGGGGGGAGCGCAACTCGTGCGAAGCATTGGCCAGCAAGTTCTTGTGCGCATTCAGCAACGCTTTTTGGGAATCGATCAGCGTTTCAATGCGCTCGGCAGCGTTGTTGAATCGCTCCGCCAGAAACGCTACTTCGTCTTTGCCCTGCACCGACACGCGTGCCGACAAGTCACCGCTGCCCCAGCGCTCGACGCCTCGTTGCAAGGCTTCGAGCCGCAAGGTCAGGCGACGGATGATCGGGTAAGCCGCCAGAGCCACCGCTAAGCCGACCATGGCGAGCGTCCAGAAAAAACCAAACGGCACCCGCATCCACGGATTGCTGCCGGGCGGGTGTTTCGGGCGAGGCAGATGAATACCCAGCGTCCGTCCGTCGTTGGTCGTCATATCGAAATTGAGATCTTGACCTGGTCGTCGGTCAGCGCCGGTTTGCGCTGTGCCAATGACTTCGCCAGAGGCGTTGCGAATCACAATTTCGCGTATCGGCAACTGTGCATCGGCGGTCATACGCCAAGCCCAGCCGACAGAAAATGTCAGTACCGCCACGGTCAGCACCACAGCCAACCAGATGCGGACATACAAATGCGAGGTGAACCGAGACCACATGTGTCGCCCCTCAGTCTTGCTGCCGCGCAAACACGTAGCCGACACCGCGCACCGTCAAGATGCGTTTCGGGTCTTTGGCGTCGGCTTCAATGGCGCTGCGGATACGGCCCATGTGCACGTCAATGGAGCGGTCAAAGGCTTCGAGTTCACGGCCGCGCACGGCTTCCATGATCTGGTCGCGGCTGAGCACGCGGCCAGCGCGTTCAGCCATCGCCACCAGCAAGTCAAATTGATAAGACGTGAGTTCGCGGGCAACGCCAGCAACAGACACGAGACGCGCATCGCGGTCGATGTCGAGGGTTCCGAAGCGCATGACTTTTTGGAGCGTGTCACTGCCGGTGGCGGGGTTGACCTCAGCGCCGCGGCGCAACACCGCGCGGATGCGGGCTAGCAATTCGCGCGGCTCAAAAGGTTTAGGCAGGTAGTCGTCAGCGCCTATTTCGAGGCCGACGATGCGGTCCATCGGGTCGCCCTTGGCGGTCAGCATCAACACGGCCACGCTGGCTTTTTCGCCATGGATGCTGCGGTTTTTAATGCGGCGGCAGACCTCTAGGCCATCCATGTCGGGCAGCATCAAATCGAGGATGACGAGGTCGGGTTCGCTGTTGTCGAGCGCTTCCAGGCCGCTGTTGCCATCGGGCGCGTGCGTGAAGCCGTAGCCCGACTGGCGCAGGTAGTCGCCCACCATGGCGGCGAGGCGGTTGTCGTCTTCAATCATCAAGAGTTGCTGCGTCATGGGCGGGATTTTGATTGAACTGAAAGGTACATCTTGGCTGAACCTCGGCAAGCCTGCTTGAAGCCACCGTAAAGATGCGGTAAATCTGGCTTCAGCGTTTCGTTTCGAAGGCGGCCTGCGTGGCTTGCTTGGACGCCAGCCAGACCAGCAACAACACCGGCACGCCGAGCAGCGCCGTGCCAATGAAAAAGGTTTGGTAGTTGTAGGCGTCGACAAAGGCGCCTGAATAACCGGCCAAAAACTTAGGCAGCAACAGCATCATGGAGCTGAACAGGGCGTACTGTGTGGCCGAATAATTGACGTTGGTCAGGCCCGACAGGTAGGCGATGAAAGCCGCCGAAGCGATGCCGCTGGCTAGGTTGTCGGCCGAGATGACGAACATCAGCGCGGTCACGTCATGGCCGCGCGTGGCGAGCCAGGCAAACAGCAGGTTGGTGGCCGCGCTGAGCACCGCGCCCAGCATCAGCACGCGCATCACGCCAAAGCGCATGGCCAGCGCGCCGCCGACAAAGGCACCCACCAGCGTCATGACAACGCCGTAAATTTTGGTCACCGCGGCGACTTCGTCTTTGCTGAAACCCATGTCCACATAAAACGGGTTGGCCATGATGCCCATCACCACGTCGCTGATGCGGTAGATGGCAATCAGCGCCAAGATCAACGCCGCCTGCTTGCCGTAACGGCGTAAAAAGTCAGCAAAAGGATCCACCAGCGCACCCTTCAGCCACTCGGCTGCATTGCGTGCGCGCGGCATCGCGATGGCGATGGGCTCGGGTGAAAACAAGACCGTGACCATGCCCAACAGCATCGACGCGGCCATCACCAAATAGGCGGTTTGCCAGGCGTCTTGTTGATACCCCGTGACACCCGAAACTTCGGCGCGTGCGGCGATCCACAGCACGCCAGCACCAGCCCAGATCATGGCGATGCGGTAACCCGTTTGGTAAGACGCTGCCAGTGCCGCTTGCCTTTGCACGTCAGCGGATTCAATGCGAAAAGCGTCTAGCGCAATGTCTTGCGTGGCTGACGCCACCGCTACCGCCAGAGCGCACCAGACCATCGGCATCAGGGCCAAGCGTGGGTCGGTGAAGGCGAGTCCGATCAAGGCCGCCATGATGACGCTTTGCGACAGAAGCAACCAGCTGCGACGCCGGCCCAGCCAGCGCGTCAGCAAGAAAATGGGCAGCCGGTCGACCAGCGGTGCCCAGACCCATTTGAAGCCGTAGGCCAGCCCAATCCAGCTCAGGTAACCGATGGTGGTGCGGTCAATACCGGCTTCGCGCAGCCAGAAACTCAGCGTGCCAAAGACCAGCAGCAGAGGCAGGCCAGCCGAAAAACCCAGTAACACCATGCGCAGCGTGGCCGGTTCAAGATAGACACGCAGCGTTTGGCCCCAAGTCGGCCGCGCGGGCGGGCTGTTGGCAGATGTCGGCGTACTGGCGGTTTGGCTCATGCGGGAATAATACGGCGTGACTTGGCCTTCAGAAACCCAGACACTCAAACAATGGAACACTAGGGCAATGAAACAAAGATTTGGCGCTTGGGTATGGCGATGACGTGGAGCTTGCGTTTTTCACTGTTGCTGGTGGCGGCACTGGGGTTGCATGGCGTTGTTTTGGCGCAGCGCGAAGGTGTGGACGTTGGCGGCAACTCTGGCTTTGCCCGACTGGTGCCGGCCGATGACATCGAAGCCTCCGCCGGTAAGCAGTACACCGAAATCTTGATGCAGGCTGCCAGCAAAAAAGCCTTGGCCCCGCCCGACAACCATCAAGTGATCCGCTTGCGCCGCATCGCTCAGCGTTTGATACCGTTCACCAACGAGTGGAACCCGCGCGCCAAGACTTGGAAATGGGAGGTCAACCTGATCGGCAGCAAGCAGATCAATGCGTTTTGCTTGCCGGGCGGCAAAATTGCTTTTTACACTGGCATCCTGGAGCAGCTACAACTCACCGACGACGAGGTGGCCCAGATCATGGGGCATGAAATTGCCCACGCCCTGCGTGAGCATGCACGCGCCCGCATGGGCAAAAGCGCCGCCACCAGCATGGGTGCGGGTGTTTTGTCGCAGTTGCTGGGGCTGGGTGATGTGGGCCGCACGGTGGCCAATTACGGCGTGCAACTGCTGAACATGACCTTCAGCCGGTCTGACGAGTCAGAGGCTGATTTGGTGGGGCTGGAGCTGGCGGCCCGCGCCGGTTACGACCCGCATGCGGGCATCACGCTGTGGCAAAAGATGGCGGCCAACAGCCAAGGTGCACCGCCGCAATGGCTCAGCACACACCCGGCGGGCAACACGCGCATTGCCGACATTGAACGCAATCTGCCAAGAGTGCTACCGATTTATGAGCGCGCGCGCAAAGACTGAGCAATATTTTCCGTCACTGCGAGTGAAGCGCGGCAGTCTAGGAGTCCGAATTCGCAGCCATGGATGGCCGCGCTACGCTCGCCATGACGAGATCACTGCGCTCGCCATGAGGGAGCTCATGCGCCGTGGGTGATGATTCGGACCACATCGTCGGTGGCAATTTTCAGTGCCGTGACATCCATCAGCACCAATCGAATTTGTTTTTTGCCGCTCAGCGGATCGAGAAACGAGCGGGCCTGCGCGTTCATGTACATCGGCATGAGCATGGATTTGCTGTGCATTGACTGCAATGCCTCCGCGAAAACTTCATCGTTGCTGTATTCCGCGGTGACCAAAAACGCGTCCAGCCGGGGCAGCGTCGTTGGGTCAAAAAATTCTCGCACTGGCCTGCCGATCAGTGGCTTGCGCTCTTGGCCGAGCAACTGCGCCGCCCGCAAGTTGAGCTCAACGATGTTGCCTTGGGTGTCGAGGGTGATGTAGCTGACAGGCGCAAAGTCGTAGAGGTCGAGGTACTTGGCGCGCAGGGCGTTGACCTCCGTCAGCGTTTGCGTCAGCTCTTCATTTTGAATTTCAAGCTCAATTTGGTGTACCTGCAACTCATGCACGAGTCGGTGCTGGTCCATGTCGCCGGCAGGAACGCCCCACAAATTTTTATGCGGTAAACGTTGTTGTGCTTCAACTCGAAGCGCTTTGTCCGGCTCCAAATAACTGGCCATTTGAAACTTCCTTTATGCGTAGTTAATTCCGCTCAACGCCCGCAAGCTCCAAATCAATTTATAAACCACCATTCACATTTTGGCAATGATATTTAAACCAAATTAACGGATTGTTACTTTGCAGTCTTTTCGGATCATTTTTGGGACGGTTCTCTCTTGCGAATTCACAGGCGACAGATTACGTTGGACTTCCCCTGCTGATGTCCTCAATTTGTATCCAAACATGACGCACAAGAGTTCGCCCCTCCCCGCATTGCCCACACCGACCACTTCCCCGAAGCCTCCAGAAGCTGCCGAGACTTCGCCTGAAATGGCACCTTTTCCGACTGCTGATCCCGTCGATTTGGGCGGTGCGTTGGCTCCCTTGGTGGGGCGCAAGACGCCGATCATCGGGATTGGTGCTTCGGCGGGCGGGCTGGAAGCGTTGGAGCAATTTTTTTCACATGTATCGCCGACGAGTGGCTTGGCTTATGTCGTGGTGCAACATCTCGACCCCGTCAAGGAAAGCTTGTTGCCAGACCTGTTGCAACGCTACAGCCAGATGCCGGTGGTGCTGGTACGCGACATCACCTTGGTCGAGGCCAACCATGTGTATGTGGCACCGCCAGGCTTTGAAGTCACCTTGCTGCATGGGGTGTTGCATTTGCTGAAACCCGTGGCACCGCGTGGTTTGCAGTTGCCGATTGATTTTTTTCTGCGCGCGTTGGCTCTGGACCAACAGGCCAATGCGGCCGGCGTGATTTTGTCGGGCATGGGCTCTGATGGCACGCTGGGCCTGCGTGCCCTGAAAGAAAGAGCCGGCGGCGTGTTTGTGCAAACGCCCGGGACCGCCATGTTTGATGCGATGCCGCGCAACGCCGTCGATTCTGGCTTGGCCGACGTGGTGGCGCCAGCTGACCAGCTGCCTGAAAAAATTGTGGCTTATTTTTCGCACCCGTTGTTGGTGGGGCCGCTGGATGAGCGCATGGCCGACCGGCTGCACAACGCCTTGGAAAAAATCTTGATTCTGGTGCGCGCCCACACCGGACACGATTTCACCGAGTACAAAAAAAGCACGGTGTACCGGCGGATTCAGCGGCGGATGGCGATTCACCAGATTGACGGCGTCGATGACTATGTGAAATACCTTCGCGAAAACCCAGTCGAAGCCGAGCTGCTGTTCAAAGAACTGCTGATTGGCGTGACGTGTTTTTTTCGCGACCCGGAGGTCTGGCAACATGTCAAGCTCGAAGTGCTGCCAGCGCTGTTGGCCGCCTACCCCGCAGGCGGCGAGTTGCGCGCTTGGGTACCGGCTTGCTCGACCGGTGAAGAGGCCTACACACTGGCTATTTTGTTTGTTGAAGCCTTGGCAGAACTCAAGCCGGCGGGGCGATTCACGTTGCAGATTTTTGCCACGGACATGGACAAAGACGCGATCGAAAAAGGCCGTACCGGTTTTTATCCTGAGAACATCGCCAGCGATGTATCACCCGAACGCTTGGCACGCTTTTTTACCAAGGTGCCTGGGGGCTACAACGTCAGCAAAGCAATTCGCAGCATGATTATTTTTGCCCCGCAAAGCCTAGCCAGCGACCCGCCGTTTGCCAAGCTGCATGTGTTGAGTTGTCGCAACCTGCTGATTTATCTGGAAGCAGAACTGCAGCAAAAATTAGTGCGTATGTTTCACAGCAGTCTCAATCCCGGTGGTTACTTGGTGCTGGGTAAGGCGGAGACGGTCGGTGTCGCCAACAACATGTTTGCCGCGGTCGGTGCCAAGACCCGTATATACCGTCGGCTGGGGGGCGCCCGTGGACAGGGGGCGCTGGCTTTTCCGTTGCAAGGCAAGGTGGCGCGCATGAAGGCGCAAGAGTTGACCGTGCGAGCTGCAGCCGTGCCCAGCTTGCAAACGCTGGCGGACCAGCTGCTGATGAAAAAATTTGCTCCCACGGCGGTGCTGGTGACCGGTCAGGGCGACATCGTGTACTTCAGCGGTAAGACGTCTAAATACCTCGAGCCCCCTGCCGGCAAAGCGAACTTGAACCTGTTCGCGATGTTGCGGCCTAGCTTGCGGCAACCGTTGGCGGACATTTTTTATCGCACAGTTCGACAAAAAGTCGCCGCCAAGATGGACGCAGTGTCACTGGGCGAGAACGGCGTTGGGTCGACCGTTCGGATCAGCGTTGAGCCGGTGGAAGAGCTCAAGGCGCTCGATGGCATGTTCATGGTGGTTTTTTCAGACATGGGGCCTGTGCCGGCGCAAGCCGTTAAGCCCGTGTCTGGCGAGCCACCCAAAGATGCTCGCGTGCCCGAACTGATGCTTGAACTGGCGCGTGCACGCGAGGAACATCAGGCCACGCGGGAAGAAATGCAGACCTCGCAGGAAGAGCTCAAGTCCGCCAACGAAGAGTTGCAGTCAGCCAATGAAGAGCTCACCACTTCGCGTGAAGAAATGCAGTCGATGAACGAAGAGTTGCAAACTGTCAATTCTGAGCTGCAGACGCGGGTCGATGCGTTTGGTCGGGCCAACGACGACATGGAAAACCTGCTCAACAGCACCGACATTGCCACGCTGTTTTTGGACCGCCTGTTGCATGTCCGGCGCTTCACACTCCGCGCCACCCACATCATCAAGTTGATTCCTGGCGACATTGGCCGGCCGATTTCAGACCTCACCACGGACCTGAAAGCTGACCTGTCGACCGATGCGGCCGACGTCTTGCGCACCTTGATTTTCAGAGAGAAAGATGTCGAGGCCTCTGGCAACCGCTGGTTTCGGGTGCGCATCATGCCTTACCGGACGCAGGACAACCGGATTGACGGCGTGGTGATCACCTTCACCGACATCACCTCACCGAAGTCGCTGGAATCCAGTGTGCAAGCCAAGGCGCCACACAGCTGAGCTGGGTCAGCACTTCCGCTGTGTCCTACAGGTGATTCAACAGCGTCTGACGGCGGCCGCTCAGCGCCGTCATTACGATCATCGTTCCTTGAAAAATCCACACCCTTGAGAACGCATGACAGACCCGAAGCAAGCGCCAAAGCATGTACAGAAACTTGGCCCACGCAACCTAGCTTCTAGTGAAGCCAGTGCGACAAATGCGCAGAATGCCAGCCAAGCAAATGCCGCGCTGTGTTGGCCTTTTCCGGCCGGTAGCCAGAACGAGACCGACAAAGCCGTCAAGCTCAAGCCCTATGTGCCGCCCAAACGCCGCACGCTGAATCAATACTGATGTTGGGCGGCTGGGTTGAAGACTCAGGCGGTGCTGGTTTCCCTGCGCACGTTGTGCTTGACTTGGGGTGTCCACGGACCGGGCGCAGGCACTAATGGGGTGCGTTTATCGATGATTCGCGGACCGCGTTTGGTGTCATCGCCAGCCAATTTGAGCCAGTTCAGCATGCCTGCCCGGGCGGCTTTTTCAAACGAGTCGTAGGGCTCTTCAGCCATCACGAATCGGTGATCAAACACCATGCTTCCGTCATTGCTTTCAAGCAAAGCCCAGTGAAAAAGGCCCGGACTGGGCTCATTCACGGTGAGGGCGATGGGTCGTAAGTGGTTGGCCATATATTCCTTTGCAGAGTCAGGATGCAAGCTTGAATGGCCGTCGCAAAAAGCACTGTAGGCGGGCACCGCAGCGCACAGTAGGACCCGCCGGATAAGTACTTATAAACAATTCATTCAGTTGTGATAAAGGTTCAAAATGTGATGTTATTTTTAGATGGGTGCGGCGTATTTGACTACAGCTTGTGAGGCGGCCGTTGCCGAATGGCAGAGCTCACAGACTACAGACGCTGAAAACGGTGCGTGTAACGATGTCTGAACGGTAAAAACGCCGCCAAGCCAACCCGGGCAGCTTCGTCTTGGGCACTTTAAAGCAAGCCATTCTTAAAGGACTCACCATGAAACATTTCGCACGTATCTCGGTTCTCGTTGCCGCTAGCGCCATGGCCGTGCTAACCGGTTGCGCCTCAACTGCCCAGCAAGAATCGGCTGGCCAATACATCGATGACACGACCATCACCACGCGGGTCAAAACGGCTATCTACCAAGACCCGATGCTCAAGTCGGCCGAGATCAATGTTGAAACCTTCAAAGGCCGCGTTCAGCTCAGCGGCTTTGTCAGCACGCGGCCCAGCATAGAACGCGCTGGCGTTGTGGCCAAGGGCATCAAAGGGGTGACCGCCGTCAGCAACGACTTGAGGCTCAAATGAGCACCGCCGGCATCACATCAGGCCGCGCTTTGACCACACTCGGTCTGGCTGTGCTGATGGGTCTAGGGGGTTGCGCCGGTATCTCCCCGCGTGAACAGAACACCGCCGCGGGCGCTGGTATTGGTGCCGTGGCTGGCTCCATCCTGACGGGTGGCAGCACCATCGGCACAGTGGGTGGCGCGGCCATCGGCGGCATCATCGGTAACGAAGCCGCGAAAAAGTAACAGAGCCAGCGCGTTTGTGATCAGAAGGCCGGACCGTGCGAGAGCTCGGTCCGGCCTTCTTTTTGGAGAGCGTGAAAAGCACCACACCTGCGTGGCACAGCACTTGCATTGGTCCTTGTATACAAGTATGGATGCCTTCAGTTGGTGCAACGCTCATGAACACAGAATCGACTTTGGTTTACACAGGAGAGGCAGACCCTGCGACGCAGGTTTTTGCCGACCCGGATTGCGCCTGGATTCAGCGCCTAGCCGTGCCGTTGGTGGACGCAGCGCTGACGGCTACAAGCGCGCCCAAGCCTTTGGCCGGACTTCGCTTTGCGGTCAAAGACAACGTGGATGTTGTTGGCCTCACCACCACGGCGGGCTGCCCATCTTTCGCGTTTGATGCAGATGCCAGCGCACAAGTGGTGCAGCGGCTGCTCCAAGATGGTGCGGCGCTGTTTGGTAAAACAAATCTCGATCAATTCGCCTGCGGTTTGAATGGCACGCGCTCACCCTATGGGGCTGTGCCGAATGCGTTTAACCCAGCCTATGTCTCGGGCGGTTCGAGCTCTGGCTCTGCGTATGTTGTGGCCAGTGGGCAGGTGGATTTTTCATTGGGCACAGACACTGCCGGTTCAGGCCGTGTGCCTGCTGGCCTCAACAACATTGTGGGCTTGAAGCCATCACGCGGACTCGTCAGCACGCGCGGTGTCTTGCCGGCAGCGCAAAGCGTTGATTGCGTTTCTATCTTTGCGTGCACCGTGGCTAAGGCTGTGCAAGTGCTTGAAAGCGCGATGGCGCACGACCCGCTCGACGCCTATTCGCGCCAGCTGACATTGGCGAGCGAAGCATTTCCCGTCAGCTTCAAATTCGGTGTGCCTGACCAGCTCGAATTTTTTGGCGACACCTTGGCAGAAGCGGCTTTCGGTGAGGCCGTGCTGCGTCTGCAAGGGATGGGCGGCACAGCGGTCGAACTGGACTTCGCACCCTTCAAGCAAGCGGCGCAGCTGCTCTACGGCAGTGCGCTGGTGGCAGAGCGCTATGCCGCCATCCGGCCGTTTTTTGACAAGCATGAAGCCGAGGTGATCGAGCCGGTGCGAAGCATCATCGCGGAAGGTCGTCAGTACAGTGCGGCGGACCTGTTTGACGCACAAACTCAACTCAAACTGCTTGGCCAGCGGGCCGATGCTTTGTGGCACGGTCTCGATCTGTTGGTGGTGCCTACTGCGCCGACGCACTACAGCGTGGCGTCCATGCTTCAAATTCCGGTGGAGCTGAATCGCCGCTTGGGTGAGTACACCAACTTTGTCAATTTGTTGGATTACGCGGCCCTCTCGGTACCCAGCGCCATGCGCTCTGACGGCTTGCCTTTTGGCATCACCTTGATTGGCCGATGCGGCAGTGATTGGCAACTCGCCGAACTCGGACAGCGTTACCACCACCTCACCGGTTTGACACAAGGCGCGACCGGCGTGCCACTGCCCGCGCCACAACCGATCAAAGGGTTGACAGCGAAACCACGCGCCCAGGGTCGCGTGCGCGTGGCCGTGGTGGGCGCGCATTTGTCAGGCATGCCGCTGAACAGCCAACTCACCGAGCGCGGTGCCACCTTGGTGCGCGTCACCAGCACCGCAGCCGACTATCGCTTGTATGCCCTACCGGGCACAACACCGCCCAAGCCCGGTTTGCTGCGCGTCGCAGTAGGCCAAGGTAGCGCCATTGCGCTGGAAGTCTGGGACATGCCGCTGCAGCACTACGGGTCATTTGTGGCCATGATTCCAGCCCCGCTGGGCATTGGCACCTTGACGCTGGCAGATGGCAGCAGCGTGCAGGGCTTTGTCTGTGACGCCGAAGCATTGCGCGACGCCAAAGACATCACTCACCTAGGCGGCTGGCGCGCCTACATCGCTTCTTTGCAAGCGACGAACGCTTGATTATTTTCACTCGTACTTACTCACTTTCCACAAGGAGATTTTCATGACCTCACCCACAACTTCAACAACGCCTGCTGGATTCACCGCATCCCGCAGAAAAATTCTACAAAGCGGCGCATCCATCATTGGCGCGCTCGGCATGCCGGCGATTGTGCGCGCCCAGTCGGGTCCAAAGATTCGTGTTGGTTACTGGCCGATTGCGGCCGGCCTGCCTTTTTACGCTGCTATCGAGCTGGGCTATTTCAAAGAGGCTGGGCTGAATGTAGAAGTCCAGCGTTTTGCAGGCGCTCAGCAGATCATGGAAGGCATGCTGGCCGACCGTTGCGACGCTAGCGCCAACGGCACGGGTTCGGGCAACATTGCCGTGGGCGAACTGGCCGCACCCGGTACCTTCAAGATTTTTTGCGCCAACCCAAGCAACTTGAAGAACGTGCTCGATGAAGTGATTGTTCCAGTGGCCAGCACGGCCAAAACCATGGCCGACTTGAAGGGTAAACGCGTTGGCTCCGGCCCCGGTATTCAGAACGTCACCTTGGCCAAAACAATTCTCGAGCGCGGCGGTGCGGTCGGTGCCACGGTGGTTGAACTGCCGATTGCGCAACACGTGGCGGCACTGGCAGCGGGTCAGATTGAAGGTGCCTATACGCTGGAGCCGACCGGCACCATCGGTCGCCTGAACGGCACCACGCGCGTGCTCGAAGCCGGCGTGGTGTCTCACTACGTTTTGGGTGACCCGATGGCCCCATGGTTTGGCGGCTCTGCTTCGCTGACTTCTGGCTTCATCAAGGCGTATCCGGCCGAGGCCAAAAAATTCATCGCCGCCTACGGCAAGGGTGTGAACTATGTGCGGAGCAAGCCTGTTGAAGCGCGCCAATACCTCAAGGGGTACACCGCCATTGAGGGTGCGTTAACCGCTGAAGTCCCGCTGGCCGCTTACACCATGTACAACGAGTTCAAGCCAGCAGACGTCGCTCACTTTCAAAAGTTCTTCGATCTTTTTTCTGAGCGCGGCATATTTAAATCGCGGCTCATGGTGGACTCCATGCTTTACAAAGCCTGACCGCGATGACCACAACCTCCATCTCTACGACGCTGCCGGGTGCGGCCACCAAGCCCTGGGCGCCTGCGGTGTCCGGGTCGGCCGAGTTCGTGGCGGGCGTGCCACGCCAACCCAGTTGGGACAAGGCCTTGCCTTTCATCGGCCCGGTGGTGCTCTTCATCGTCTGGGATTTGGCGGTGCGCCTGGGCTTCATCAAAGCCATCTTGTTGCCGCCGCCGCTGGATGCGCTGGGCGCGCTCATCACCGGCTTGGCGGGTGGTCCGTTGTTGCATGATTTTGGGATGACGGTATGGCGCACGGTACAGGCGTTTTTGATCGCGGCCATCGTTGGCATGCCTTTGGGCGTGCTGCTGGGCAGCTCCGAAAAAGCCTACCGCAGTGTTGAGTTTTTGATTGATTTCTTTCGCTCGACGCCGTCGTCGGCACTGATCCCGCTGTTCCTGATGATCTTCGGCGTGTCGGAGATCAACAAGGTGGCGATTGCCGCTTTTGGTGCGCTGCTGATTGTGGTGTTCAACAGCGCCTATGGTGTGATCAACGCCCGCAAGCAGCGCGTGATGGCGGCCAAGGTGATGGGCGCTTCACGCTGGCGTGTCTTCAAAGATGTGCTGATCTGGGAGAGCCTGCAGCCGAGTTTTGTCGGCCTTCGTTCTGCCGTGTCCATGGCACTGGTGATCGTCATCGTGGCAGAGATGTTCATCGGTGCTGACAGTGGCCTAGGCAACCGCATCATCAACTCGCAGCAGGTCATGAATGTGCGCGACATGTATGCGTCCATTTTGGCTGCTGGTGCGCTGGGTTACGCCCTGAATATTTTGTTTCTGATGCTAGAAAAACGCATCGTTCACTGGAGTGGAAGATGAGTGCAGTTCTCAATGCGCCTTTTTATGCGGATGTGCCGGTGCCGCCTTTTCGGCCTGGCCCGGTGGGCACGCACATCACCATCCGCGGTTTGACAAAATACTTTGCGGGCTGGCCGCTGTATGAGAACTTCGACCTAGATATTCCGAAGCATAAGATCACCTCGGTGTTTGGCCCCAACGGTTGCGGCAAGTCGACGCTGATCAACATGATCGCCGGGCTGGTGCCGATTGACGCGGGCGAAATTCTGTTCGATGGCAAGACCCTCAAAGACACCAAGATCGGCTATGTTTTTCAGAACTACCGAGAAGCACTTTTTCCGTGGATGCGGACCATCGACAACATCGCCTACCCGTTAAAGCTCGAAGGCAAGTCGAAAGCCGAAGTCGACCGACGCATGGCTGAGTTGGTGGCGTCTTTCGACGTCAAGTTCGATTTGAATCGCTACCCCTACGAACTCTCGGGCGGGCAACAGCAAACCGCGTCCATCATGCGCGCGTTAGCCCCCAATCCAGAGGTTCTGTTTCTAGACGAACCGTTCTCGGCGTTGGACTTCGAGATGACGCTGTTCATCCGTGAAAAGCTGCAAGAAGTCTTCATGCAAACCGGCACCACCATGCTGCTGGTCTCGCACGACTTGGAAGAAGCCGTGTACCTCGCCGACGAAGTCTTGCTGCTGACCAAACGCCCCACCCGCGTGGCAGAAATACTGCCTTACACCGATGCCCGACCGCGCACAGTGGAGACGCTGACGGAGCCGAGTTTCATCCACGCCAAAAAACGCAGCTTGGAAGTTTTTCAGCGCGAAGTCCGGCGTTGAATCAATAACCTAGAAAGACGTTTGCATGAACGAAGCTCTCTGCCTGCAGTACGTGAAGACGACTGCTGGACTGCTCCAGTTGCCGCTGTGCGACGCGCAAGCGACCCGCGTGGCGTTGCACTTACAGCGCACCGCTGCGATGGCGCGGCTGTTGGACAGCGCTGGATTGACCGCGCATGACGAGCTGGTTGAGATCTACTGCCCCGCGCCTTTTCCGGCTGTCGATCCGACGTTGGACTCAGCAGGCCCAAGCCGATGAGTGCAGTCATGAACCCGTACCACGACGCAGCACACATGGCCGAGGCCGTACGTCAAGGGGAGGTCAGTGCGCGTGAGCTGGTAACGGCGAGTTTGGCGCGTATTGAGGCGACCGATGCAAGCGTTAACGCCTTCACCTGCCAGACGCAGGCACGCGCTTTCGCAGAAGCAGATGCGGTGGACGCGCGCCGCAGTGCTTTGGTGAAGCAAGGACATGGGCAAGCGCAATTACGGGACGCATTGGGCCCCTTGGCCGGCGTTCCGTACGCGGTCAAAAATTTGTACGACATCGCGGGTGAGGTCACGGTCGCGGGCTCGATCATCAACCGCAGTCACCCACCGGCCAAGGCCGATGCGTTTTTGGTGAAGCAGCTGAAAACCGCCGGTGCGGTGCTGGTCGGCGCGCTCAACATGGACGAGTACGCCTACGGTTTCACGACTGAAAACACCCATTACGGCCCGTGCCACAACCCGCATGATCTGACGCGCCTCAGCGGCGGTTCATCCGGCGGTTCGGGTGCGGCGGTGGCGGCTGGCCAAGTGCCTGTGAGCTTGGGTTCGGACACCAATGGATCCATCCGCGTGCCGTCATCGTTGTGCGGCGTCTGGGGCTTGAAGCCGACGTTTGGCCGGCTCTCAAGGCGCGGCACTTACCCCTTTGTGCACAGCATTGACCACTTGGGCCCGATAGCCAACAGCGTGGCCGGGCTGGCGCTGGCCTATGACGCGCTGCAAGGCCCTGATTCCCTCGACCCGGGTTGTCACGCACAGCGCGTGCAGCCGGTGGCCGCTATGCCTGCTGGCGTGAAGGGCTTGCGACTCGGCGTGCTCAACGGCTACTTTGACGACCACGCCAGCGCTGCGGCGCGTGAGGTGGTGGCGCTGGCCGCTAGCACCTTGGGCACCACAGCCAACGTGCACTGGCCGGACGCCGGTCTGGCGCGTGCGGCGGCTTTCATCATCACAGCCAGCGAAGGCGGCAGCCTGCACCTGGACGATTTGCGCACGCAGCTGGCGGCCTTCGAGCCGCTGTCGGTGGACCGTTTTGTGGCCGGTGCTTTGCAGCCGGCCGACTGGTACTTGCGGGCGCAGCGGTTTCGGCGCATCTACCGCGATCGCATCCATGCGCTGTTTGCGGATTGGGATGTGCTCATCACGGCGGCTACGCCGGTCAGTGCGCCGCTCATCGGCACCGAATGGCTGGACATCAATGGCACGCAGCAACCTTGCCGTGCGGCCATGGGTTTGCTGACGCAGCCGATCTCATTTGCCGGCTGCCCGGTGGTGACTGCGCCGATGTGGCCGACCAACACAGGCGGCATGCCCTTGGGCCTGCAGATCATTGCGGCACCATGGCGGGAAGACTTAGCGTTTGCTGTGGCGCGGCAACTCAGCGATGCAGGCGTTGCACATGTCAAACTCGCAGCGTGCTGAACCATCACCACGACTATTTTCACTTTGCACTTCACCATCCTATGACCGCTATCAATCTACCCAACGTTCTCGCTGAAGTCAGCGCTCAATTTGCACGCTACGAACAAGCCTTGGTGACCAACGATGTCGCCGTGCTGGACGAACTTTTTTGGGACAGCCCGCACACGCTGCGTTACGGTGCCACCGAAAACCTTTATGGTGCCGATGAGATCAAGGCCTTTCGGGCGGCTCGGCCATCGCAGGGGCTGGAGCGTGTGCTGCTGAAAACCGTCATCACCACGTTTGGCCAAGACATGGCCACCGCCAACGTTGAATTTCAGCGTGTTGGCAATCCCCGCAGCGGACGTCAAAGCCAGACTTGGCTGCGCACGCCCGATGGTTGGCGTGTGGTGTCCGCTCATGTGAGTTTGCTCACTTCGCCCGCGTGAATCGAGCGGTCATCACATTGGTGGCCCATCGTTCTCGCGCCGACGACGTTTACACGCAGCTCAAACGCGACATCGCCGAGTTCCGCTTGGTGCCCGGCGACCGCTTCACAGAAACTGAAATCAGCAGTCGTCTAGGCGTCTCGCGGACGCCGGTGCGGCAGGCGCTGTTCAAGTTGCAGCAAGAAGGTTTTGTCGAGGTGCTGTTTCGCAGTGGCTGGCGCGTCTTACCGTTCGACTTCGACCAGTTTGAAGAACTTTACGATTTGCGCATGGTGCTCGAAACCACCGCCGCGCACCGCCTGTGTGAGGGCGCGCTCAAGGTTGATGCCGCGCAGCTGGACGCGCTCGTCGCCATCTGGCTGGTCAGCCCCGAACAACGCAGCACCGACATGCGGGAAGTCGCGGCTTGGGACGAGGCCTTTCATTGCGCCTTGGTGACCGCCGCCGGCAACGCCGAAATGGCGCGTGTGCACCGCGAGGTGACCGAGCGCATCCGCGTGATTCGCCGGTTGGATTTCACGCAGCCTTTGCGCATCACCGCGACCTACGAAGAGCACGGTGAAATCTTGTCCGCCATCCAGCAAAAGCGCGGCGACCAAGCGGCCTTGCTACTGCGCGCGCACATTCAAGGCAGTCAGGCCGAAGTCCGCAAGATCACCTTGCACCAAGTGCATCTGGCGCGGCAGCTGGGTGCTCAACCCGCAGCCAGCAGCGGTTGACTTTTAGCAATCAAAGAATCTCCGTCCCTGCGAGTGATGTATGTTCGTCACTGCGCGCGAAGCCTCTCCGTCACTGCGAGCGAAGCGCGGCAGTCCAGGGCCCCGAACTCGCAGCCATGGATTGCCGCACTAGGCTCGCAAAGACAATATGGACGCACCCACCAACCCATGTTTTAGTTATAAGAAACTGACAATATAGTATTTCCAGTTTTAAGGCGTGGCATCCAGAATCCAATCCCTCAGCTGTCAAAGCGAAACAAAAAGGGAAAAGATCATGTCATCACGCCGCAGAGTCATTGGCATTTTTACCGCCGCCGCACTGGCAACCGTCGCCGGGGTCAGCCAAGCGCAACCCGCCGCGGGCCTCGCCTCCATCACCTTGCTCAACGTGTCTTACGACCCGACGCGCGAGTTGTATGTCGAGTTCAACGCCGCCTTCATCAAGTACTGGAAAGCCAAGACCGGACAGACCGTCACCATCAAGCAGTCGCATGGCGGTTCAGGCAAACAAGCCCGCTCCATCATTGACGGCTTGGATGCCGACGTGGCCACGCTGGCTTTGGCCGGTGACACCGATGCGCTGCACACCAACGGCAACTGGATTCCGAAAGACTGGCAAAAACGCCTGCCGCTGAACTCGTCGCCCTACACCTCGACCATCGTGCTGGTCACGCGTGCCGGCAACCCTAAAAACATCAAGGACTGGGACGACTTGATTCGCCCGGACGTGAAGGTCATCACGCCCAATCCGAAAACTTCGGGTGGTGCACGCTGGAACTACCTCGCGGCGTGGGAGTTTGCCAAACGCAAATACGGCAGCGAAGCCAAGGCCAAAGAATTCGTCGGCAAGCTTTACGCTAACGTGCCCGTGCTGGACAGTGGCGCACGCGGTTCGTCCATCACCTTTGCCCAGCGCGCCCAAGGCGACGTTTTCATCTCTTGGGAAAACGAAGCCTACCTGTTGGAAAAAGAGTTCGGCAACACGGTTGATTTCATCTACCCGTCACTGAGCATCTTGGCCGAACCCGCGGTGACGGTGGTCGATAAAAACGTCGACAAAAAAGGCACCCGCGTGGTGGCTCAGGCCTACCTGGAGTATCTCTACAGCGAAGAAGGTCAAGACATCGCCGGCAAGAACTTTTACCGCCCGACCTCCGCCAAAGCACAAGCCAAGTACGCCAAGCAGTTGCCCAAGTTGAACTTGTTCAAGCTGCAAGATGCCTTTGGCGGCTGGGAGAAAGCGCACAAGGATCACTTTGCCGACGGCGCTAGCTTTGACCAGATTTATCTGAAGAAGTAAGCTTTTAAAAGCTTCACCCCCCGATGTTTGATTCAAAACTTGCGTCTTTGACGAGACCTGCGGCATCCTTGGCCGGCGCCAACCCCTGCTTGGTCATCGTGCCCGGCTGGAAAGGTTCTGGGCCCGGTCACTGGCAAAGCCTCTGGGCTGAGCGTTTGCCGGGTGCCGTGCGGGTTGAGCAGGCCGACTGGTTGTTTCCCTCGCGCGCGGCTTGGGTTGGCGCCCTGACAGACCTGATCCTTGCGCAGCCTGGTCCAGTGGTGTTGGCGGCGCACAGCTTGGGGTGCATCACGGTGGCGCACCTGCCGGCTAAAGCGGCGGCCCGAGTTCAAGGCGCTTTATTGGTGGGCCCGGCTGATCCGGAGCGCCGCGGCGCGCTGACCGACTTTGCACCCGTCCCTTTTCAGAAGCTGCCATATCGCAGCATATTGGTGGCCAGCAGCAACGACCCTTACTGTCCGGTGCGTCTGGCCGGTGCCTACGCACGGGCCTGGGGCAGCGAGTTTGTGCGAGTCCCGGATGCTGGGCATATCAATGCCGAGTCGGGCCACGGTGACTGGCCGCTGGGTCTGGTACTTCTTCAGTCACTGACCTTTGTCAGCGTACCAGCGTGCGCTGTTTGATTTTAGAAATAACGTGAAGTGAGTTTGCCCAACGTGTCTGCTTCCACTCTTCCTGTGCCATCGCTGCCGGTGGCTCGCACCAAGCGTCGGGTGCTGCCCGGCTTCAACATCACCCTCGGCTTCACAATTTTTTACCTGAGTTTGATTGTCTTGATTCCCTTGTCGGCCTTGGTCTTCAAGACTTTCATGCTGACGTGGTCAGAGTTCTGGGACGCCGTCACGGGCGCGCGCGTGATGGCCTCCTATCGGCTGACCTTTGGGGCGTCGTTCCTCGCGGCGCTGGTCAACGTTGTGTTTGGTTTGTTGGTGGCCTGGGTGTTGGTGCGCTACAGTTTCCCGGGCAAAAAGATCATCGATGCCTTGGTAGATTTGCCCTTCGCATTGCCCACCGCCGTCGCCGGTATCTCGCTGACGGCGCTGCTGGCTGGTAACGGCTGGATCGGTCAGTTCATGGAGCCGCTGGGGATTCAGCTGGCCTTCAATCGCAATGGCATTGTCATCGCGCTGATTTTCATTGGCCTGCCCTTTGTCGTTCGAACCGTGCAACCGGTGCTGGAAGACATGGAGAAGGAACTGGAAGAGGCCGCCAGCTGTCTGGGTGCGACGCGTTGGCAAACGTTTTCAAGGGTGATTTTTCCGACCATCGCACCTGCCTTGTTGACTGGTTTTGCCATGGCCTTCGCGCGTGCCGTGGGTGAGTACGGCTCGGTGATTTTCATTGCCGGCAACATGCCGATGATTTCAGAAATCACGCCGCTGATCATCATCAGCAAGCTCGAGCAATATGACTACGCCGGGGCGACGGCCGTGGCCTGCGTGATGCTTGTGATTTCATTCATGTTGCTGTTGCTCATCAATGGCTTGCAAGGCTGGCAGCGCCGCCGTTCCGGAGGGAGTACGTCATGAGCACGACCGTTCGCAGTGCCCGCAAGGGCACCACTGAGGCAGCGTGGGTCCGCTATACCTTGATCGGTGTGGCGCTGGCTTTCATGTTTTTGTTTTTGGTGCTGCCGCTGGCGGCAGTTTTCACCGAAGCCCTGCGCAAAGGGCTGGACGCATACCTGGAGGCCCTGAAAGACCCAGACGCTTGGTCAGCGATTCGCCTGACCTTGCTGGCCGCAGCGGTGGCCGTTCCGCTGAATCTGATCTTTGGCGTGTCGGCCGCGTGGGCGATAGCCAAGTATGAGTTTTGGGGCAAGTCATTTTTGACGACGCTGGTGGATCTGCCTTTTTCAGTGTCGCCAGTGGTCGCGGGTCTGATCTATGTGCTGGTGTTTGGCGCGCAGGGTTGGTTCGGACCGTGGCTGATGGCACACGACATCAAGATTGTGTTTGCGGTGCCGGGCATTATTTTGGCGACGATCTTTGTGACGGTTCCTTTCATTGCGCGCGAGCTCATTCCATTGATGCAGTCCCAAGGCAACGACGAAGAGCAAGCCGCCATCGTGCTGGGCGCGACGGGTTGGCAAACCTTTTGGCGCGTGACGCTGCCCAACATCAAGTGGGGTTTGATCTACGGCGTCATTCTGTGCAATGCGCGCGCCATGGGGGAGTTTGGCGCGGTGTCGGTGGTGTCTGGCCACATTCGAGGACAGACCAACACCATGCCGCTGCATGTCGAGATTTTGTACAACGAATACCAGTCGGTGGCGGCGTTTGCTGTGGCCTCTTTGCTGGCCTTGCTGGCGCTGGTCACCTTGTTGATCAAGCAGGTGGTGGAGTGGCAGCACGAGCGTGAAATGAAGTCGCTGTCCGATTTATCACCCGAACCTACTGTTCATTTGAAAGCCGCATCATGAGTATCGAAGTACGCAACGTCAGCCGGCAGTTCGGTGACTTTCAGGCCCTGAGCGAGGTCTCGCTGCACATTGGCTCTGGCGAGTTGGTGGCCTTGCTCGGTCCCTCGGGTTGCGGCAAGACCACGCTGCTGCGCATCATTGCCGGTCTTGAAACAGCAGACTCCGGCAGCATTCTTTTTTTTGGCGCGGACACCACCGAGGTGCATGTGCGCGACCGCCAGGTGGGGTTTGTGTTTCAGCATTACGCGTTGTTTCGCCACATGACGGTGTTTGAAAATGTAGCCTTTGGTCTGCGCATCAAGCCTCGCGGGGAGCGTCCGAGCGATGCGCAAATCAAACAGAAGGTGCATGACTTGCTGGGTCTGGTGCAGCTCGATTGGCTGGCCGACCGGTACCCCTCACAACTTTCAGGCGGTCAACGCCAGCGGATTGCCTTGGCGCGTGCACTGGCCGTTGAACCGAAGGTCTTGTTGCTCGACGAACCGTTTGGCGCACTTGATGCCAAGGTGCGCAAAGAGCTGCGTCGCTGGTTGCGGCGCTTGCATGACGACCTGCATGTCGCCAGCATTTTTGTCACGCACGATCAAGAGGAAGCGCTCGAAGTCGCTGACCGCGTGGTGTTGATGAACCGCGGAAAAATCGAGCAAGTCGGCACACCGCAACAGGTCTGGGACCACCCGGCCAGCCCGTTCGTGTACGGCTTTTTAGGTGACGTTAATTTGTTTCACGGCCGTGCCCATCAAGGTGAAGTGCAGATTGGTCCGGTGCATGGCGGTATCCGCATCCAGGCACCCGAACACGCCGGCGTGCAAGACAGCAGCGCACTGGCCTATGTGCGACCGCACGACGTGCAAGTGGAACGCTACACAGCGGGTGCCAGCGGCATCGTCGCGACTTTAGATCGGGCGATTGTGATTGGCCCGATGGCGCGGCTTGAGTTGCTGCGCACCGAGACCACCGGCAACGTGGCGGCTGACTTGGTCGAGGCGCAAATGAGTGCCGAGGAATACAAGAGCCTGGGTATTGCTGAGGGCGACAAGCTGGTGTTGACGCCGCGCCACGCCCGCGTTTTTGTGGACGCAGGGCAGGGCATTTGACGTGTTGGATTACTGCGCGGTGATCTTGCGCTCGCGGATCAGCTTGCCCCAAGTGATGGTTTCAGAGGCCATGTAGCGGGCCAGTTCGTCACGCGTGCCGGGCTGGGGTGTGAGGCCGTGCTTGTTCAACGTGGCTACCACGTCAGGCGACTTCAGCACCTTGACCAGTTCCACATTCCAGCGGTCGAGGATGGGCTGTGGCACCTTGGACGACGCCACAAAGGCATACCAGTTGGTGGCCACGAAGCCGGGATAGCCCGACTCTGCAATCGTCGGAATCTTCGGCAATGACGTCAGCCGTTGCGCGCCGGTGCTGGCCAACGGAATCAGTTTGCCGCTTTCAATGTGCGGCTGTGCTGTGGCGTAGGTCGAGTAATAAGCGGCGACGCGGCCGCCCAGCAGGTCTTGCAGCGCAGGTGCGCCACCTTTGTAGGGAATGTGCACCGTGTCGATGTCTGCCATCAGGTTCAGCATCTCGCCAGCCAGATGCGAGGCTGAGCCGGCGCCGGTCGACGCAAAGTCCAGCTTGCCCGGGTTCTTCTTGGCGAAAGCGACGAACTCTGCAAAGGTCTTGATCTTGGTGTCGACGCCGACCACCAGCACGTTCGGAAAGTTCACGCCCATGGTGAGGGGTGCCAGGTCTTTGACCGGGTCGTAAGGCAGCTTCATGAGGTGTGGCGCAATGGTCAGGGGGCCGACCGAGCCGAACAGAATCAGGCTGCCATCGGTTGGACCATTGGCGGTGTACTGGTGCGCAATGTTGCCGCCGGCGCCATTTTTGTTTTCGACCAAGACGGGCTGGCCAATGTTCTCGCTCAGCTTTTTCGCAATGACGCGCGCCGCCGTGTCGGTAGCGCCGCCCGCGGCAAAACCGACCACCAGGGTGATCGGCTTTTTGATCGGGAAGTCTTGCGCTGAGGCGTTTAAGGCGCTCAGGCCGAGGGCGAGTGTAGCGATGACCGCCGTGATGTTGCGTTGACGCATGGGGTGATTCCTAGAGGTGAAAATTTGGGGATGCGGGAGTCTATAACAAGGACAGGGCGTGTCAGTAAACGCCTTGTGCCGTCATAGCGTCGGCGACCTTCACGAAGCCCGCGATGTTGGCGCCGTCAACGTAATGCACAAAACCCGCGTCACGTTCGCCGTAGCGCACGCAGTTGGCGTGGATGTCGGACATGATGATGCGCAGTCGGGCGTCGACTTCGTCGCGGGTCCAAGGCAGACGTTCTGCGTTTTGCGTCATCTCTAGGCCAGAGGTCGCCACGCCGCCCGCATTGGCCGCTTTGCCCGGGCCAAACAAGATCTTGGCGTTCAAAAATACGTCCACCGCTTCTAGGTTGCAGGGCATGTTGGCGCCTTCGGCCACGCACTTGACGCCGTTTTTCACCAGCGTGCGTGCATCGTCAGCATTGAGTTCGTTTTGGGTCGCGCAAGGCAGTGCGATATCGACCGCAACGCGCCAAGGATTTTGGCCAGCTTCAAAGCGCAGGCCGAGTTGTTTGGCGTAGGTTTCTAGGCGGCCAAAGTGCTGATTTTTGATGCCCATCAAGAGCGCTAATTTGTCTGGCGTGAAGCCTGCTTCGTCGATCACGCTGCCTCCGGAGTCAGAAGCGGTGATGACTTTGGCGCCCAGTGACATGGCTTTTTCGATGGTGAATTGCGCCACGTTGCCTGAGCCCGAGACCGACACGCGCAGGCCGTCAAGGCTCATCTGTTGGCGCGCCAGCATCTCTTGCACAAAGTAAACCAGCCCGTAGCCGGTGGCTTCAGGGCGCATCAAGCTGCCGCCGAATGAGAGCCCTTTGCCGGTGAACACGCAAGCGGCGTTGTTCGAGAGCTTTTTCATCATGCCGGTCATGAACCCGACTTCACGGCCACCGACGCCGATGTCGCCTGCCGGCACGTCGGTGTCGGGCCCCAAGTGGCGGTGCAACTCGGTCATCAAAGCTTGGCAAAAGCGCATCACTTCGTTATGGCTCTTGCCCTTAGGGTCAAAGTCAGAACCGCCTTTGCCGCCGCCCATGGGGAGGGTCGTCAAGGAGTTCTTCAGAGTTTGCTCAAACGCCAAAAACTTCAGAATCGACAGGTTCACCGACGGGTGAAAACGCATACCGCCTTTGAACGGGCCGATGGCCGAATTGTGTTGAATGCGAAAGGCCCGGTTAGTTTGCGTCTGCTGCTGGTCGTCGACCCAGGACACCCGGAATTGAATGACCCGCTCAGATTCCACCAAGCGCTCCAGAATGCCGGCATCGGCGTACTGCGGGTGGGCCTTGATGAAACCCCACAGGCTGCCCATGACTTCATGGACCGCCTGAAAAAACTCGGGCTGGTGTGGATCTCGGGCTTTGACGTAGTCCAGAAAGTCGGGGAGGGTTTTGTACTTCACTTCAGATGCCTTTTGGGGAATTCGTCAGACGCTCAGAAAATACACCGATAGCGTGTATTTTTATTTAATAGATGAGTTTTTGACTCGTCTATGTAGCCCGCGAGTATGCACTGTGTTCTTGTGGACGTGTTCCGCACCGAATCAAAGCAGCCAGTCGTACTCAATCGTGATCGGCGCGTGGTCCGAAAACTTCTCGTCCTTGTAAACCGCTTCGGTACGGGCTAATGAGGCAAAGGTCGGTGTTGCCAAGTGGTAGTCGAGTCGCCAGCCAACGTTCTTCGCGTAGGCCTGACCGCGGTTGCTCCACCAGGTGTAGCAAGCATCGGTGGTCGTCGGTTGGAGTTGGCGGTAGACGTCGACCATGCCGCCGCCGTCTGTCAGGCCTGTTTCTGCTGATTGCAGGAGCGCGGTCATCCAGGCGCGTTCCTCGGGCAGGAAGCCGCTGTTTTTCTTGTTGCCCTTGAAGTTCTTCAAGTCGATTTCCTGGTGCGCGATGTTGATGTCGCCGCAGAGCACGACCTCGCGGCCATCGCGCTTGAGGGCCAACAGGTGCGGGGCTATCTCGGCTAAAAAGCGGAACTTGGCCGCTTGCCGTTCTTCGCCCGACGAGCCGCTGGGAAAGTAGCAACTGATGATCGACAACTTGGGCGCATGCGTGCGGCCCGGCCGGTCAAAACGAAGTTCCACGTAGCGACCTTCTGCGTTGAATTCGCTGGAGCCGTAGCCGACGATGACGTCGGTCGGTTCGTGCCGGGTGTAGACGCCAACGCCTGAGTAACCTTTTTTCTCGGCGAACTGGAAATGCCCCTTGAGCCCCGCCAGCGATTCAAAACGGCCGGCCATGTCCGGCGCTTGGGCTTTGATCTCTTGCACGCAAATACAATCGGGCTTGGCTTTTTCGAGCCAGGCTTCCACGCCTTTGCTGGTGGCGGAGCGGATGCCATTGAGGTTGAGGCTGGTGAGTTTGAACAAGGAATTTCCCATGACGACAAGTAAGGT
>CANCLK010000016.1 GCA_947378785.1 Comamonadaceae bacterium
TGGAAAGCCACCACGTCGACGTTTTGGTTGAACAAGGTCATGGCCGCGTCGCGCTCGCGGGTCGGATCAAACCAGGCGTTCAGCCAGATGACCTTGACCTCGGCGCGCGGGTTCACAGAACGCATGCCCAGCGTGAACGCATTGATGCCTTGCAACACTTCGGGAATCGGAAAACCCGCAACGTAGCCAGCCAAATTAGTTTTGGTCATACGGCCTGCTGTGATGCCGGCCAGATAGCGGCCTTCGTAGTAGCGGGCGTTGGCGGTGGCCACGTTAGTCGCGGTTTTGTAACCGGTGATGGATTCGAATTTCACGTCCGGAAAATCGCGTGCCACTTTGAGCGTCGGCTCCATGTAGCCAAAGCTCGGCGTGAAGATCAGCTTGTTCCCTTGCAACGCCAAATCGCGGATCACGCGCTCGGCGTCTGGGCCTTCTGCAACGTTCTCAACAAAAGTGGTTTGTACCTGCGCGCCGAGCGCGGCCTGAAGTGCTTGACGTGCATTTTCGTGTTGCCGGACCCAACCGGCATCGGTGATCGGCGCGACATAGACAAAGCCAATTTTCAGCGGCTCATGGGCTGCAGAAGTATCTTTGGCAACAGCTGGCGCTGATTGAGAAAAAACGGGGGAAATGCAACAGGCGGCCACGATCGTGGCAGCGAGGTTTTTATACATGGTAGTCCTCTACATGGCCCCGGTGATGTAAAACCCCTTTAGCGCCGGGACGCCGCTAAAGGGAGCCGTATTCTAACGGTCGGCCGTCAAAGATGTCCGTTTCATCGGATAGACACGCGCCAGCCAGCCGAAGATCGCCGCGCCCAATAACAAAGAGGCAGCCGCAATCTGCAGCGACAAGGTGAAGGTTTCGCCAGGCGATCGTGCGCCGTGCATCAAGAGAGCCACCAACGGCGGACCTAGGATCTGCCCTACCCCGTAGGTGGCGGTCAACAAACCCATGAAGCTGGCGGCCGTACCAGGCCGCAGGCGACGCACTTCTTGCAATGCAAAAAACGTGTTCGCCGTGAAAGGCAGACCCAGCAACAGGCTCCCAAAGGCAAATCCGACCAAGCTCGGGCTCCACAGACTGATACCAATCGCGAACGCCTGAATCAAGTAGCCGCACAGCAACAACCAGCGCAAGTCGCCACCCGTCCGGATGCGTGTGGACAGCCAAGCACCGGTCATCACGCCGACGCCAAAGAGCGGCCAAAACAAATCGAGCCAAGGCGAACTCGGCAATGCTGCTCGCGCGATCACGGGCAAAAAAGTCGCGGTGATGATGTAGCCAAAACCGGCAATGCCGTAAGCCATCGTGAGCAAAAATATTTCAAATGAAGCATCGCCGACGTTGTCCGCAGCGGGTCCCAGGTCAGCGTCTTTTTTCAAACGCGATGCCCGAGGCAACAAGCGTTCTTCGCTGCCGCTGAGGCTGCGCCAAACCAGCGCCGTCAGCACAAAAGCAAGTAGCCCAAAAAGCAGCCAGCCGGTGGCCGCGGTCCATTGCCAAGCCACCATGCCACTGGCAAACAGCCCGCTCAACACTATGCCCGCCCCCGGCCCCATGTAAATAAAGCCGCCCATATGGGGAAAGCCAAGTCGAGCCAGCTGCGACAAGCACCAGCCGGAGGTGAAAACAAAGACCACGCCACTGGTCACGCCAGCGAGAAAGCGAAGCAGCGGCCACGCCGGCATGTCGGTCCAAGCCATCGCGATCGTCAATACACCCGTCGACAGCAAACCGCCGCGCATCAGCTGTGTGAAAGCCAAGGACGGCAGCCTCGGAAAACGCGCCCACAACCACGGTTGCACCATGCACAGCAACGCACCCATCAAGTAACCGACGTAGTTGGCACTGGCCAACCAACTGGCCGCGGGCAGATCAATCACGCCATCGTTCAGCATCATCGGCAGCAAGGGCGTGAAAGCAAAGCGGCCGATGCCCATGGCCACGCCAAGCGACACCATGCCCGCCAGCGCGATCGTCCAGGGGCTAGCGAAACGATGCAAAGGTGTCATCGAGCTGGTTGATAAACCCCTGCTTCGCCGACGGCTCGATGAAGCTGGCGTCAAAGCCGTTGCGCGCCAGTGTGTAGGCCTCGGCGGCGCCCAAGGGCAGCGCCGCAAAAGTCTGGGTGAAGTTGTCGTTCATGTAGCCGCCGAAGTAAGCCGGGTCGTCCGAATTGACGGTGGCAGCAATGCCTGCGGACAGTAACTGGCCCAGGGTGTGGCTGGCCAGATCAGGGAACACACACAGCTTGAGGTTCGACAGCGGACAAACCGTCAACGCGATACGGTCTTTCGCCAAGCGCTGCATCAAGGCCGCGTCATGGGTCGACTGCACGCCGTGGTCAATGCGCTCGACCTTGAGCAGGTCTAGCGCCGTCCACACATAGGCGGGCGGGCCTTCTTCACCGGCATGCGCCACCAGCCGAAACCCGAGCTGCCGGCAACGTGCAAAGACTCGCGCAAATTTTTCGGGTGGATTGCCGACTTCACCCGAATCGAGGCCGATACCAACGATGTGGTCGCGAAACGGCAGCGCTTGCTCCAGCGTGGCAAAGGCATCTTCTTCGCTCAGATGCCGCAAGAAACACATGATCAGTAAACCACTCACACCCAACTCGGCCTTGGCATCGACGCAGGCGCGGTGCAAACCTTTGACCACGGTTTCCATCGCCACGCCGCGCGCCGTGTGCGTCTGCGGATCAAAAAAGAACTCCGCGTGCAGCACGTGGTCTTTGGCAGCTTTCACGAAGTAAGCACGCGCCAAGTCGTAAAAGTCTTGCTCCGTCAACAACACGCTGGCGCCAGCGTAATAGATATCCAGAAAGCTTTGTAGATTGCTGAAGGCGTAAGCACCGCGCAGCGCCTCCACGTTGGCATAGGGCAGGCTCACGCCATTGCGTTGGGCCAACGCAAAGATCAGCTCCGGCTCGAGCGAGCCTTCAATGTGAATGTGCAACTCCGCCTTCGGCATGCGCCTGAGCAATTCGGGCAAGCGGTCAGCAGCAACGGGTCGGATCAAGGTCATGGTCAACTTTCAAAGACTGCACAGTGTCGTCGTAAAACAAAAACAGCTGCCCGAAGGCAGCTGTTTTTGAAATCAGGCAACAGCCAGATCAGTTACCCGGCACCTTGCCTTCAACGCCCTTGACGTAGGACTTCAAGCCACCCAAGAATTTGTCATCGGCAACCACGTCTTTCGCGATCAACACCTTGCCGGTGTTGTCCATGATCGGACCTTTCCAGATGGCAAAGCTGCCGTCCTTCAGACCGGCCTTGACTTCGTCGATGCGCTTTTTCGTGGCTTCCGGCACATCAGCAGCAATCGACACCATGTCAATCGCGCCTTCTTTCACGCCCCACCAAGCTTGACCGGTCGCCCACTTGCCTTCAAGGGCTTCGCCCACGGCTTTGACGTAGTAAGGACCCCAGTTGATGATCGCAGAACCGAGGTGGGCCTTGGGGCCGTAAGCGGTCATGTCGGAATCCCAACCGAAGGCGCGCTTGCCCATTTTTTCGGCGGTCTGCAGCACAGCCGACGAGTCGGTGTTCTGGAACAGCACGTCAGCGCCACCGTTGATCAGCGCGGTGGCGGCTTCGGTTTCTTTCGGTGGATTGAACCACTCGTTGACCCACACAACTTTGGTTTTGACTTTCGGATTGACCGACTGCGCGCCCAGCGTGAAGCTGTTGATGTTGCGAACGACTTCAGGAATGGGGACCGAGCCGACCACACCGAGCGTGCCGGTCTTGCTCATCTTGCCGGCGATCACGCCAGCCATGTAAGCGCCTTCGTAGGTGCGGCTGTCATAGGTGCGCATGTTGTCGGCGGTTTTGTAGCCGGTGGCGTGCTCAAACTTAACGTCTTTGAAGTCAGCGGCGGCTTTGAGCATCGGCTCCATGTAGCCAAAGGTGGTGCCGAAAATGAGCTTGTTGCCTTGACCGGCCATGTCACGCAGCACGCGCTCGGCGTCGGCTGACTCTGGCACTTTTTCGACGAAGCTGGTGACAACCTTGTCACCGTAGGCGGCCTCAACTGCTTTACGGCCGTTGTCGTGTGCAAACGTCCAGCCGCCGTCGCCAACAGGGCCGACGTAGGCAAAGGCAATTTTGAGCGGTTCCGCCTTCGCCGGCGCAGCCACGGGTGCCGCCGCCGGTGGGTCTTCTTTTTTACCGCAGCCCACAAGGGCTGCCGCAGCCACTGCAGAAATTGCAGCGAACTTGAGCAAGGAACGTTTTTGCAAATCAGTCATGTCGTCTCCAGTAGCGACGGTTTCGAAAAATGAACCCTGTGAAGGGTCCGGGGAATACACAGTAAAAACACAATCAAGCCAAGATCAGGACCCCGGGTGAAAGGGCTTGCCAATCGACGAAGGCATGTTCAGGCGGATCCATTGCGGGTTGCGCGAGATTAGCACCAGCACCACGATGGTGGCCAGATACGGCAACATCGTCAGGAACTGGCTCGGAATATCAACCCCCATCCCCTGCAAATGAAACTGCAGCATGGTCACACCCCCAAACAAATAAGCACCAAGCAAAACGCGTGCCGGTCGCCAAGTCGCAAAGGTTGTGAGCGCCAGCGCAATCCAGCCCTTGCCGGCGATCATGCCCTCGACCCACAAAGGCGTGTAGACCACCGACACATAAGCACCTGCCAGCCCACACAGCGAGCCACCCACCATCACCGCCGCCAGCCGAATGCGTCGCACCGGATAACCCAGCGCATGGGCCGATTCAGGGCTCTCGCCGACCGATCGCAGCACCAAACCGGCGCGCGTGCGGTACAAAAACCAGATCAACCCCAACGTCAGCGCGATGGTCAGGTAGACCATCGGGTGCTGGCGAAAAAATGCCGGGCCCACAAACGGCAGGTCTGCCAGAAAAGGGATCGGATACTGGCTTTGTTCCGGCAGTTTTTCTTGCACGTAACGCGTGCCAGCAAAGGCTGAAAAGCCAGCCCCAAACAAACTCAGCGCCAAGCCAGTGGCGTACTGGTTGGTATTGAGCCAAATGACCAAAACGCCAAACAAGCCCGCCAACAGTGCACCTGCTAACATGCCCGCGCCAAAGCCCAGCCAGCTGTTACCAGTGTGCACAACGGTGGCAAAACCGGCCAAAGCGGCGCACAGCATCATGCCTTCTGCGCCCAGATTCACGATGCCGGATTTTTCATTGATGAGCAGCCCGAGGGCGGCGATCGCCAGCACGGTGCCGGCGCTCAGGGTGGCGGCAAGCAGCAAGGCCGTTGAGTCCATCAGCGAGCCCCCCGCGTGATTTTGATTCTGTAAGCGATCAATGTGTCGCAGGCCAGCAGACTGAACAGCAGCAAGCCCTGGAACACACCGGTGAGCGATTTCGGCAGGCCCAAACGCGACTGCGCCAATTCGCCGCCAATGTAAAACATGCTCATGAGCAGCGCCGAAAAGACGATGCCGATCGGGTGCAAGCGCCCGACAAAGGCGACGATGATGGCGGCAAAGCCGTAGCCAGCCGGCACGTAGGGCGAGAGCTGGCCAATCGGGCCCGCCACTTCAAGTGCACCAGCCACACCGGCCGCGCCCCCCGACACCAGCAGCGCCACCCACAAAGCCTTGCGTGACGAAAAGCCGGCATAACGCGCCGCAGCTGGCGCCAGTCCACCGACCTGCTGCGCAAAGCCGGCGTAGGTGCGGTACAAATAAAGCCACAGCGCAGCGGCGCTGGCCAAGGCCAGCAAGATGCCGATGTTGACTCGCGAGCCCGTCATCAGCCGGGGAATTTGCGTGACCGAATCAAAGGTCTTGGTTTGCGGAAAGTTGTAGCCGGCCGGGTCTTTCCAAGGGCCATAAACAAGGTAGCTCAGCACCATGTCGGCGACGTACACCAGCATCAAGCTGACCAAAATTTCGTTGGCATTGAAACGGTCCCGCAGCAGCGCCGTGATGCCAGCCCAGAGCATGCCGCCTAGCGCACCGGCCAGCACAATCGCCGGGATGATCCATCCACCGGTGGACTTGTCGGCCAGCATCGCCACGCCGCCCGCGGTCACCGCGCCGATGATGAATTGACCTTCCGCACCGATGTTCCACACGTTGGAGCGAAAACACACCGCCAGCCCCAACGCGATGATCAACAGCGGCGTGGCCTTGACCATCAACTCACCCAGCGCATAAGCGCTGCGGATCGGTTCCCAGAAAAAAACTTGCAAGCCTTGCAGCGGATTTTTCCCCAACGCGATGAAGAGCATCACACCGATCACCACGGTGATCAGCAGCGCCAGCACCGGCGACAAATAACCCCAAGTCCGCGAGGCGTAGGGACGCGCTTCCAGTTGCAGCCGCAGCTTAAAAAACTCAGCCATGGATCGCTCCTTGCGTGGATGCTTCGTCCGGCGATTCATCTTGCCAGAGACCACTCATCCACAGACCCACGCGCTCAACCGTGGCCTCGGCACGCGGCAGCGACGGCGACGTTTGGCCCTTGGCCATGACATACAGGCGGTCGCAGATTTCAAACAACTCTTCGAGCTCTTCGCTCACCACCAGCACCGCACAACCGGCGTCGCGCAGCTTCAAAATCTCACCGCGAATCTGCGCCGCCGCACCGACGTCAACGCCCCAAGTCGGTTGCGAGACGATCAACAACTCAGGGCCGGCTTCGATCTCTCGGCCGACAATGAATTTTTGCAAATTGCCACCCGACAAAGACCGCGCTGGCGCATCCGGACCGCCGGCCTTGACGTTGAAGCGCTGGATGATGCCTTCAGCCTGCGCCTGCAAACGGGCCAGCTGCAACCAGCCACCGCGGCCAATCGCATCGCGCCGCGTCAGCAACAGGTTTTGTGCAAGGCCAAGAGACGGCACCGCGCCACGCCCCAGTCGTTCTTCAGGGACGAAATGCACGCCTCGGTCTCGGCGCTGCATCGGGTCAAGTTTGCCGACCGGCTCGGCCTTGACTTGAATCGCATCAGCGGGTGCGCGCGTGTCCTCACCTGACAGCGCATAGAGCAGCTCTTTTTGGCCGTTGCCTGAGACCCCGGCAATGCCGACCACCTCACCGGCCCGAACGTCTAAGGTGATGCGGTCCAGGTCTACGCCAAACTGGTCTTCACGTGCAAGGCTCAAGGCACGCACCTGCAACACCACGGCACCCGCGTGCAAAGCGCGGTGTTCCAGCGCTGGCGGCTCGGCGCCAATCATCAGGCGACTCAATGAGGCGTTGGACTCTTGCTGCGGGTCGCACACGCCAGTGACCTTGCCGCCGCGCAGCACCGTGCAGGCGGTGCACAAAGCACGAATCTCATGCAGCTTGTGGCTGATGTACAAAATGCTGCAACCGCGCTCAGCCAACAGACGCAAAGTGACGAACAGTTTGTCAACCGCCTGCGGTGTCAGCACCGAGGTCGGCTCATCCAAGATCAACAGCTTGGGATGCGTCAGCAGCGCGCGCACGATCTCGACCCGCTGGCGCTCGCCCACGCTGAGGGTGTGCACCGGCCGCGTCGGGTCGAGTTGCAGACCATATTCTTCCGTAGTGGCAGCCATCTGCGCTGAGACCTCGGCCAGACTCAACTGCTTGTCGAGCCCGAGCCAGACGTTCTCGGCCACGGTCAGCGTTTCAAACAGATTGAAATGCTGAAACACCATGCTGATGCCCAGCGCCCGGGCTTCTTGCGGGTTCCGAATCGTCACGGCCACGCCATCGACCATGACGCTACCGGCATCGGGCTTGACCGAGCCGTAAATGATCTTCATCAGCGTCGATTTGCCTGCGCCGTTTTCGCCTAAAACGGCATGGATTTCGCCCGGCTGCACTGTCAGTGACACATCGCTGTTGGCCACCACCGCAGGGTAACGTTTGGTGATGCCGAGCAGCCGCAGCCGTGGACTGACCGGTGCTTTTTTATGCATTGTTTTGACGCATTTTGTTAAGCCTGTTTGGGCTCTTCTTTTCGAAGCGCCATGGCCACCGCCTTCACCCGCTCACGCAACCACTTGGCGGAGTTGGAGGCGTGTGAGCGTTCGTGCCAAAGCTGGTAATACATCATGCGAGGAAATTCAATCGGGCAAGGCAATATCTTCAACGGCAGCGCCTCGCTGTAGCGCTCGCAATACTGCCGTCCGGTGGTCAGTACCAGCAAGCTTGATGCCACCATCGACGGAATCAGTCCAAAGTGCGGGCAGCGCGCCATGATGTTGCGCTGCAGGCCGAGTTGTTCCAGGTGCTCGTCAATCACCCCTTTGGCGCCGAGGTGCGTTGGCGTTGGTGCAATGTGCTCGGCTTCGAGCCAGCTCTTGGCGTCCCAGCCACGCCGCACGGCCGGGTGCTCGCGGGAAACCAGGCACACCACCTCGTCGCCAAACAAGCGACCCATGTGCAAGTCATCCGGCGGCGAGGCCCAGTTGCCAATGACGATGTCAATGTCGCCCTGAGCCAGATGATTTCGGTAGTCAGATTCAGGCGACAACGCCCGCATTTCAATCCGGCAGTGCGGCGCCTGCGACTTGATCTGGGCGACCAGCTGCGGCAAAAACAGGGGGTCCAGATAATCGCTGGCAGCCAGACTAAAAACAGTTTTGGCGGTGGCTGGATCAAAACCACGGGCATCGCTGAACATCACCTCAGCGGCACGCAAAATACTCGCCGACGGTTCGATCATGCGCAGACCCGCATCGGTCGGCACCATTCCGGCGCCTGAGCGCACCAACAAGGGGTCACCCGCCAGGTCAC
This sequence comes from Comamonadaceae bacterium, assembly GCA_947378785.1. Lineage (GTDB taxonomy): Bacteria > Pseudomonadota > Gammaproteobacteria > Burkholderiales > Burkholderiaceae_C > Polaromonas. Next base: position 8,715 of record CANCLK010000016.1, read on the forward strand.
GCAAGCGCCGCAAGGCCGCGCTGACAGCGGGTTGGTACATTCCAAGACGGATGGCGGCGCGCGAAACGCTGCGTTCGGTTAGCACGGTGTTCAAGACCCTGATGAGATGGAGGTCTATCTTGTCAAAAAGTGCTTGATCATTCATACCTGTTCAAACATGCCGTTGATATGCCGATCCGTATGCCGACGTTTGCTTGATTGTTTACCCTGATCCTTCTATGCCCATCCCCCACAGTCAAACCATTCAGTTCGTGAGGCGCGGCGAAGTCGTGACGCTGAGCAATGTACCACCCACCCGCACGCTGCTAGAAGTCTTGCGTGAAGACTTGGCCTGCACCGGCACCAAAGAAGGCTGCGGTGAAGGCGACTGCGGCGCCTGCACGGTGGTGCTCGGGGAGGCCGATGGCGAGCAGTTGACTTTCAAAGCCGTCAACAGCTGCATCCGCATGGCCCACTCGGTTCACGGGCTGGCGCTGTGGACGGTAGAAGACCTCAGCGCAGCGAACGCCACCAGCCAACACCCGGCTCAAGAAGCCATGGTCCAGTGCCATGCGTCGCAATGCGGTTTTTGCACGCCCGGTTTTGTCATGAGTCTGTTTGGCATGTACCAAAACCACGTCATTCAGGGCCACCCGATCACCCGCGAAACCGCCCAAACGGAACTCTCTGGCAACCTGTGCCGTTGCACCGGCTACCGGCCGATTCTGGATGCGGCACAAAAAATGGCCGACTTTCCAGCAGTGCGGCTGGACCACCCCACCATCACCCGCCAACTGGCCAAGATTGAGCCGCGAGCACCTGACGCCAACACCCCCTACCGATTGCCCGGCACGCTCGCAGAGTTGTTGATTGCCCGCGCCGCGCAGCCGAATGCCCAACTGGTGGCCGGCTGCACCGATGTCGGGCTCTGGGTGACCAAGCTGCACAAGCAATTTGATACCGTGATAGACGTCTCCCGTGTGGCGGAACTGCGGCGCATTGAACAACGCAACGGCGACTTGGTGATTGGCGCGGCTGCCACCTTGCAAGACGCTTTTAACGCCCTGCTTCAACGTTGGCCAGAGCTCAGAACCTTTGCCGCACGCTTTGCCGGCTTGCCGGTGCGCAACTCGGGAACGCTGGGCGGCAACGTCGCCAATGGCTCACCCATCGGCGACTCGATGCCGCTGCTGATTGCCCTGAAAAGCCGGCTCGTGCTGGCCAGCGTGCGCGGCAAACGCGAGATGCCGCTGGAAGACTTCTACACCGGCTACCGCCAGAACCTGCTGGCGACTGACGAAGTGGTGGCGTTTATCAAAGTGCCGCTGCCAGCGTCAGCCGCGTCCTCTTCGACAACTTCATTGCAGACTACGTTGCTGCGCGCCTACAAAATTTCCAAGCGCTACGACGACGATATTTCAGCCGTCTGTCTGGTCCTGAATCTGACACTCGATGCAGGCGTGGTGAGCGACATCTCCATCGGTGCCGGAGGCGTAGCCGCCACGCCGGTGCGCGCCGGACAAACCGAAGCCGCGCTGCGGGGCCAGCCTTGGTCTCAGGCTAGGGTGCAAGCGGCCATGCTGACCTTGCGCGCTGAGTTTGAGCCGATTTCGGACATGCGCGCATCGTCAAGCTATCGGCGGCAAGTCTTGGGTAATCTGCTGCAGCGCTTCTGGCTTGAAAGCCAGGGTGAGCAACACATCAACCTTGAGGCGTTCAAGCTGGAGGCAGTGTCATGAGCACGCCGACATCAGCCGCCGGTCAATCGCATTTTCATGAAAGCGCACGAGCGCAAGTCGCTGGTGCAGCGAATTACATCGACGACATTCCCGAAGTCAAAGGCACGCTGTTCGCAGCGCCCATTTTGTCTACCGTGGCGCACGGAAAATTACGCAGTGTCGATGCAACAACAGCGCTGGCCATGCCCGGCGTGCGTGGCGTGGTGCTGGCAGCCGATGTGCCGGGCGATCCGCTGCTGGCAACGTTTGCCCACGATGAACCGGTGTTTGCGGTGGACAAGGTCGAGCACGTTGGACAAGTCATCGGGCTCGTGGTGGCGGACACGGTGATGCAGGCGCGTCGTGCCGCTAGAAAAGTGGTGCTGAACATTGAAGCCTTGCCTGCGGTGCTGACCGTGCAAGAAGCCCTGGCGGCTGAAAGTTTTGTGCTGCCACCGGTGGTGGTCAGGCGCGGTGCCGCTGACGTCGCCTTGGCCCGGGCGCCACACACTTTGAGCGGCTCGCTGGAAGTCGGCGGGCAAGAGCATTTTTATCTGGAAGGCCAGATCGCCTACGTGCTGCCGCAAGAGCAAAACCAGTGGTTGGTGTACTCGAGCACGCAGCACCCCGGCGAGGCCCAGCACTGGGTTTCGCACGCGCTCGGCATTGACAACAACGCGGTGCGTGTCGAATGCCGGCGCATGGGTGGCGGCTTCGGCGGCAAAGAAACCCAAAGCGGCCACATGGCCGTCTGGGCTGCCTTGGCAGCGCGCAAATTTGGCAAACCCGTCAAGCTGCGCATGGACCGCGACGACGACTTCATGGTCACTGGAAAAAGGCATCCTTTTGCTTACGAGTACACGGCTGGCTTTGACGACAGCGGCAGACTCTGCGGCTTGAAATTGATGATGGCGGCGAACTGCGGTTTCAGCGCAGACCTGAGCGGCCCGGTCGCCGACCGCGCTATTTTTCATGCTGACAACGCCTACTTTTTGGAAGACGTCGACATCAGCTCTTACCGCTGCAAAACGAACATGCAAAGCCACACGGCGTTTCGCGGGTTCGGTGGGCCGCAGGGCATGATCGTCATTGAACATATTCTGGGCGACATCGCCCGGCATCTGGGGCTAGACCCGCTAGCCGTGCGCCTTCGAAACTTGTACAGCGACGAAGCCACGGCAAGCAACACCGGCCTGCGCAACACCACGCACTACGGCATGCAGGTCGAAGACAACATCCTCGCGCCGCTGATCAACACGCTGGCTGCATCCGCCGACTACCGGCAGCGCCGCACCGCCATCGCGGCATGGAACGCCAGCAGCAGCGTCATCAAACGCGGTCTGGCGTTGACGCCTATGAAGTTCGGCATCTCGTTCACCGCCACGCTGTTCAACCAAGCCGGTGCGCTGGTGCATGTGTACACCGATGGCAGCGTGCCGGCCAACCACGGCGGCACCGAAATGGGTCAGGGACTGAACACCAAAGTGGGGCAGATCGTCGCCGACGAACTCGGCGTGCCCTTCGACCAAGTGCTGGTCACGGCCAGTGACACCAGCAAGATTCCGAACGCTTCGGCCACCGCGGCCTCAGCCGGCACCGACCTCAACGCACGCGCCGCACAATACGCCGCCCGCAACGTGCGCAACAACCTCGCGCAATTTGTTGCTGGGCTCGACACCTGCGGTGCGGGTGCAGTGCGCTTTGTGGCCGGCGACGTGATCTCCCCGACTCACACGCGGCCCTTCAAAGACGTGGTCCGACTGGCCTACGCCAACCGCATTCAACTCTGGAGCGACGGCTTCTACCGAACGCCCAAAATCCATTACGACAAAACGACGCTGACCGGTCGGCCGTTTTATTACTTTGCCTATGGTGCGGCCTGCACCGAAGTCGCCATCGACACGCTGACCGGCGAAAGCCGCGTGCTCAAAGTTGACATCCTGCATGACGCGGGCACCAGCATCAACCCGGCGATAGACATCGGACAAATTGAAGGCGGCTTCATCCAAGGCATGGGCTGGCTGACCACCGAGCAGTTGGTCTGGAACGACAAAGGCCAGCTCAGCACACACGCCCCCAGCACCTACAAAATACCCGCCACGGGCGACGTCCCCGAACACTTCAAGATCGCCCTGTGGCCCGAGGCCAACCGCGAAGACAACGTCTTTGGCAGCAAGGCCGTGGGCGAGCCGCCCTTCATGCTGGCGATCAGTGTGTACGAAGCCATGAAAGACGCAGTGGCCAGCACCACAGCGCTACGTCAACCGGTGCAACTGCGCGCACCGGCCACCGCTGAGAACGTACTGCAGGCGCTATGTTCTGCTCAAGCGACAACCTAACGCCCCGGCCACACATCCCACAGCATCATCAGCACCGCCAGCCCCATGATGCCGGCGCCGATCCAACCGAACCAGCGGGTTTTGGCACCTGAGATGAAGGGGCCCATGACGGACGCCTTGCTCGCCAGCAACATCAGGCCGACCATGATCGGTGCGGCCACCACGCCGTTGATGATGGCGCTCCAATACAGTGCTTTCATGGGGTCTATCGACGTGAAGCTCAAGCCGGTGCCGACCAGCGTGGCCACGGCAATGATGGCGTAGAAACGCTTGGCCTCGTACCAGCGGCGCTCCAACCCCTCGGGCCAGCCAAAGGCTTCTGCCACAGCATAGGCGGCCGAAGATGCCAGCACCGGCACCGCTAACAAACCGGTGCCAATGACACCGCCGGCAAACAGCATGAAAGCGAATTCACCCGCCAGCGGCTTCAGGGCCAACGCGGCCTGCGCCGCGGAGGTGATGTCACGAACGCCAGCGCCGTACAACACCACGGCAGCCATCACCATGATGAAAAATGCGATGAGATTAGAGAAGCACATGCCGGCGATGGTGTCCCGCCGCACGCGCTGAAGATCGCGGCCAATGGCCGTGCGACTACCTTCACCCTGACCCTTGAGGCGCAGCTCTTCAACCTCTTGAGAGGCCTGCCAGAAAAACAAATACGGTGAGATGGTCGTGCCCAGCAGAGCGACCAGCATCATCCAGTACGCCGACGACCACTCGATTTTTGGGATCATCAAATCGTGCAGCACCTGCGGCCACGGCACTTGCACGGTGAAGATGGCAATCACGTAAGCAAACAGAAAAAGCGTCAGCCACTTGAGGAGGGGTGCCAGCCGACGGTAGGGTACAAAGATCTGCAGCAGCACCGTGAGCAACCCAAAGAACACCGCATGGAAATGCTCGCCACCACCCACCACCAGTTGCAAGGCCTCACCCATGGCGGCGATGTCCGCCGCGATGTTGATGGTGTTGGCCACCGTCAGCAAGACCACCACCGTCAGTAAAAAAGAGCGCGGCGTGTGGTCACGCAAGTTAGCGGCCAGCCCCTTGCCCGTGACCCGGCCGATGCGAGCGCTCACCAGCTGGATGGCGATCATGAACGGCAGCGACAGAAAAACCGTCCAGATGAGCCCTGTCCCAAACTGCGCACCGGCCTGGGTGTAGGTGGCGATGCCGGAAGGATCGTCGTCCGCCGCGCCCGTGATCACGCCCGGGCCAACACGGCGGAGAAAGGACGGTATCAGCTTAGACATGTCGGCGAGTCTAGCAAGACCATCCCAAAAGAAAAACACAGCAAAAACACCACGAAGGAGTCTTTCGCTTCAAAAAAATAGCACTATATAAATTCGGTTATAGATATTAATTCAACAGTTAGTTGCTTTAAAACGCCATTCACCACCTCAAGCTGGCACAACTCATGCATAGTAGGTTTTCGAACGGCATCCGCTGCTTCGCCCATCACCCACAACAACAGGATCATCATGAAAACCGTGTCTCGATTCACCGCCATTGCCGCCGTTTTGCTCGCCAGCTCAAGTGCTTTTGCTGCTGACTGGAGCAGCAACGCCATCACTTACGGCTACGCGCCGCACCAATCTGAGCCGGCCGTTTCGGACAAAGTGGCGAAGAACATCTTGACCTTCACGCACGTGAGTGGCGACAAGCTGGGCAGCAACCTGTTCAACATCGACCTGCTCAAGTCAAACAGCGTTGATCCAGCCAATAACGGTGGCGGTGGTGCCCAAGAGTGGTATGGCTTTTACCAGCGCAACTTCTCCTTGAACGCCATGACCGGCAACAAAACTGGCTACGGCATCGCCAAAGACCTGAACCTAACAGCTCGCGTGGATGCGGGTGCCAAAAACACCGCCTTTGCCCCCGCGCCACGCAAGTTGCAACTGGGCATGTCAGCCGCCATGCCGGTGAGTGCTGGCTTCTGGGACATCGGAGTGGCTGCATACAAAGAAACAAATCACAACGGCGATTTGGGCACATCCGTGTCATTTAAAGTTGCTCCCGCGCTGAACTCGGCTTGGGCCATACCTGTGGCAGGTATCGGCACCTTTGGCGGCTTCGCCAGTATCGTTGGCCCAAAGGGCAAAGATGGTTATGGCGCACAAACTGCAATGGAAACCCTGATTCGCGCGACCTTCATGTTTGACGTCATGGGCCCAAAAAGCGGTCTGAGCGCAGGTGGCGGCGTTGAATACTGGAACAACAAGTTTGGCTGTGACAGCAGCATCTCTAACGGCGGCTTTAATGGCAACAAATGCAAAGCCACCACGCCGATGTTACTGGTGTCCTACAAGCTGTAATCCGTCTTCAAAGACCTGACGACATCGGGCGGACAGGCGGTCGGCGCGAAAGCACCGATCGCCTTTTTCATGGACCCGCCGACGTCAAAGGGGTCGACCCTCAGCGCACAAAAAGACGTGTCGCCAGCGTGGCTCTGGCACGCTGCAAGGCCGGCAAGAAAGCCTCCCGAAACTCGGCCATGGTCATGCGCTCGGCGCTGACGGCAATGCTCATAGCGCCAACAGCATTGCCCGCCCGGTCACTCACTGGCACCGCCATGGAGCGCACACCGATCTCCAGCTCGCCATCGTTGGTGGCGTAGCCATCGGCGCGACAACGCGCCACCATGTCTAGCACCTGAGTAGCATCCACCACCGTGCCAGCGGTGAGCCGTGGTCGCGCCATACCGTGGACCCGGCGCGCGGCTTCTGCCGGTGCCATGCTCGCCAGCAGCACCCGGCCCATGGCCGAACAGTAAACCGGCAACCGCGAGCCAATGCCCAAACCCGTGCTGAGGCTGCGCCGGGCAGTTGACCGCGCGATGATGATGGCATCGTCATCAATCAAGGTCCCCAGCGACGCCGACTCTCGTGTCCGCTCGGACAAGGCGTCAAGCAGCGGCTGCGCCAGCGAAGGCGTGGGGCTCGACGCCAAGTAGGCATGCGCCACCAGCAAGCAACGCGGCTGCATCCAGTAATGTTTGCCATCACTGCCAAGGTAGCCCATGGTCTGGAGCGTGAGCAGCGAGCGCCGCGCCGAGGCGGGTGAAACCTCCGTCAGCCGGGCCACTTCAGAAACTGTGAGCCGGACATGCTGACGGCCAAAACAGGTCAGGACGTACAGACCTTTCTGCAACGACACGACAAAATTTTTATCTTGCATGCTTTGATATCGATCAAGTATTAATGGCTATTTTTGCGCATCACGAAAATATAGCTTGTTTTAAGGGGGCCCAAACCAGACACTCAACGTCCTCTTGAAGTGGTTACGGAGACTATTGAATGAAGACATCTTTCACCCGACGCAGCTGCGTCACACTGCTCGTCGGCCTCTGTTGGGTCGGCAGCGGCAGCGCCATCGCCCAGCAACCCACCAAACCGATCAAACTCATTGTTCCTTTTCCCGCCGGTGGAACGGCCGACATTCTGCCGCGCCTTTTGGCCGAGAAAATGCGTGCGGCCTACCCTGCCGGCATCGTGGTGGAAAACCGCGCGGGTGCGGGGGGCAACATTGGCGCCGACATGGTTTATCGCGCCGATCCAGATGGAACCACGTTTCTGGCCTCACCGCCGGGGCCGATTGCCATCAACCACAACCTGTACAGCAAGCTGGCGTTTGACCCAACGCGCTGGGCACCCGTCACGGTGGTCGCCACCGTTCCCAACGTGCTGGCGGTGAGCAACAAACTGCCAGCGCAAAACCTGACAGAGTTCATCACCTACCTGAAGGCCAACCCCGGCAAGGTCAGCTATGCCTCGCAAGGCAATGGCTCCACCTCTCACCTGACCGCCAGCCTGTTCATGCAACTCACAGGCACCAGCATGACGCACATCCCCTACAAGGGAACCGCGCCAGCCTTGGTCGACATCATCGGAAGCCAGGTGGATGTCTTTTTCGACAACCTGAGTTCGTCGATGCCTTACCACCAAGGTGGCAAGCTACGCATCCTCGCGGTGGCCGACGAGCAGCGCTCACCCGCCTTGGCACAAGTGCCCACTTTTGCGGAATCGAAACACCCGGCCATGAATGCCGTGACCTGGTTCGCTGTGGTGGCCCCACCCAACACGCCGGCCGCCGTGACAGTAGCACTGCAAAAATCTGTGGCGGAGGCCTTGGCTCTGCCCGATGTTCGGCAGAAGTTCTCTGAGCAAGGTGCCGAGCCACGCGGTTGGTCGCCCGAACAGACCGGACGATTTATTCGCGCCGAAACTGAAAAATGGAACAAGGTGATTAAAAGCGCCAACGTGAAACTGGAGTGAGCAGCATGCATGAACAAACCATTCATTGGAAAAGCCCAGCGCTGACGCGAATCCCCTTCGGTCTCTACACAGACCGCGATTTACCGGCCGAAGAACAAACGCGCATCTTCAGGGGCAATGTCTGGAACTTTCTTTGCCTGGAGGCTGAGCTGCCGGAGACTGGCAGTTACCGCACCACGTTTGCAGGCGAAACGCCGGTCGTGGTGGTGCGTGATGGCGACGATGAACTTTATGCCTTCGAAAATCGTTGCGCTCACCGGGGAGCGCTGATCGCGCTTGAAAAATCGGGCAAAGCGGAGAACTTCCAATGCGTCTACCACGCCTGGAGCTACAACCGCCAAGGTGACCTGACCGGCGTGGCCTTCGAAAAAGGTGTCAAAGGCCAAGGCGGTATGCCGCCCGATTTCTGCAAAGAAGACCACGGCCCGCGCAAGCTGCGCGTCGCCACCTTCAGTGGCTTGGTGTTCGGTAGCTTTTCGGAAGATGTGCCGAGCATCGAGGATTACCTGGGGGACGAGATCTGCCAGCGTATTGAGCGCGTGATGCACAAACCGGTGGAGGTCATCGGACGCTTCACCCAGTCACTGCCCAACAACTGGAAGCTCTACATGGAGAACGTCAAGGACAGCTACCACGCCAGTTTGCTGCACATGTTCTTCACCACCTTCCAATTGAACCGGCTGTCGCAAAAGGGTGGCGTGATCGTCGACGCGTCCGGCGGCCACCATGTGAGCTTTTCCATGATTGACACGACGGCGGAAAAAGATTCCTCCTACAAAGAACAGGCCTTGCGCTCTGACAACGACCGCTATCGGCTCAAAGACTCCAGCCTGCTGGCAGGCTTTACCGAGTACGACGACGGCGTCACGCTGCAGATTCTCTCGGTGTTCCCCGGCTTTGTGCTGCAGCAGATTCAGAACTGTCTGGCAGTGCGTCAGATTCTGCCGAAAGACGTTGACCGTACGGAACTGAACTGGACTTACTTTGGCTACCAAGATGACACGCCCGAACAGCGCAAAGTGCGCCTGAAGCAGTCCAACCTGGTCGGGCCGGCAGGCTTCATCTCGATGGAAGACGGTGCCGTCGGTGGCTTCGTGCAGCGCGGCATCGCGGGCGCTAGCGACAAAGAAGCGGTGGTTGAGATGGGCGGTGACCACGCCGGCTCAAGCGAAGGCCGTGCCACAGAAACGTCGGTGCGCGGCTTTTGGAAAGCGTACCGCCACCACATGGGTGCCTGAGGCGCTCCACAACAGGAAACACCATGATTGACTTGCTGGCGCTGTGCGCCTTCAACGCGGCTTACGCTCACACCATCGACAGCGATGCGCTGGAGCAATGGCCGGCGTTCTTCACGCCGGACTGTCACTACCGGATCACCCACGTCGAGAATGAACAGGAAGGCTTGGCCGCAGGCATTGTGTATGCCGATTCGCGGGCCATGCTGGAAGACCGAATCGCCGCCCTGCGCGAGGCCAACATCTACGAACGCCAGCGCTACCGGCACATTTTGGGCGTCCCCCTGTTGGTGTCTACAGATGTTGAATCGGCGCACGCACGCACGCCCTTTCTGGTCGTTCGCATCATGGCCACCGGCCAGTCTGAGGTCTTCGCCAGCGGCGAATACCGCGACCACTTCGTCCAGCAAGACGGTCAGCTTCTGCTGGCTGAGCGGGTGGCGATCTGCGACAGCACGGTCACCGACACGCTGATGGCCTTACCACTGTGACACCGTCGGCACAACGTCTTGCGCTGGCGCTAGGGGATCCCAACGGGATCGGCCCAGAGATCGCTTTAAAGGCGCTGCAGGCACTCGACGCTGAAGCACGTGGACGCATCACGGTCTTCGGTCCGTCCGCCGTTCTGGAACGGGCTGCCGCCGTGACGGGCCTGCTGTCACTGTTGCCACAGCTGAAACTCGTCGAAGCTGGAACGCTGCCCGACAGCGCAGCTCAGCCGGGTCGGATTGATCCGGCCGCAGGTGCCTCTGCTGTTGCATCAGCAACCGCCGCCATCAACGCCTGTCGGGGGGGCCAATTCGATGCCGTGATCGCCTGCCCGCACCATGAAACCGCCATCCATCAGGCCGGCATCGCGTTCAGTGGCTACCCGTCTTTGGTGGCTCGCGTGTGCGGCGTGCCCGAAGACGAGGTCTTCATGCTGCTGGTCGGCGGCGGTCTGCGCATCGTTCATGTCACGCTGCACGAAAGCGTTCGAAGCGCACTGGACCGGTTGACACCTGAGCTGATACAACGAGCGGTGCGGGCAGGCGCACGCGCCTGCGCACTACTCGGCGTAGACAACCCATCCATCGGTGTCTTCGGTATCAACCCTCACGCCTCCGAAGGAACGCTGTTTGGCCCTGAGGACGCACACATCGTCTTACCCGCGGTGGCGCAGTTGCACACCGAGGGTTACCGCATCGACGGCCCACAAGGTGCCGACGTGTTGCTGGCACAACGCCGGCACGACCTCTACGTGGCGATGCTGCACGACCAAGGTCATATCCCCATCAAGCTGCTGGCACCCAACGCGGCCAGTGCGTTGAGTATTGGCGCGGACGCGCTGTTGTCGAGCGTTGGGCATGGCAGCGCCATGGACATCGCGGGGCGGGGCATCGCCGACCCGACGGCCCTGCTGCGCACCATCGCCTTGCTGTCGGGTGCCCCAACACACCCAACCCCAAAGAACCCGCCGGCATGACCCATCGCATTGCCATTGAGAACAGCGACATCGCTTTCGACTGCGCCTCAGGCCAGAGCGTGCTCGACGCCGCATTGCAAGCGGGGATTGAACTGCCCTACTCTTGCCGCAAGGGTGTCTGCGGCAGTTGCGCCGGTGGCATCGCGTTGGGCGAGGTCTCCGGCGTCAACGCAGGCACCTTCCGCAACGACACATGTTCAGCCGACCAAGTGCTGTACTGCCTGTGTGCGCCGACCAGCGATCTGGTACTCAAGCCCTTGTCATGGAAACGGCTGGATCCCTCCGCCCGTAAAAAATTCTCCGCCAAGGTTTACAGCAACGAACTGGTAGCGCCCGATATCTCGCAGCTGCGGCTGCGACTACCCGCAGGCCAGCGCGCCAAGTTTCAAGCGGGTCAGTACCTGCAAGTCCTGCTGGATGATGGCAGCCAACGCAGCTATTCCATGGCCAATCCACCGCAGGAAAGCGATGGGGTCACCCTTCACATTCGCCATGTTCCGGGCGGACGATTCAGCGCTCAGGTGGCGCAACTGACGCCCGGCGACACACTGCAAATTGAATTGCCTTTTGGCCATGTGGCGCTGCGCGAGGAGAACTCCCGTCCGATCGTTTTCGTCGCCGGCGGTACCGGTTTCGCCCCGGTGAAGTCCATCCTCGACGACATGCTCAAACGTCGTGTCAAACGCCCCATGACGTTGATCTGGGGTGCCCGCGAGGCGTCAGGTCTGTACTTGCGCGCCGCCGTGGAGCGCTGGCAAAAGCAGTGGCCGGATTTCCGGTTCATTGGGGCACTCAGTGACGTAGCGGCGGAAGCCATCGGTGACGCTTACGCCGGCCGCGTCGACCAAGCGTTGCTGGCCCATTGCCCGGACCTGTCTGGCCACGTCGTTTATTGCTGCGGTTCGCCACCGATGGCAGCTGCGGTTCGCAGCGCCGCCATCGACAGCGGCCTGGCGGCGAACGATTTTCACGCAGACGTTTTTGTACCCGGCCCTGCAGCCGTGCAGCCTTAAAGGCCCCAACTCTCAAAAAACCCCGAGAAAATTCATGACACTCGATACCAGCGCACCCTTGGCCCCTGTCACGACGGCCCGCCGTCTTCTCGAAGAAGCGGCTCGCTTGGGCGTGGACTACATCTTCACCAATTTGGGCAGCGACCACCCGGCCTTTATCGAGGCCTTCGCCCAGATAGACATGCAGGGCGGCAAGATGCCCGAGATCATCGTCTGCCCGCATGAGATGACCGCACTCAGTGCAGCGCACGGCTATGCCATGCGCACGCGTCGACCGCAGATGGTCCTCGTGCATGTGGACGTCGGCACACAAAATCTGGGCTGCAGCATCCACAATGCGGCGCGCGGTCGTGTCCCGGCGATCATCGTGGCGGGACTGTCGCCGGTGTCCGTCAGCGGCGAAAGAACCGGTGCCCGCACCGAATTCATCCACTACACGCAGGACACATCGCGCCAGCACGAAATTGGGGGCCAGTACATGAAGTGGTCCTATGAAGTGCGGGCTGCGGAGATGATTGACCAAGTGCTGATGCGCGGCATGCAGTTGGCGTGCACGGTGCCTGAAGGTCCGGTCTACCTGACGGGGGCACGTGAAGTCTGGGACGAACCCGCCGTCTCGCCGCAGCAACCGGCGCAGCATTGGCAACCGGCAAAGATGGCCGGCCTGACACCCTCCGCTGCGCGTGAATTGCTGAGCGCACTGGCCGCAGCGCGCAAGCCCTTGGTCATCACGAGCTACTTGGGCCGGCAGCCTGAAGCGGTGGAACGCTTGGCGGCCCTGTCGCTGCAACTGGGCTTGGCGGTGTGTGAGGTCAACCCGCAGTACGTCAACTTTCCAGGTGACCACCCGCACCATGTCGGCTACCGCCGCAACACGTTGGTAGACGAAGCAGACCTGATTCTGATGCTCGATGTGGATGTGCCTTGGATCGTGTCACGCGTCCAGCCGCGCGCCGATGCACGGCTGTTCCACTTGGATTGCGATCCCCTCAAACCGGATCTGGGTTTCTGGCATTTCCCCGCGGAGCAGACTTGGCAGGCCGACAGCTTGGCAGCGCTGGAGCAGCTGCTGGGCCTGGCAAAAACAGCCATCAAGGCCGATGCACTGCACACGGAACGATGCGACTGGATAGCGGCCGCACGCCAACGCTTAGCGTTACCCAACATGCCCATGCCAGCGGACGGAAGCATCAGCCTGCAACAGGCCTGCGAAGCCATCGCCGCACTCGTCACCGAGAAGACGGTCATCGTCTTCGAGGAACCGGCGGCGACAGAGCGCCTGCTGCACACACTGCGCATGCGACGGCCCGGCAGTTACTACGCCAACGGCGGGAGCGGTCTGGGTTGGAGCATCAATGCGGCCATCGGTGTGAAGCTGGCGCAGCCAGATGCGGACGTCATCACCGTGGTTGGCGACGGCAGCTATGTCTTTGGTGTGCCCACCAGTACCTACTGGGTCGCGGAGACTTATGAAGCACCCCAGCTGACCCTCATCTTTAACAACGGCGGTTGGAATGCGCCCAAGGTCTCAACCCTGCTGGTCCACCCAGAAGGCACCGCCAAACGGCAAGATCGTTTTTGGACGACGGTTGGCGCACGCGCCCGTTTGGCCGACGTTGCAGCCGCTGCCGGCGGGGCTGCCGCCTTTCGGGTGAGTGAGCACGCGCAGCTTCAATCGACGCTGGAACAAGCTCTGGCGATCGTCCGCGGCGGTCGCAGCGCCGTGGTCGATGTGGTGCTACCGAGCACCTCTACCCAGGTGCTGGGTCCTACGGCGTGACGCCACCCTTTTGCCTCTTTTGAAACGCGCTTATAAAAAAACTGGAGACCCTTTCATGACCACTAGACGCTTTCTTTTCCTCGCCCTGTTGTTCAGTGCCAGCTCTTTGCCGGCGTTGGCGCAGTCAGACACAGCAGTGAGTTACCCGAGTAAGCCGATCCGCATCATCGTTAACTTCCCACCCGGCGGCACGGTGGACACACTGAGCCGCGTCGTGGGTCAGAAACTCGCGGAAAAGTGGGGGCAAGCCGTGATTGTTGAAAATCGTGCGGGTGCTGGGGGCAACATCGGCGCGCAAGCAGTCGCCATCGCGGATCCCGATGGCTACACGCTGCTGGCAACACCTCCAGGGCCGATGGCGATCAACCAGAATCTGTACAAAGACATGCGCTTTGAACCCGAGAAGCTGGTGCCGATCATCATGCTGGCCAGCGTCCCCAATGTCATCACGGCACGCGCAGACTTTCCCGCCAATTCAGTCAAGGAGTTGATTGCGTATGCGAAGGCGAATCCAGGCAAGGTGACTTATGCATCGCAAGGCAATGGCTCAACCTCGCATCTGACGGGTCAAATGTTCGCCAGCATGACCGGCACGAATATGCTGCATGTGCCGTTCAAGGGTGAAGGTCCGGCACTCAACGAATTACTCGGCGGACGCGTCGACCTGTTCATGGGCAACATCTCCGCAGTCCTCAAGTTCCACCAGGACAACCGGGTCAAGTTACTGGGCTTGGCCGCACCGCGTCGCGGGTCCATGGCACCCGGCATACCGACCGCCGCCGAAAGCGGTCTGACCGACTTCGTGGCGTCCGCTTGGTTCGCTGTGGCCGCGCCCCCAGGCACGCCTGCCGCTGTCGCGCGCAAGCTCAACGCCGCGATCGCTGAGATCCTGAAAATGGCCGATGTCCAACAGAAATTCGCGGTACAGGGCGCAGAGGTGGTGGGCGGCTCGCCAGCAGAAATGACGACATTCGTGGACGCCGAGCGGGCGCGCTGGAAAAAGGTGATCGACACGGCGAACGTCAAGCTGGACTGAAGCGTACCGCGCTGAAGGCCTCTACAAAATCAACATCGCCCGGAAGTCGTTGACATTGGTGTGGGTCGGCCCGGTGATGACCAAATCGCCCAGCGGCTCAAAGTAGCCATAGGCGTCATTGCGGTCTAAATAGCGGTCGATCTTCATGCCGGTCTTTTGGGCTCGGGCCAGCGTGTCCGGCGCAACGTAGGCACCAGCGTTGTCTTCCAAACCGTCAATGCCATCGGTGTCTGCCGCCAAGGCGTACACACCGGCCTGGCCCTGCAAGCCGAGTGCCAGCCCCATGCAAAATTCGCCAGCGCGACCACCACGGCCCCGATTTTTTTCATCGGCACCCGCCGGCTGCGAACGCACCGTCACGGTGGTTTCACCACCGCTCAAGATCACGCAAGGCGCTTTAAACGGCTGGCCTTTTTGCTTCACGGCACGCGCCAGTGCCGCGTGCACCTTGCCCACTTCGCGGGACTCACCCTCCATCTCGTCACTCAGGATGTAGGCCTTCAGGCCTGCTGCGCGTGCCACATCAGCGGCGGCTTCCAAGCTTTGCTGCGGCGTCGCGATCATGTGAACTTCGTGACCCTTGAAAACAGCATCTCTAGGCTTAGGGGTTTCGAGCGCGCCGCTGTCAAGATCGGCACGCAAAGCCGGCGGCACCTCAATGGCGTAACGCTGCAAGATCGCCAACGCGTCAGCGCAGGTGGTCGCGTCCGGCACGGTCGGGCCGCTGGCGATGATGGATGGGTCGTCGCCCGGCACGTCACTGATGGTCAAGGTGACGACACGCGCCGGTGCGCAAGCAGCCGCCAGCCGCCCGCCCTTGATGAGGGACAGGTGTTTGCGCACGCAATTCATCTCGCTGATGTTGGCGCCGCTGTTCAGCAATTCTTTGTTGATGCGTTGCTTGTCTTTTAGCGTCAAGCCTTCTGCTGGCAGCGTCAACAGCGCCGAACCACCGCCTGAAATCAGGCACAGCACCAGATCGTTTTCAGTCAATCCCTGCACCATCGCCAAGATGCGTTCGGCGGCGGCCAGCCCGGCAGCGTCAGGCACGGGGTGTGCCGCTTCAACAATTTCGATGCGCGACTTCAGCCCCACAGGACGCGGTGGAATATGGTGATACCGCGTGACCACCAGCCCTTCCAATGGCGCGTCAGCGGGCCACAGCGCTTCAACCGCATGCGCCATAGAACCACCTGCTTTGCCAGCGCCGATCACGATCGTGCGACCACCACTTTGACGGCTGGGGGGCGATGGTAAAAATGCAGCGGTGTTGTGCAGCGGCAAGGCGCGCAGCACGGCGGCTTGGTAGAGACTCAGAAGAAATTCGCGCGGCTGGTCTTGAGGCGACAGGGCCGCGTTGGTGGCGTGTGAAGACATGTGTTGCAACCGACAGTTAACTGGCCAGCAGCTTCATCTCGGCGTACAAATCGGCCTTGCCTTCAAACCCAATACCCACCAGTGCAGGCAAGGTCACCAGACTGTTCTCGACCTTCACACCATCCGGGAAGCCGCCATAAGGCTGGAACAAATCAGGGTAACTTTCATTGCCACCCAAGCCCAGACCTGCAGCAATGGCCAGCGACATCTGATGGCCACCATGGGGAATGCAGCGACTGGCCGACCAGCCGTGCTCACGCAGCATGTCCAGCGTGCGCAAGTACTCGACCAAGCCGTAACTCAGTGCGCAGTCAAACTGCAGCCAGTCGCGGTCGGGTCGCATACCGCCGTAACGGATCAAATTGCGGGCGTCTTGCATCGAGAAAAGATTCTCACCGGTGGCCATGGCGGGCGCGTAATGCAGCGCCAGCTCAGCCTGCAAAGCGTAGTCGAGGGGGTCGCCGGCTTCCTCGTACCAAAACAAGTTGTAGCCGGCCATGGCCTTGGCGTAGGCCACTGCCGTGGGCAAATCAAAGCGACCGTTGGCGTCCACTGCCAAGCGTTGCCCGGGGCCGAGCAGCTTGAGCACGGCTTCGATGCGCTTGCAGTCTTCCGCCAGTGGCGCACCGCCAATCTTCATCTTGACCACTGAATAACCACGGTCCAAATAGCGCTGCATTTCACCGGTCAGACCTTCAAGACCTTTGCCGGGCCAGTAGTAACCGCCCGCCGCATAGACAAACACCTGCCGGTTCGCCGTGCCGTTGCCATAACGCTCGGCCAGCAGTTGGTACAGCGGCTTGTTGGCGATCTTGGCCACCGCGTCCCAGACCGCCATGTCGATGGTGCCAACCGCCACAGAGCGCTCACCGTGACCGCCCGGTTTTTCGTTGTTCATCAAGGTGGCCCAAACCTTGTGCGGGTCGATGTTGTCTTCTGTGTCATCGAGCAAACTGGCTGGGTCGGCCTCCAGGACGCGCGGAATAAAACGTTCGCGCATCAAAGCGCCCTGCCCGTAGCGACCGTTTGAATTGAAGCCATAACCGATGACCGGTTTGCCGTCGCGGATGACATCGGTGACCACCGCCACCAGGCTCAAAGTCATCTTCGAAAAATCAATGTAGGCGTTGCGGATGTTCGACTTGATCGGGCGCGTAGACTCGCGGATTTCGGTGATTTTCAAAGCAGGTTTCCAGTTTCAATTCATTGAATAACTGCCCCCGCGAACGGCAGCAGCGCTTATTTTTTACCCAAGCCCAAACGCTGTGCGCCTTCAATGTACAGGCTGATGCGCTCCTTCATGAAGGCGTCCATCTGGGCATTGCCGATGTTGACCAGCTCAAAGCCGTTTTTAGCGGCCAGCTCTTTCATCTCTGGATCGGTGTTCATCGCCATCCACATGTCAGCGATTTTTTTGCGGTTGTCGGGCGAAGTCGATTTTGGCACGCCCATGCCGCGGTAAGCACCGTCGACCCAGTCCACACCGAGTTCACGGAAAGTCGGCACATCTGGCATCAGCGGATGGCGTTTTTCCATGGCCACCGCCAAGGGTCGTACCTTGGCCCGGTTGGCAATCGCAAACGGGGTGTAGGTCACAGCGCCATCAATCTGCGCGCCGACCACGGCCAGTGTCATGTCCCCTGTGCCTTTGTAGGGCACGTAGACGCTCTTGATGCCGAAAGCCGCATTCAGGCGTTCGTGTGCCGCATGGTTAGCGGAATTCAGACCGGAGCCGCCTAGGCTCATCTTGCCGGGATCTTTCTTGGCCGCAGCGATGAATTCAGCAAAAGTTTTATACGGACTGCTCTCAGGCACGACCAGCACGTCGGGGGTGTAATGAAACCAGAAGGCCGGCGTGATGTCTGCCGTCTTGTATTGCACTTGACCTTCAATCGGCTGAAAAACAATGTGCGGCAAATTGATGCCGACCACGTTCAGGCCGTCGCTGGGCAAGCTGTTCATCTGACCCCACATCAGACCCCCGCCGGCACCGGCCTTGTACTGGATGATGGTGTCAATCGCAGCGCATTTTTTCTTCAGCACCATCTGCTGGTGACGCGCCGACAAATCAGACTCGCCGCCTGGCGGGAAAGCCTGCCAATACAGCATGTTTTTCTCAGGACAAGCCGGCATAGGAGTCGCCGATTGGGCCATCACCGCGGGGCTGGCGGCCAGACACAAAATACCGATCAGGTGGCTGATGTTGAACTGCATGGGGTTGTCTCCTTGGGGGGTTCTCGTGACTGTCGTGCTCAGGCTGCGCGCCGCTGTTCGCCGCGCAGCAACTGGCAGACAGCGTCGGTCACTTGCGCGGTGTTGGCCTGGCCGCCGAGGTCACGCGTGTGCAAGCGAACGTCAGCGGTCACGGTCTCAATCGCCTGCATGAGTTGCGCAGCTTCTTGCGGCAGACCGAGGTGCTCGAGCATCATCACGCAAGACCAAAACGTGCCAACCGGGTTCGCCAAACCCTGACCCATGATGTCAAACGCTGAGCCGTGGATCGGCTCAAACATGGAAGGGTAGCGACGCTCAGGATCGATGTTGCCGGTGGGCGCAATGCCCAAGCTACCGGCCAGCGCGGCGGCCAAGTCGCTCAGCACGTCAGCGTGCAGATTGGTGGCCACCAGTGTGTCCAGTGTGGCTGGCCGATTGACCATGCGGGCGGTGCAGGCGTCGACCAGTTCTTTGTCCCATGTGACATCGGGGAACTCTTGGCTGATTTGGACGGCGATCTCGTCCCACATCACCATCGCGTGGCGCTGAGCATTGGATTTGGTCACCACCGTCAATAATTTTCTGGGGCGCGACTGGGCGAGTTTGAAAGCGAAACGCATGATGCGCTCGACGCCGGCGCGCGTCAGGATCGACATGTCGGTGGCGACCTCGATCGGGTGCCCTTGGTGAACCCGACCGCCGACACCGGCGTACTCGCCTTCCGAGTTTTCACGCACGATGACCCAGTTCAGGTCTTGCATGCTGCAACGTTTGAGCGGGCTGTCAATGCCGGGCAAGATGCGCGTTGGCCGAACGTTGGCGTACTGGTCAAAGCCTTGGCAAATCTTCAGGCGCAAGCCCCACAAGGTGATGTGGTCAGGGATGTGCGGATCACCGGCGGAGCCAAAAAGAATCGCGTCCATGGGTCGCAGCGCGTCAAGGCCATCGGCCGGCATCATCACGCCATGTTGGCGGTAGTAGTCGCCGCCCCAGTCGAAACCGTGGAAGTCAAACTTGAACTTGTTTTGGGTCGCGGCCAGCGCCTGCAAAACGGTTTGCCCAGCGGGCACCACCTCTTTGCCAATGCCGTCGCCAGGAATACAGGCTATTTTGTAAATTTTCATGGCCTGACTTTAGCCATTGCCGAAAGCTCTGCCAGCGCTTAAAGTGATGTCATTGTTTACTTAGGAGTTATCAATGAGCGGTTCCGCGCCATCCGAGATGGCCTTTTTCAGCGAACTGGTTCGTTGCGGCGGTTTTTCACTGACCGCGCGCGAACTGGGCGTGACAACTGCCGCCATCAGCAAGCGGCTGGCGCACTTAGAAGAACGGCTCGGCGTGCGCTTGCTCAATCGCACCACGCGCCGCACCAGCCTGACCGCTGAGGGCGAGATTTACCTCGCCCATGCGCGCCGCATTCTGGCCGAGATCAACGACATGGAGCAGCTGGTGTCGCAGGCCCACGCCATGCCTCAAGGGCTCTTGCGCATCAACGCCACGCCGGGGTTTGGGCGCAGCCATGTCGCGCCGCTGATTTCGCGCTTCGTCAAACTCCATACAGAAGTCCAGGTGCAATTGCAGCTGACGGTCGATCCGCCGAGCTTGGCCGAAGACACGTTCGACATTTGCATCCGCTTTGGTGAGCCACCCGATGCGCGCGTGATGGCTCGCAAGATTGCCCCGAACCGGCGCCTGCTGTGCGCCTCACCGGCTTACTTGGCGCGTCACGGCGCCCCCAAGGTGCCGAGCGACTTGGCACGGCACAACTGCCTGGGTATCCGACAAGGCGACGATGCTTATGGCAGCTGGCGACTGTCTTCAGGCAAGCGCATGGAAACCGTCAAGGTACGCGGCAACCTCAGCACCACCGATGGTGAAATCGCAGTTGATTGGGCGTTGGACGGCCACGGCATCCTCATGCGCGCGGAATGGGATATCGCCAAATACGTCCGCAGCGGCCGCTTGGTGCAGGTGCTGGAAGGTTATGAAACACCGCCGGCTGACATCCATCTGGTGTATCCGCAGCGGCTGCAAATGTCAGCGCGGCTGCGGGCTTTTGTCGATTTCACGGCTAAACATTTTGAAAAATCATCCACCTTGGCGGCGGGTCTGGTCACCCGCTGGTGATCTCAAGCCGTCTGGCTGCGCGCCCAGTCACGCAAGGCCTCGGCAAACTCCAGTACCGCCGGAGAGCTGTCGGCCGTGCGCCGCAGCAGATAGACATCACCGCTGACACCCGAGGCTTTGATGCCCCCTTTGAGTTTGCATAAATCCACGGCGCCTTCGCGCAAGCGCACCAATGATGCTGGCACCAAAGAAACACCCAAACCGGCCGCTACCAAATTCAACACGGCCGGAATTTCCACCACCTGCTGCACGATGCGCGGCGCAAAGCCAGCTTGCACGCAGGCGTCATAAACGCTTTGTGCAAACGCGGAGGACTCCAATCGCAAAAATACGAAGTCTTCGTGTTTGAGTTCCGCCAGCTGAATGCTTTTGCGTCCAGCCAAGGCATGGCCGAGCGGCAACGCGCAGACCACGGGGTCGCGCCAGAGCAGGGTCGCCGTCAACTCACCGTCATCCGGGGCGCTGCGGGACACGCTCAAGTCCAATTGGCCGGCCCGCAAAGCTTGCACATGGTCGGCCGGCCGCATTTCTTGCAGCACCACTTCAACACCCGATCGACGCTCACGAAACTGCTTGATGAAGCTCGGGAACGGCCCCAAAAAATGCGAACCCGCCAACCCCACCTGCACGCGGCCCTCCACCCCTTCGGCGACGCGCCGCACATGGCTGCGCGCGTCTTCAATGCGTTCCAGCACGGCCCGCGCATGCGGCAGCAAAGCCTTGCCGGCTTCGCTGAGTTCAACGCTGCGGCTGGTCCGGTTGAACAGCCGTGCACCCAACTCGGCCTCCAGATTAGCGATCTGGTAGCTCAAAGGCGGCTGCGACACGTGGAGCTTTTTCGCCGCCCGGGTGAAGCTCAGCTCACTGGCCAGCACCATGAAATAGCGCAACTGTCGAAGGTCCATGATTCATCCAATACCGATATAGATCCATCCATATTATGTATTTGCATGTATCAATCAGCAGGAAGAAGATCTGGCCTGTTAATAAGCCTGAAATCAAAAAGAAAGCCAGCGCATGAGCCGTTCTTACCGCGTGGGACTGATCGTCCCGAGCTCCAACACCACCATGGAAACCGAGATTCCGGCCATGCTGCATGCCCGCGAGTTGGTGCTGCCGGAGCGCTTCACCTTTCACTCTAGCCGCATGCGCATGAAGGAAGTCACCAAAGCCGAACTCGAAGCGATGGACCGCGACTCCGACCGCTGCGCACTGGAACTCTCTGATGCCCGCATGGACACCATGGGTTACGCCTGCCTGGTGGCCATCATGAGCATGGGCAAGGGCTACCACCGCGAATCTCAACGCAGACTGCAAGAAGTCACCGCAGCCAATGGTGGGCCGACCTCCGTCACCACCAGCGCCGGGGCCTTGGTCGAAGGCTTGCAGGCGCTGGGCGCCAAGCGCGTGTCGATCATTGCGCCTTACATGAAACCGTTGACACGCCTGGTCATTGACTACCTTGAGCATGAAGGGATTGAAGTCGTGGATAGTATTTCGCTGGAGATCCCGAACAACTTAGAGGTCGGTGCGCGTGACCCTAAAGCGCCGGCCGAGTTGTACAAACAGCTCAATCTGAAAGGCGTGGATGCCATCGTGGCATCGGCCTGCGTGCAGATGCCATCGCTGGCCGCCGTGCCGATGATCGAGCTGGCCAGCGGCTTGCCTGTGGTTTCTAGCGCGGTCTGCACCACTTGGGCTTTGCTGAAAAACCTTGGCCTTGAGCGCCGCGTGCCCAATGCCGGTACGCTACTCTCCGGCAAGTATTAATCATTTCAATCGCTTCCCCAAAATGACTAAACCAGAGACAACCATGACCCACAAACGAGATTTCATTCGCCAGACCGCGCTAGCCGGCTGCGCCCTGCTGCTGAGCGGTGCCGCGCTGGCACAAGCCTTTCCGAGCAAACCCATCACCTTGGTGGTACCGAATCCACCAGGCGGCTTTGTCGATGCGTCAGCCCGCCTGATCAGCGAACCGCTTTCGCGCGTGATGAACCAGACTGTCATCGTTGACAACAAAGGCGGCGGCAGCGGCAACGTGGCTTATGGCCAAGTCGCCCGCGCCCATGCGGACGGCTACACGCTGCTGACGTCTTACTCGGCGTACCACGTCGGTAACCCGGCACTGTCACCCAAGTTGCCTTGGGCGCAAAAAGACCTGACGCCTGTCGCCCTCATCACCGTGGCAACTAACATTATTGCGGTGCACCCGTCGGTGCCCGTCAACAACCTTAAAGAATTCATTGGCTACCTCAAAGCCAACCCGGGCAAGCTGAGCTACGCCTCGCAAGGCAATGGCTCGCTCTCGCACATTGGCACTGAAATGTTCAAGATGCAGACCGGCACCAGCATGGTTCACATTCCCTATCGCGGCTCCGGTCCCGCCATCCAAGATGTGTTGTCGGGTCAAGTTCAGGTGTTCATCAGTACGCCACCGTCTTTGATGAGCCATGTGCAAGCCGGCACACTCAAGGGCCTGGCAGTCACCAGCAAAGCCCGCCACCCCGGCGTACCTAAAGTCCCGACGACAACAGAAGCAGGCTTGAAAGGCTTTGAACTCGAGGCCTGGGTTGGCATCTTCGCGCCCGCTGGGACACCCCCTGACGTGGTGGCCAAGCTGTCTGCCTCTATCAAGCAGGCGCTGGAATTGCCAGAGACCAAAACGCGTGCCACCGCCGCCGGCATTGACCTGCGCTACCAGCCACCCGCTGAACTCGATGCCTTGGTGAAACGTGAAACTGAGTTCTGGGCCAAGACCATCAAGGCAGCGGGTATCACGGCCGACTGATCAGCGAACAGACGCGCCGGCCTCAAACCAGCGGCCAATCAAAGCCCGCTCATCGTCGGTGATGCCGGTGGCGTTGTTCATCGGCATGATCTTGCTGACCACGACCTGTTGGTACATCGCCTGCGCATGCAGTTGGACGGCTTCGGGCGAATCAACACGCACGTTTTTCATTTGAACCTGCTCACCATGGCACATGTAGCAGCGCTGTGCCAGCACCGGCTGCAGCATCTGATAGCTGACGACCGCAGGCAAGGCGCTAGCAGCCGCACGCGGTGCCGGCTTGAGCCAAACGATGGTGGCCAGAATGACGGCCACGCCTACCAGCGCGTAGGCCAACGGATTGCCGTTGCGACCGAGCTTGTAGCCATGGCGCAGCACAAAAAATTGGCGAATCGCCGCGCCGGCGAACATCATGAGAATCAGCACCAGCCAGTTGTGCGGATGGCTCCAAGTGAAACTGTAATGGTTGCTGAGCATGGCAAACAGCACCGGCAGCGTGAAGTAAGTGTTGTGCACACTGCGCTGCTTGCCGCGCTGGCCATGCACAGGATCGACCGGCTCACCGGCTTTGATCGCAGCAACCACCGTGCGTTGGCCGGGAATGATCCAGACAAACACATTGGCGCTCATGGCAGTGGCCATCATGGCACCGACCAGCAAGAAAGCCGCACGCCCGGCAAACAAATGGCAGGCCAGCCACGACGCGACACAAACCAGCACCAGCACGCCCACGCCGACCAGCGCATCGGCATTTTTGCGCTGCCCCATGACGCGACAAATGCCGTCGTACAGCAACCAAAACACCACCAAGAATGAAAGCGCCGCCGCACCGGCTGCAAGCGGCGACCAATCCATCAGCGATTTATCAATCAGGTAGGTGCTGGCCTGCCACAGGTAAGACACCGTGAACAACGCCATGCCGGTGAGCCAGGTGCTGTAGGCCTCCCAGTAAAACCAGTGCAGGTGGGCAGGCATTTTTGGCGGCTTCAGGGCGAACTTAACCGGGTGGTAAAAACCCCCGCCGTGCAATGCCCAGAGCTCGCCACTCACGCCCTGCTGCTTCAGGTCTTCGTCCACCGGCGGCGTCAGGCTAGAGTCTAAAAAGACAAAATAAAAGGAGGAGCCAATCCAAGCGATGGCGGTGAGCACGTGGACCCAACGCAGCAGCAGGTTGGCCCAGTCGAGAAGATAAGTTTCCATGGTCTATGCCTAGCAATCCCCATGCCTTGGCTGCGAAACGGCGTCGCTCCAGCGAGACATGGTTGTCGGACTGCTCACCACTGCGGGCGCTGTAAGCAGCATGGGCCGCGACACTGGAATTGAATTCCGGCTCCGCTGCGGCCTAGCGGGGTCGAGTGTATACAAGATTAGCTCAGCAACTACGTAAAAGCCATGGAAAGAAGTCAGCTTGTGGTCAGGTTCGAAACTCGACAATTACATGTCTACAAAGTAAAGATTCATGTATTTACGACAAATTTTGATGGCTGCTGGGCTTTTCCCTAAACCGAAAAATTCGCCCGAGCTGCCGCATTTGATAAGCTTTGCACCGCTTGAGAATCAACTCGCGTGGCCATCGATGGCTGATGTGATTGGCGTCTTTCGCGCAAGCCAATTCGTGCATCGGCTCAAGTACCAATGCCGGATGTTGCCGGCCTCGGCAGCGCGGCGACATTTTCTTCGATACTTGTCGGAGAACGCTGTTTGGTGCTCTCTTTTCAGCTTGAATCACCGCTGCTATTACGTGCCGTTCAGGCTCTTTTTAGACCGTCGCTGGTCGCAGAAAATGCGCTTCGAGCAATGCGCCAAAGACTTGCGCGTCGCCAAAACCAAGTTTGGTTTGACGATGGCTCAGCAACTGGTTAAGGGCCAGCACGTCAGGCTCAATGAGCAAGCTTCTTTCTCTGTTGATCTTGAGCTCAACCGCATCAGTTTTCATGAGGGCTTTTGGTCTCTCTCGCTGAAAGACAGCGATGGGCAAGCGCTGTTCAACGTGAGTTTTGGGTTTTTAAGCCTCAACTCAGTTCTGGTGGCTTCCGTCCAAGGTGTTCGAGGTGAGTCAGGCGGCAACCTTGAAGCCATCCAATCCATCACCAAGCAGAACCACGGACTGCGCCCTCATCACTTATTGCTGAATATTTTCCAAATGGCTTGCGCTGTGTGGGGTATCACGGAAATACGCGGCATTGACCCTGACCATCAGGTCAAAAAACGTCGAAACACAGACAAGCAAGGCTTCAGGTTTGACTACCGCGAGTTTTGGGCCGAATTGGGTGCAGTGCAACTCGGTGATCAGGATTGGCTGATGCCCAATCAACCGCAACGCCGTGCTGTCGAAGACATCCCTTCCCGCAAACGGTCGCTGTACCGCAAGCGCTACGCTTGGCTCGACAACGTTGCCGTTGGGGTTGTGACGTCTTTGGCGTCTTCTGCAGAGCAGACAAGCTCGTCGCTTCGAGCGTAGCGCCGCAATCCATGACGCCTAGACTGCCGCGCTACGCTCGCAATGACGAGACCGCTACGCTCGCAATGACGAAGCAGCAACGGCCCGGAGTTGCAGCAACTGCGCAGCCACTGCGACAGCGATCACCTCGGGCTCTTTGCCCTCTATACCAGGCACGCCTATCGGGCAGGTGACCTGCGCCAGTTCGTCAGCGCTGTAGCCACGGGCCTCCAGCCGGTGCCGAAAAGTCGCCCATTTGGTCTTGCTGCCAATCAAGCCGATATAGGGTAAATCTTGCTGTGTGCGTTGCCGTGCCAGACACTGGGTCAAGACATCGAGGTCTTCGGCGTGACTGAAACTCATGATGAGAACGCAGGACCCTGGTGTCAAGTCTTTGACTGCGGCCTGCACCGGCTCGGAGTGTTCGCAAACCACATGCGCCGGCAAACCAATGGGGAAGATACCTTCGCGGCTGTCGATCCAGTGCAGCGCCACCGGCAAGCGCGCTAAGACGTCGGCCAGCGCATGGCCCACGTGGCCGCCACCAAACAGCACCACCGGCATGCGCTCTACATCCAAGCGATGGCGAAGCACTGGCAAGTCTGTTGTCGTGACGCATTCAAGTTTCAGGTGCACCACGCCGCCGCAGCATTGCCCCAGAGACGGGCCAAGGGCCAAACGCATCGTTTCAGATGGCTTGTCAGTGCCCTCCGCATGAAGCAACTCACGTGCCCGGTCGATGGCCTCAAACTCCAAATGCCCGCCACCAATGGTGCCGACCAGTGCATCCGCAAAAACGGCCATCCACGCACCCGCATCGCGCGGCGCAGAACCCTCCGTGGCTTGCACCTGCACCAGCACCGCCGGTTTGAGGGCGAGTCGCGCAAGGAACAACTCGGCAAGCGGCGACATACAGCCTGACCTTGCGCCTTACTTCGCGCCCGGTGTCAGCTGCGTGATGCCGCCCATGTACGGCTGCAGAGCCGCCGGCACTTCCACGCTGCCGTCTTCGCGCTGGTAGTTTTCTAACACCGCCACCAAGGTGCGACCCACGGCCAGACCGGAACCGTTGAGGGTGTGGACGAACTCGTTTTTGCCTTGCGAATTTTTAAAACGCGCTTGCAAACGGCGGGCTTGAAAAGCTTCGCAGTTAGAGACTGAACTGATTTCGCGGTAGGTGTTTTGTCCCGGCAGCCAAACTTCCAGGTCGTAGGTCTTGGTCGAGCCAAATCCCATGTCGCCGGTGCACAGCAGCATGACGCGGTACGGCAGACCGAGCGCTTGCAACACGGCTTCGGCGTGCCCGGTCATGGCTTCAAGCGCTTCATAGCTTTTCTCGGGATGGACGATTTGCACCATCTCAACTTTGTCGAACTGGTGCTGGCGAATCATGCCGCGTGTGTCGCGGCCGTAGCTACCGGCTTCAGAACGAAAGCACGGCGTGTGCGCGGTGAGCTTGATCGGCAAATCAGCTTCAGCGACGATCTCATCGCGCAACAAGTTGGTCAGCGGCACTTCGGAGGTTGGAATCAAATACAGCGCGGCGTTCTCGGCTTCGCCTTCTTGGCCGCCTTTTTTGGCAGCGAACAAGTCTTCTTCGAACTTCGGCAGTTGGCCGGTCCCGCGCAGCGAATCCGCGTTGACGATGTACGGCACATAGCATTCGGTGTAGCCATGTTGCCCGGTCTGCAAGTCCAACATGAACTGCGACAACGCGCGGTGCAGCTTGGCCAACGGGCCTTTCATCACGGTGAAGCGAGAGCCGGTGAGCTTGGTGCCGGCGGCAAAGTCAAGCCCCAGCGGTTCGCCCACATCGACGTGGTCTTTGGCCGCAAAAGCCAACGCTGCGGGCACGCCGCCCAAGCCTTGCGCCGGCGTCCACTTGCGCACTTCGACATTGCCGGCTTCGCCAGTACCTTCGGGCACGCTGGTGTGCGGCAAATTGGGCACCGCCAGCAGCAGCGCCTGCATGTCGGTCTGAATCTGTTCGAGGCGCTGCGCCGTGCTGTCCAGCTCGGCTTTGAAGGTGCCGACCTGCGCCATGATGGCGCTGGTGTCTTCGCCCTTGGACTTGAGCTGACCGATCTGTTTGGACAGGTTGTTGCGCTGATTCTGCAACTCTTCGGTGCGAATCTGGCAAGTCTTTCGCTCAGCCTCTAAGGACTGGAACGCCTCGACGTTCAAAAACGCCTGCGGGCGCTTGCGGGTGTCAAGTCGCGCGATGGCGGACGGGAGGTCTTTGCGGAGAAGGTTGATGTCAAGCATCGGGAGATTTTAAGGCGGCGATCAGACGTCGGGTTGATGCAACCGGCTGCTTCCAGCAGCAAGCGTTTGTTCGGTGTCCATCTTCAGCCCTTTGGGCAGCGGAAACTTGATGGTTTCCTCGATGCCGTCCATCTTGCGCACCGTCACCGCCCCCATCGCACGGACACGGTCAATCACTTGCCTGACCAGTAAATCAGGAGCCGAAGCACCGGCCGTGAGGCCAACGCGGCTACGGCCTTCAAACCAGCTTTCCTGCAGCTCGCTGGCGTCGTCGACCATGTAGGCCTCTGTGCCCAGTTTGGCAGCCAGTTCGCGCAGGCGGTTGCTGTTGGAACTGGTCGGGCTGCCGACCACAATCAAAATATCTACCTGCGGGCTCATCACCTTGACGGCGTCTTGGCGGTTTTGCGTGGCGTAGCAAATGTCTTGTTGCTTGGGCGCACGCACTGTCGGAAAACGGGCCTTCACGGCCGCACTGATCTCGGCTGCATCGTCAACGCTGAGCGTGGTCTGCGTGACCACCGCCAGCAGGCGGGTCTGACTGGGCTGAATGCGCGCCACGTCGGCAACGTCTTCAACCAGGTGAATACCGCTGTCGAGCTGGCCCATCGTGCCCTCCACTTCAGGATGCCCTTTGTGGCCAATCATGATGAACTCATAACCTTCCTTGTGCAGCTTGGCCACTTCCACGTGCACCTTGGTGACCAGCGGACACGTCGCGTCAAAAATCTGAAAACCGCGCGCGCGCGCTTCGTCTTGCACCGCACGACTCACGCCATGGGCACTGAAGACCAGCGTGGCGCCGGGCGGCACATCGTTGAGTTCCTCAATGAAAATCGCGCCCTTGTCCTTCAGGTCATTGACGACATAGGTGTTGTGAACGATTTCGTGACGCACGTAAATGGGCGCGCCAAATTTGATCAAGGCGCGCTCAACGATTTCAATCGCCCGGTCGACGCCGGCGCAAAAACCGCGCGGCTCAGCCAATAAGATTTCTTGCGGGGGCGAAGCCAACGATGTGGAAGACAGGGTCATAGAACACCAATGACATGCACTTCAAAGACCACGCCCTGTCCGGCCAATGGGTGGTTGAAGTCGAATTGAACCGCGCTACCGTCTGCCTTGACCTGCTGCGCTGCGCCAGCGTACTGACCCATGCCGTCAGGTGTCGGAAATTGCACCACGTCGCCGACTTTATATAGCTCGTCGGGATCGCCCAATTCATTGAGCAGCTTGCGCGCCACCCACTGAATCAGATCCGGGTTTCGCTCGCCAAACGCCTCGCCAGCGGGTAACTCAAATATGGCCCGTGTGCCTTCTTTGAGGCCCAACAGTCGCTGTTCCAGTGCCGGTGACAACTGGCCGTTGCCCAGACTCAACGTTGCAGGTTTGTCCTTGAAGGTGTTGATGATGTCCGCGCCCGGCTGGCCGTTCACGGCGGGGGCGGCCATGCGGTAATGCAGCGTCAAAAATGAGCCCCGGGCCACCACGGGCACCGATTCGTTGCTGGCGAGGGGCAGATCTGGTGAAACAAGCGACATGAACAACTTTCGGCGGAACGCAAAGTCCGCATTGACGAAGGCAAAGGCAGGGGCGGTGCTGGCAGGCATTGGACAAAAAATGGAGTGGCCAAATGAATTTGTCATTGTAAGTTTTCCGAGTCTGCTCTGATGCTGCCAACTAGCAAAACCCCGTCACTGCGAGCGTAGCGCGGCAGTCCAGGTGCCCGAATTCGCAGTCATGGACTGCCGCGCTACGCTCGCAGTGACGAACGGGCGACGGATGGTCGCGCGGACATCCGGAGCGCTTTTGAATGTCGCTTTATCTTGTGCTGAACAATCTCAGCCCACTTCGCCCGCCCTTCTGGCTAAGCTGCGCCATGCTGCTCAAAGACCTCCCCGAAGATGCCCGTCCCCGTGAAAAACTGCTGGCGCGTGGCGCGGCAGCCTTGAGCGATACGGAATTGCTGGCCTTGATGTTGCGTAGCGGCATCCCCGGAAAAAACGTCTTGCAGTTGGCGCAAGAACTGCTAGACACCTTCGGCGGCGTGGCCGGTCTGCTGCACACGCCGGCTGAGGCGCTCAAGTCCATCAAAGGACTGGGGCCAGCCAAGCGGGCGGAGTTGGTGGCGGTGCTTGAGCTGTCTCGACGGGCGCTGACGCAACGGCTGGCAGAAAAACCGCTGTTTGCCTCGCCACAGGCCGTCCGCGATTACCTCCAATTGCAACTGGGCAGTCGGCCGCATGAAATTTTTGCGGTGCTTTTTTTGGACAGCCAGCACCGTCTGATCGCGCTGGAAGAACTGTTTCGCGGCACGCTGACGCAAACCAGCGTCTACCCGCGAGAAGTGGTGCTGCGGGCGCTCGCCCTGAACGCCGGCAGCGTGGTACTGGCGCACAACCACCCGAGCGGCAGCGCCCAACCGTCGCGCGCCGACGAGGCGTTGACGCAAACCCTGAAAACCGCGCTGGCACTGATCGATGTGCGGGTGCTTGACCATTTTGTGGTGACACGCACGGAGGCGGTGTCGATGGCCGAGCTCGGATTGGTCTAAAGTTGAGGCATGATATCGCCCGACCGCACCGCCATAACAGCCAAAACCGCCATCAAAGACCTGCGCGACCTGAAAGCCCTGAAACTGGACATCGACAAGCAGGCGCGACTGGCCGCTGAATTGCAGGCCGCACGGCTTGCCGCCGCCCGCAAACTAAAAGCTGAACAAGAACTCTTCACCCACAGCATCGGACCGATCAAGGCACTGCCGGCCAAGCACGGGCCCGGTCAAAAAGCGCAGATCAGCATCCCTCAGCCGGAGCCCATTCCGGTGCAGCTACAACTCGATGAGCAGGCCGTCATGCGGGAAGCGCTGTCAGACGAGTTTGATGGTGACGCGCTGCTGGACACCGATGAAGCGCTGAGCTTCAGACGACCCGGCATCGGCGTCGATGTGGTGCGTAAACTGCGCCGCGGTGCTTGGCGCATTCAAGGCCAGCTCGACTTGCACGGCCTGCGCCGCGATGACGCCAGAGACACGCTCTCACAGTTCATCCGCGAAGCCCAAAAAATCGGCTGGCGCTGCGTTCGCGTGGTCCACGGCAAGGGACTTGGCTCCCCCGGCAAGACCCCTGTCCTCAAAGGCCGCGTGCAAAGCTGGTTGATTCAAAAAATAGAAGTACTGGCATTTGCACAAGCGCGGCCCGCCGAGGGCGGCGCCGGCGCGCTGGTGGTCTTGCTCGCGCCGAGCTGATACTTAGCCCAACAGCGGCTCAAACACCCCGATTGCGCATCCAATCAGCGGTTTGAAAGAACGACTCTTTCAAGCGTTCCCGCAGCACCT
Organism: Comamonadaceae bacterium; assembly: GCA_947378785.1. GTDB lineage: Bacteria > Pseudomonadota > Gammaproteobacteria > Burkholderiales > Burkholderiaceae_C > Polaromonas. The sequence continues at coordinate 40,108 of CANCLK010000016.1, forward strand.
CATCCACACCGGTTTCTTGCATCGCCTGATCCATGCAGGCGACCCATTGGTCACGTTCCAACACACCGATGGAAAACGGCATGTGCCGCAGGCGCAGCTTGGGATGCCCAAAGCGCTCGGTGTAATGTTGCGGCCCGCCCATCCAACCGCACAAGAACATGTTGAGGCGTTCCCGGGCATGGGTGAGTTCCGGGCCGTGCGCGGCACGCAGCGCGTTGTAGCCCGGCTCAATATCCATCAAGTCGTAAAAACGCTCGACCAAGGCATGGATACGTTCTTCACCGCCTATCCATTCGAAAGGTGTCGCGAATGGCGGGGTACCGGGTGGTTTTTCTTCAATCTGCATGGTGCCGATTATTGCCCCTGAGTCTGTCGCAAGGTTTCGACCACCGGCGTATTGAGGACTGAGCGCAGGCCCCACCAGCCCGCCGCCAACGCCAACAGCGCGCCAGCAACACTGCCGAGCACCAGCACCATCCAGGAGGCGGTCCAAGCGAAGCCAAACACATAGCGGGCCAAGGCCCAACCCACCACCACCGCCGCCGCAGACGCCAGAAAGCCGGCCAACAAACCAACGCCGGCCAATTCAGCACGCTGCACTTGCCGCAGCAGTGAAGCGCGTGCGCCCACAGCACGCATGATGGCGAAGTCCCGGGAGCGCTCCTCGCGTGTGGCGGTCACGGCGGCGAACAACACCACCAACCCAGCAGCCAACGTGAAGCCAAACAGGAATTCAATGGCGCGTATGACTTGGTCCAAAATGCGCTGCACCTGCGCCAGCGTGCTGGTCATGTCGACATTGGTGATGTTCGGAAAGGCCCGCACCAGCGCATTGTCAAAACTGCCCGGCGGTCCGCTCTGCTCTGGCGCCCGGAAAGCGCTGATGTAGGTGATCGGCACATCGGCCATCACACTCACCGGGTAGATAACAAAGAAGTTCACACGCATCGAGCCCCAGTCGACCTTGCGCAGGCTGGTGATCTTGGCCTCACTGAGTTGACCGGCAATGTCAAAGCGCAAGCTGTCACCGAGCTTCAGGCCCAAGGTGTCGGCCAAGCCTTCTTCGACGCTGAGCCCGTCTTTTTCTTCGGGCGTCCAGCGACCGGCGACCAGCTTGTTGTGCACTGGCTGCTGCGCGGTGTTCGATAGATTGAACTCGCGATCCACCAGCCGCTGAGCACGATCTTCCTTGTAATCCTGTGGCACCACGGCGCGGCCATTGACAGCGACCAGTCGGCCGCGAATCATCGGGTACCAGTCGTAACGCGTCACACCAGCATCGCGTAAAGCCTGCTGAAAAGCGGCGCTTTGATCAGGCTGCACGTTGATGATGTAACGGTTGGGCGCATCTGCCGGCGTGGCTTGACGCCAGCTGCTGATGAGATCGGTCCGCAGCAACACCAACAACACCAACGCCAGCAAACCGACCGCCAGCGCGCTGACCTGCACCACGGCATACACAGGGCGTGCGGCGAGTTGCCGCGTGGCCAATACCAACCAACGCGGCGCGGTGGTTTCGTTGACGCTGACGCGCAGCAAGCGCACCGCGGCATAACTGGCGAGCGCAAACAACAGCACGGCTCCGGCAAAGCCACCGACGGCGATCAGCCCGAGTTTGAGGTCGCTGCTGGCCGCCAGCAACAAGGTGGCAAAACCCAGCACGCCCACCGACAACACCGCGACAGAGACCGGTTTGAGGTTGCCGACTTCGCGGCGAATGACGCGCAACGGGGGCACTTGTGCCAGCTGCAGCACCGGTGGCAGACCGAAGGCGAGCATCAGTGTCAAACCCATGCCCATGCCAAAACCAGCCGGCCAGAAAGTGGCTGCGGGCAACACAGACTCAACCAAACCCGCCAGCAACAAGACAAACGCATAGTGAACCGCAAAACCCAGTGCGACGCCAACAGCGCTGGCAAACAATCCCACCACGACAAACTCAAAGGTGTAGGCCAATGCAATCGTCCGCTGCGGCTGACCGAGCACACGCAACATGGCGCAATCGTCTAGATGCTTGGCAGCGAAACCCCGTGCCACGATGGCAACAGCCACGGCACTCAAGAGTGCGGCTAACAGACTCACAAGGTTGAGGAATTTCTCTGCACGGTCCAATGTCTGGCGCATTTCCGGCCGACCACTTTCAAGGGATTCAATGCGGACACCCCGATCCCCCGGTTTTTTCACCTCCTCCGTGGCCCAGTCGATGAACACCTTGACGACTGGATCGGTACCCGCAACCGCTAAACGGTAAGTGGTGCGGCTGGCCGGCTGTATCAAGCCGGTCGCCGCGACGTCGGCCTGATTGACCATCACGCGCGGCGAAAAGCTGATGAAGCCACCGCCACGGTCAGGCTCGCTGACGATGATTTTGCTGACTGTGAAGCTGCTGTCGCCGAGAAGCAAGGACTGCCCCATGGCGAGGCCCAGTGCATTCATCAGCGGCGCATCAACCCAGACAGTCCCGCTCGCAGGTATGTCGCGCGTGGTTTCACCTGGCTCGCCGGGTGCCTCCGCCACGCGCAAGTTACCGCGCAGGGGGTAACCCGTCGCCACGGCTTTGAAAGCCACCAACTTGGTGGCACCACCGGCATCGTCAGGTGCGCGCGCCATGGTCGGGAAGCTGACGATGGACACCGTTGCCAAGCCCAAGGAATGGGCCTTGGCCATGAAAGGCGCTGGCGTCGGCAAATCGCTGTTGACGATGGCATCGCCGCCCAACAGTTGACGTGCATCACGCTCCAAGCCGCCTTTCAGCCGGTCTGCAAAAAAACCAACCGCCGTGAGAGACGCCACGGCCAAGGCCACAGCGACGATCAGCAAACGCAACTCACCCGCCCGCAGATCACGCAGCGTGCTCTTCCAACCGAGCTTGAAGAAAAGAAATTTCATAGGCCTGACCTTAGCCTATAAAGAGTAACCGTTGCTTTAGGTCGGCGGCGTTAAGGTGCGTTCAAGCGCGGCCATGTCGCGCTTGACCAAACCTGCCTCAAGCTGCAAACGTTCCGGACTGGCGTAACAAACAAAGCGCTTGTTGGTGGCGCGGCCAATGGCACACAGGCCCACGGCTTGCGCGATCTGATGACCCATTTGCGTGATACCGCTGCGCGACACCACAATCGGCACGCCCATCTGCGCTGACTTGATGACCATCTCACTGGTCAGACGACCCGTGGTGTAAAAAACCAGCCTCTGGCTAGTGATGACATTCATGGCCAACCAACCGGCAATGGTGTCGATGGCGTTGTGGCGCCCGACATCCTCGATGAACAACAGCATTTTCGGCTCATCATGGCCGAGTTGAAACAAGGCGCAAGCGTGTACAGATCCGGCTGATTTGTAAGTCGTCTCTTCGAGGCGAATGGTGTTGACCACGCTGTAGAGTTGCCGCTGGGTGATGCGGATATCCGTCGGCAATATCAGCTGGTCAACCTCGTCCATCAACCCGCCAAACACACTGCCCTGCCCGCACCCCGTGGTGACCACACGGCGTGATGTTTTCTCTTCAATGTCGTTGATGCCGGAGCGGGTTTTCACGGCCGCTGCACCGACATCCCAGTCCACCGTGATGGACTCAATCTGCTCGACTGAACTGATCAAACGCTGATTGCGTAAATAGCCCAGCACCAGCAACTCAGGGTGAGCACCCAGCGTCATCAAGGTGACCAGTTCGCGTTTGTCCACATACACGGTGAGCGCGCGCTCAGCAGGAATCGACATGCTCTGTTGCTCACCGTATTCATTGACGATGTCTACTTCACAGGTCAACGGAGCGCTGGCTTGGGTGAGGAAAGGCAGCATAGAAAGCGAAACAGTCTGGGTCATCTGTCAAGGCTACAACAAAAAAGCCGACCCGTAATGGGTCGGCTTTTTAAACCGTCAGCGTCAGGGGTCAGGATTTCTTAGCTGGTGCAGCCGCGGCAGGCGCCTTAGCGGTCGTCTTGCTCGCGGCGGCGGCAGGAGCAGCAGCTGTCGCCGGAGCCGTTGGCTTGTAGGCGAAGGGGCCCGGATCAGCACAAGGCGGTGTTGGCGCTGCCGACTTTGTGGGCTTGCCTGTGGCCTTGGCCTTCTTGTAGGCCGCTGCTGCGGCCTTGTCTTGCGACTTGCAAAGCTGGTAGCCATCAACCTTACCGCTCCACGCGGTTTTGGCTGCGGTTTCGGCTGCTTTAGCCTTGCCCGCATCATCCAAGACAGGGGCCGGAATTTTGGCCATGGCCAGCACTGATGCGCTGAGAAGCAGGCCTGCGACTAAGAGTTTTTTCATGTGCGTTCTCGCTTAAATTTGGACGGTCTTGCTCGGCGGCAGTGGCTCGGTACGCTGGGCAGGAATCTTACCGGCCTTGATGTCGTTGTACCAGTACTCATGGTGCTCTCGGGCCCAAGTCTCATCGACGTAGCCAGTCCTCATCCCTTGGTATGCGCCCTGCATCCCAATCGTGCCGATGTAGATGTGCCCAATGAACATGGCCATCATCAGAATCGTGGCCACTGCATGAATCATGTGGGCAATCTGCATCGTGCCGCGCTCATACACCAAGCCTGGCAATATCTTGTCAAGCACGAAACCTGAGGAGACGACCACGATGCCCAAGAAGAAAACGCCCCCCCAAAACACCAATTTCTCGCCGGCGTTGAAACGGTGTGAAGGGACCTCCTTGCCGGACAGTAAACCGCCGCCCTTGAGGAGCCAGACAAGGTCACCACGGCTAGGCATGTTGTCGCGTAGAAAAGTCACGAAGATGACGACCAACGACACCGCAAACACCGGGCCGGCGAAGTTGTGCATATTTTTCAGGGCGTACGTCAGCCAGCCAAACAACGTGAGACCCATCACCGGCAGCAAGAAAAACTTACCGAAGGCCATGACGATGCCTGAGATCCCTAGGATGGAAAAGGCAATGGCATTGGACCAGTGTGCAGACCGTTCGAATGCGGTGAAGCGCTCGATTTTTTTACCAGTGTCGACGCCATGCTGTTTGATCGTGCCCTTGGTCATGTAGAACAAAGCAATCGCACCCAGAATGATCAGCAACAAAGCACCGCCATAGGGGATAAGCCAGTTGTTGCGCACTTGACGCCAAGCTTCACCCGCGTTGGTCAGACTCGAGCCCGGGTACTGAACAAAGGGTTGAATCAGATTGCCAGCCTCAGGCGCCTCACTTTTAGGCAAGCTGCTGTAACCCGTGACACCGGCCCCAACTTGTCGCCACATGGGTGCGTTGTTGCCAGGCTGAACCTTGGCGCGCTCGCCATTGGTCTGCGTTGCGTAGCCGGGGGCTTCGCTGGCGTCAGGCTTGACGTCGAAGATGTTGGCACTCTTGATGGCGCCAGTGGCTGCGACCGTTGCTGCAGGCGCGGTCTGAGCAGAAACGCTTGAGCAAGCCAGCGCGGCACAAGCAGACAGAAGCAGCGCTCTCAATAGTCGTGATGGGTGTTGCATGAGAACTCCCCTCTTAATTGATGCGGTTGTATTCGTTTTGCCCATTTTGGAGGCGCGACTTGAGATGCAACTCCCATGCGGTCTTGTCGCCGGCTTTCCAGCCAGGGGCGTTGTAGGGGTTGCTGGTGCCTTGGAACGCTGGCGCGTCACGCTTAGAGTCTGTGAGTGTCTGCGGCTTGTCGCCGCAGGCAGCCAAGGTCACCACGGCAGCCAAAATCAATGCAGTGCGGATCATCATTTAGCTCCTGCCACAGGTGGACGGCCGGCTTGTTGCGAACCGTAGGCGGTTCCCCAGCCCCAGACCTCAGCGCCCTTGCCGCGTTGAACCACTCGGTTGCGGAAGATGTCAGCGACGACGTCGCCATCACCCGCCAGCAAGGCCTTGGTAGAGCACTGCTCAGCGCAAGCCGGTAGCTTGCCTTCAGCCAAACGGTTGCGACCATATTTTTCGAACTCCGCCTGGCTTCCGTTGGCTTCAGGGCCACCGGCGCAGAAGGTGCACTTGTCCATCTTGCCGCGCACGCCAAACGTGCCCTGCGACGGGAACTGCGGTGCACCAAACGGGCAGGCATATGAGCAGTAGCCGCAGCCGATGCAGACATCTTTGTCATGCAGGACCACGCCTTCATCGGTACGGTAAAAGCAGTTGACAGGGCAGACGGCCATGCACGGTGCATCGCTGCAATGCATGCAGGCGACCGAGATTGATTTTTCACCGGGTACACCATCATTCAGCGTGACCACGCGGCGGCGATTCACGCCCCATGGAACTTCGTTTTCATTTTTGCAAGCAGTGACACAACCATTGCATTCAATGCAGCGTTCCGCGTCACAGACAAATTTCATGCGTGCCATATTTTTTCCTTATGCCTTTTCGACGTTGCAAACAGTCGTTTTGGTTTCTTGCATCATCGTCACACTGTCGTAACCGTATGTTGTCGCCGTGTTGATAGCCTCGCCGCGCACGATCGGAGCCGCTCCTGCCGGGTAATAAGCCAGCATGTCAGCGCCTTGCCAACGACCAGAAAAGTGGAACGGCATGAAGACCGTGTCGGGTCCAACACGCGGTGTCACCATGGCCTGAACATTCAAGCGGGCACCCGTTGGCGTACTAACCCAAGCGCGCTCACCATTGCGAATGCCTTTTTCAGCGGCCACTTTGGGATTGATCTCGATGAACATTTCCTGCTGCAACTCAGCCAGCCAAGGATTCGAGCGGGTTTCCTCGCCGCCGCCCTCGTACTCCACCAAGCGACCAGAGGTCATGACCAACGGAAATTTCTCGTGGACTTTGTCGGCGATGTTCTTGTCCTGAATCGACTTGAACAGCGTTGGCAAGCGCCAGAATGCTTTCTTGTCGTCGTGCGTTGGGTACTTGGCTTGCAAGTCAGCACGGTTACCGTACAAAGGCTCACGGTGCTGTGGAATCGCATCAGGGAAGTTCCACACTACTGCACGCGCTTTGGCGTTACCGAACGGATGGCAGCCGTGGTTTTGCATGAAGACGCGGATCATGCCACCGGAAGAATCGGTCTTCCAATTTTTACCCTCCGCCGCGACTTTTTCAGGGTCTGACAACTCATCCCACCAGCCAAGCTTTTTCAGCAGCACATGGTCGAGCTCAGGGTAGCCTGTCGTGATGTCCGCACCCTTGGAGTGGGAGCCGTCTTCAGCCAACAGGCTGACGCCCTCACGCTCGACACCGAAGTTGGCGCGGAAATTTCCGCCGCCTTCCATGACGTGTTTAGAAGTGTCGTAAAGATTAGGTGAGCCCGGGTGCTTCAGGGCGGCAGTACCCCAGCATGGCCATGGCAAACCGAAGTAATCGCCGCTCAGGTCATAGCCGGTTTCTTTGTCTTTGCCGCCTTTGGATTTCAGCGTCTTGACATCAAACACATGCATGTTTTTCATGTGTGCTTTGAGGCGCTCAGGGGTCTGACCGGTGTAGCCGATGGTCCAGACCGAACTGTTGATCTCGCGCAGGATGTCTTCAGGCATCGGCTCGTCAAGGCCCTTGACCTTTTGCATCTTGTAGTTTTTGGACAGCTCTTTAGCAAAGCCAAACTTCTCCGCCAGCTGATGCATGATCATGTGATCAGAGCGGCTCTCCCACAAAGGCTCAATGACTTTTTCACGCCACTGGAGTGAGCGATTCGAGGCCGTCACAGAGCCGCTGGTTTCAAACTGCGTGGCGGCTGGCAACAGATACACGGCTCGGTTTGGATTCAAATCTTCCGGCTTGCCAGGCATAGCGGCCATGGCGGCCGTTGCCGATGGGTACGGATCGATCACCACCAACAAGTCCAGCTTGTCCATAGCGCGTTTCATTTCCAAACCGCGGGTTTGCGAGTTGGGTGCATGACCCCAGAAAACGCAAGCCTTGAGGTTGGAGTCTTGATCGATCAGTTCGTTTTTCTCGAGCACGCCATCAATCCAACGCGACACCGTGATACCGGGCTTGCCCATCATGGCGGGGGAGGCATAGCGGCCCTTGATCCATTCGAAGTCCACGCCCCACGTCTTGGCGAAATGTTTCCACGAACCTTCGGCCAGACCGTAGTAGCCCGGCAGCGAGTCAGGGTTCGGGCCGACATCGGTTGCGCCCTGCACGTTGTCGTGACCGCGGAAGATGTTCGTGCCGCCGCCGGAAACGCCGACGTTGCCGAGCGCCAATTGCAAGATGCAAGATGCGCGAACCATGGCGTTACCGATGGTGTGCTGGGTTTGCCCCATGCACCAGACCACCGTTGAGGGCCGGTTCTTGGCCATCATTTCAGCGGCCATGTAGACCTGCGCCTCAGGCACGCCGCAAGCTTCTTCAACTTTCTCTGGTGACCACTTGGCCATCACGTCGGCCTTGACCTTGTCCATGCCATACACACGGTCGTTGATGTACTTTTTATCTTCCCAACCATTTTTGAAGATGTGGTACAGAACACCGAACAAGAAGGGAATATCAGAGCCCGAACGGATCCGAATGTGGTGATCGGCCTTGGCTGCTGTGCGGGTGAAGCGTGGGTCCACCACGATCATCTTGCAACCTTTTTCCTTGGCGTGCAGCATGTGCAGCATGCTGACAGGGTGCGCTTCAGCGGCGTTGGAGCCGATGTACAGCGCCGCCTTGCTGTTTTGCATGTCGTTGTACGAATTGGTCATGGCACCGTAGCCCCATGTGTTGGCAACGCCAGCCACCGTGGTCGAGTGACAGATACGAGCCTGGTGGTCGCAGTTGTTGGTGCCCCAGAAGCTCACAAACTTACGCATCAAATACGCTTGTTCGTTGTTGTGTTTGGAGGAGCCGACCCAGTAGACGGAATCAGGGCCGCTGGTCTTGCGCAGCTCAAGCATGCGGGCGCTGATTTCATTCAGGGCCACATCCCAGCTGATGCGCTGGTACTTGCCGTTGACCAGCTTCATGGGGTAGCGCAGGCGGAACTCGCCGTGTCCGTGCTCACGCAGGGCCGCACCCTTCGCGCAATGTGCGCCTAGATTGATCGGGGAGTCGAACACCGGCTCTTGACGCACCCAGATGCCGTTTTCAACCACTGCGTCAACAGCGCAACCCACAGAGCAATGCGTGCAAACGGTTCGCTTGACAACCAGCTTGCCGCTGCCATCACCAGTCGCGCCAGCGCCTGCAGCTTTTGCTTTTTTCACCAAAGTGAGTTGCGTCGCAGCCAGACCCACACCAACGCCGAGACCAGAGCGGCGCAGAAAAGCGCGTCGGTCCATCGTTGGCAGTGCGTTACTCAGGCCGCGAGACAGGCTTTGCACAAAGCGTGCAGAGCCCACGCCGTGAGCGGCGCCGCGTTGGACATCATGGGATTTTTTCGTGAGCAGCATGAGCTCTCCGTAGAAGTTAAAGGGGGATGACCGAAATGGGTCTGAATCGCTTAGATCAGCGTCGTCTTGTAGTAGCGCTTGACGTGCTCTGACAGGCAGTAGCCGCCGCCATTTTCTGGCGCCGGCTTGAGTTCAGCTTGAACAACTTCAGGCGAAGTAACACCAGGCATAGCGACGATGGCCGCAGCAGCAACTCCGGTGGCGGCTGCACCGAAGAAGAACCCCCGACGAGAAGGTTTGGATTGGCTGTCTTGCATGTATGTTTTCTCCGCTAATTTAAAAGGATAGGCATTTGAGTTCATAGGATCCTACGACACAAAAATAACTCTTTTATAGTATTAACCCTAAAAATCACAAAAAATATACCTTGTATATTTTTTTGACAATGATTTCTAATTGTATTTATTGGGTTTTTAGGCAATGACCGAATGGGACTTCAGGCCAGCATGTCGAAACCTTGCGATTCGACATGGGTGAAGGTCTGCGTGAAGCTGGCCAGACTTTTGTAAAAACGTGCTTTCGGGTGCGCGCTGATGGCATCGCACATCAGCAAGGCCCAAGGCTGCAAGTGCCGCGTGAAAAACTCGCGCTGCTTTGTCAGGTTGGCCACCTCAACGTCTTCACCGGCGATCAAATAGCGCATCACCTCGCAGACATAAGCGTAGTGGTCTTCGGTTTCAGGCATGTCGTCATCGCGGTCCAGCCCAAGTGCAGCCAAGTCGCCGCGCAAAGCCGCCAATGGCTTTTCATTGAGGAAGCCACTCATGTAGTGCGAGCCAAACAAATACACCGCTGGCTTGCCAACACCGCCAAAGAGCGCGTCGTACTCGTCAGCCACTTCCGCAGCCGACATGGCACGCGCGGTTGCCACGACCTCGCCCCAACTGCCCTCTAACAAAGCGCCAGCAGCAGGCGCTTCGGTCACCGCAGCACGCAGGTTCTCCCACATCGCAGGCGTTGGGGCCGCGTAAAAAAGCGCCGCCAACAGGCCGTAGATTTCGGCGCGGGCGGTTTCTTCGTCAAGCGTTGACGGGACAAGGATGGCTGGTTGCATGCGGGTACTTCTTAACTGGACTTGGCTTGATTTAGCGGATATCGGTGATTTTGACTTCGTTCTCCGCGGAATAAATGTCGATGACACGGCAGTCACCGCACATCTTCAAACGGTCAGCGGCAGCGCCCTGAAACATGGCGTGCCCCGACAGTTTTCCCAGCATCGACTCGATGGCCTTGAGCGTGCCAAACGGCTTGGCACAGCGAATGCAAGCGTAGGGCTGAGTCTCGTTCAGCACCCTCGCCTCTTTGCGCACAGACGTCAGCAGCAGGCGCGGCTGCAGGGTGATGGCGTCTTCCGGGCAGGTGC
>CANCLK010000017.1 GCA_947378785.1 Comamonadaceae bacterium
CGCGTCCTTGGACGCACCGCTGTGGACGATGTCTTGCACCCTGAAAACCGTGCCGTGCTGGCCAAGGCCGGCACCATGCTCGATGAAGACCTGTTGGATGAACTCGAAGCCGCTGGCGTCGACGAAATCAAGGTTCGCACCGCGCTGAACTGCGCCACTCGCTTCGGCCTGTGCGCCAAGTGCTACGGCCGTGACTTGGGTCGCGGCGGTCTCATCAACATCGGTGAAGCGGTCGGTATCATCGCCGCCCAGTCGATCGGTGAGCCCGGCACGCAGCTGACGATGCGGACCTTCCACATCGGTGGCGCAGCGTCCCGTGCAGCGATTGCATCCAGCGTCGAAGCCAAGTCCAATGGCTTGATCGGTTTCAACGCACCGATGCGCTATGTGACCAACGCCAAAGGCGACTTGGTGGTGATTGCCCGCTCTGGCGAGATCGTCATTCATGACGAGCATGGCCGTGAGCGTGAGCGTCACAAAGTGCCTTACGGCGCCATCCTGACGGTCAAGGCAGACCAGGCGATCAAAGCCGGCGCTATTTTGGCCAACTGGGATCCACTGACCCGTCCGATCATTACCGAGTTCGCCGGTAAGGTGCTGTTCGAGAACGTTGAAGAGGGCGTCACGGTTGCCAAGCAGCTCGACGAAGTGACCGGTCTGTCCACCTTGGTAGTGATTGATCCGAAGCGTCGCGGCGCGACCAAAGTGATTCGTCCAGGCGTCAAGCTGATTGACACTGCGGGCCATGAAGTGAAGATCCCCGGCACCGATCATTCGGTGACGATTGGCTTCCCGATTGGCTCGTTGGTGCAAGTGCGTGACGGTCAAGAAGTCGGCCCAGGCGAAGTGCTGGCGCGTATTCCGGTCGAAGGCCAGAAAACGCGAGACATCACCGGCGGTTTGCCACGTGTGGCTGAACTGTTTGAAGCCCGTACCCCAAAAGACAAGGGCACTTTGGCAGAGATGACCGGTACCGTGTCGTTCGGTAAAGAAACCAAAGGCAAGATTCGCCTGCAAATCACAGACCCAGAAGGCAAAGTCTGGGAAGACCTCGTGCCAAAAGAGAAGAATATTCTCGTGCATGAAGGTCAAGTGGTGAACAAAGGCGAAAGCATTGTGGACGGCCCGGCCGACCCACAAGACATCTTGCGTTTGCTGGGCATGGAAGAGTTGGCCCGCTACATCGTCGACGAAGTGCAGGACGTTTACCGTCTGCAGGGCGTGAAGATCAACGACAAGCACATCGAAGTGATTGTTCGTCAGATGCTGCGCCGTGTGGTGGTGGGTGATGTCGGTGAATCCAGCTATATCGCTGGTGAGCAAGTTGAGCGCTCGGTCATTCTGGATGTCAACGACGCCTTGCGCGCCGCTGGCAAAATTCCAGCGACCTTCAGCAACTTGTTGCTGGGTATCACCAAGGCATCGCTGTCAACCGATTCGTTCATCTCCGCCGCTTCCTTCCAGGAAACCACGCGCGTGTTGACCGAAGCTGCCATCATGGGCAAGCGCGACGAACTGCGTGGCTTGAAAGAGAACGTGATCGTCGGCCGCTTGATCCCTGCCGGCACCGGTATGGCGTATCACGAGGCACGCAAGGCCAAGGAGCAAATGGACGACGCCGAGCGCCGTGCCATCGCCGAAACCGAAGCCGCTGAACTCGAGGCGTTGACGCCAGCCGAGCACAGCAGCGAAGGTGCCGACAGCCAGTCTTGATCCAGCTTTGAGCTGAATCCCCGTCAGGGGTCAAGCCCCACACCCTTCACCGGGCGTGGGGCTTTTTTATGTCGATGGTGTGGGCGTTTGTCGGCTAAAGTGGCGGTCTTGGCGATGCACGGGGGAAATCAATTCATGAGTACAAAATCCATAGTGCTGTTGGTGCTGCTGGCGTTGGCTGTTTGTTGGACTGTGGGCGGTTACAACCGGCTCATGAGGCTGAAAAATTCGATCGGCAATGCTTTCAGTGCGATTGATTTTCAATTCAAAGATCGTCACGACCTGCTGCTCAAACTTGCCGAAGCGGCGGGTGAATACCTCCAGCATGAACCCATCACGTTGAATGAATTAATGGGGGCGAGAAATGAATCCAGCACCGCGCATGACGCCGTTCGCGCGCGACCTAGTCAAGCAATTTTGGTGCAGTCCCTGATGGATGCAGAACACAAGCTGAATGACAAATTAGACAGCCTGTGGGCTGCAGGGACGACCCACTTGGCGATGTTGGCTGACCCGAAAATACGTGAATTGGCTCAGCAACTCATCACAACGCAAAGCAAGCTGGCTTTCGGCTGCCAAGCTTTCAATACCAGCGTGATGATCTTCAATGATGCTCAGCGACAATTTCCAACATGGTTGATTGCACGTATGTTTGGCTTTTCTGCGGCAGCGGTTTTGACCATGGGTCTGCAAAGCGCGTAAGCGGGGGCAATATCCGGGTCCTAATGGATAGTCCTAGTGGGGCGACTCGCCATCGCCGGTTAAATTGAATCATCTAACGTGATACCCGGCGCAGCAGAGACTGAAACGAATCTGGTGAATCTCACCAACACTTAAAGGAGCGATCTGATGAAAACAAAAAAAATGGGCTGGGCCCTGTGCTTGGCCACCGGCCTCTGGAGCCTGGCGAGCGTTGCACAAGCGCAAGCGCCAGCCACGCAGCAAATGCTGTATGTCAAGAGTCTGGCTGCAACCTGCGCCAATTGCCACGGCACAGACGGAAAAGCGGTTGAAGGCTCGCAAGTGGTCGCGCTGGCTGGCCTGGACAAAAACTACATCGTCACGCAGATGAAAGCTTTCAAAGCCGGCACCCGCTCGGCCACTGTCATGCACCAGATCAGCAAGGGCTACAACGACGTTCAGATTGACGCCGTTGCCACGTATTTCGCCGCGCAGAAAAAGTAAAGGAAGATCATGACCGCGACCTCAACGCCCTTCAAGCAGGCCCGCCTGCAACGCCGCACGCTCTTGCAATCTGCCGCCGCACTCAGTCTGCTCGGCTTGGCCGGTTGCGCAACCAGTTCCATACCGGCACGCGCCAAAGTGGTCGTGATTGGCGGTGGCTACGGTGGCGCCACTGCCGCCAAGTACGTGCGCATGTTCTCGGACTACAAGATCGACGTGGTGCTGATCGAGCCGCAAGATGCCTTCATGTCTTGCCCGATTTCAAATCTCGTGCTGAGCGGTGGCAAACAACTGGCCGACCTCACCGTGCCCTACACGGCACTGAGCCGCCGCCACGGCATCACCGTGGTCAAAGACATGGCCAGCGCGATTGACACACAGCGCAAGACAGTCACATTAGCTGGCGGTGCCACGATCAGTTACGACAAGCTGGTGGTGTCCCCCGGCGTTGAACTGATGATGGACAGCATTGAGGGCCTGCGAGCCGCCCACACCTCAGGGAAAATAGTGCAAGCTTGGAAGGCAGGAGCAGAAACGGTGGCCTTGCGCCGGCAACTCGAGGCCATGCCCGACGGTGGCGTCTTTGCCATCGCTATACCCGAAGCGCCTTACCGCTGCCCACCCGGACCTTACGAGCGTGCATCGGTGGTGGCCGGCTACTTCAAGACGTTCAAGCCGCGCAGCAAGGTCCTGATACTGGACGCCAACCCCGATGTGACCTCTAAAGGTGCGCTGTTCAAAAAAGTCTGGAACGAGCAGTACAAAGGCATGGTCGAGTACCGCAGCCAGCACAAAACCGTGGCCGTGGACGCCGCAGCTGGGGTCATCAAGTTTGAGATTCAAGACGATGTCAAAGCGCAGGTGCTGAACGTCTTGCCGTCCATGCGCGCCGGCAGCATCGCCGTGCAGACTGGCTTGAACAACCAGGCCAACAGCCGCTGGTGCGGTGTCAACTACCTCAACTTTGAATCGACCGCCGCCAAAGACGTTCACGTGCTTGGCGACTCTATCCAGATTGCCCCGGCCATGCCAAAGAGTGGCCACATGGCCAACAGCCACGGCAAGGTGGCGGCAGCCGCCATCGTGGCGGAATTGTCAGGTTGGGACATCAACCCCGCCCCCATGCTGACCAATACCTGCTACAGCTTTGTCGACAATAAAAACGTCATCCACGTGGCCAGCGTGCATGAGTATGTGGCGGCCGAAAAAACCTTCAAGACCGTCGCCGGATCAGGCGGACTGAGCCCTGCGCCGAACGAACTCGAAGGTGTCTACGCGCTCAATTGGGCCAGCAACATCTGGGCAGATACACTGCTTTGAATGGCGGGGCATGGGCCCCGCTTTTTTTATTCCTGTGGCCACGGCTTCGCCGTGCTGCCTGCCTGAGCCCCTATGCAAGAAACCCAAGACCAGACACCTCTGTGGCAACAGCTACAAGGGGCCGCCGCCCTGTTGCTCGCCGTGCGCGACGGCCGATCCATGACCGCCGAACTCGAGCGCGTTCCGCCACACCTTCGTCCCGGTGTCCAGGCGCTCGGCTTTCATGCGCTGCGTTGGCTGGGTCGGGCTGAAGCCCTGCGTCAGCAATTGGCCAGCCGGCCGCCACCGCCGGAGGCTGACGCGTTGCTGTGTGTCGCGCTGGCATTGGCTTCAGAGGTCGACGACTCGCTTTACACCGAATACACACTGGTTGACCAAGCCGTCGAAGCAGCGAAAAACAGCGAAGACACCCGCCATCAGGCCAGTTTCATCAATGGTTGCCTGCGCCGTTTTTTGCGCGAACGCGATGCCATGTTGGCCATTTGCGAGCGCAAGCCGCAAGCGGTGTGGAATCATCCGCAGTGGTGGATTGACAGGGTCCGCAAAGACCACCCAGACGCTTGGGAAGCCATCCTGCGTGCCAATAACAGCCGGGCCCCGCTGACGCTGCGCGTCAACACACGCCAAACCACGCAAGCCGGCTACCTGCAATCGCTGCAGGCCAGCGGCATCGATGCCGCGCCCGTCGGTGAACACGGGATTATTTTGGACACGCCACGGGCGGTGACGCGTTTGCCGGGCTATGCCGAAGGCCATTTCTCAGTGCAAGACGCGGGCGCACAACTCGCAGCCCCCTTGCTGCTAGATGGGCTTCAGTCTGCCGACAGCCAGCCACGCCTGCGTTTGCTCGATGCCTGTGCTGCACCTGGCGGCAAAACCGCTCACTTGCTAGAGATGGCCGATGCCGATGTCATCGCACTCGATATTGATGCTGACCGCTGCACCCGCGTCCAAAAAAATCTGGATCGGCTGCAGCTGCAGGCGCAGATCACGGTCGCCGATGCCGGTTTGCCCGACCGCTGGTGGGACGGCCAACTGTTTGACGGTATCTTGCTTGATGCACCCTGCACCGCCTCGGGCATTGTGCGACGACATCCCGACGTGCGCTGGCTCCGGCGTCCAACCGACATCGCACAACTGGCCGCGCAGCAGGCACGATTGCTAGAAGCGCTGTGGCCGCTGGTGCGTGCCGGAGGACGTTTGCTCTACTGCACCTGCTCGGTTTTCAGGGCTGAAGGCGAGCAACAGATCGAAACGTTTCTTATGCGCCACACTGACGCGCTATTAAGAGCGTCGCCTGGGCATTTGCTGCCCCAAAGCAGGGCGGCTGGGCCAGTCTTCCCGGACAATTTACTTCGTGAGTACGATGGTTTTTATTACGCTGTTCTGGAAAAGCGCGCCACCTGACGTTGGCGTGCGGCACTTCTGGGCGCGTTTTGGGGTGGTCATGGCGGTTGCCGTCACCCTGTTAATGGGTGTTCAGCCTCCAGCGCACAGCGCCAGCGTTGCCTATGCTGCCAGCGCCGCGACGGCCCAGTTGACCCAACTGAGGGCCGAGCGGACTGACGATGGGGTCTACCTTAGCGCCGCAGTGGCGTTTGAGCTCCCGCACGTTGTCGAAGATGCCTTGCTCAAGGGTATCCCGCTCTTTTTCGCGATCGAGGTCGACATCTACCGCGACCGCTGGTACTGGATGGACCAGCGTGTGGCCGGAGCCGCGCGCACCATCCGGTTGGCCTACCAGCCCCTGACGCGGCGTTGGCGGGTCAACATCGGTTCCGGCTTGATCGGCGGTGGGTCGTCGGGGTTGCGCGCCACCTTTAATCAAAACTACGACACCTTGCCTGAAGCGCTCTCCGCGGTTCAGCGCGTGGCCCGATGGAAGGTGGCAGAGCTGGCAGATGTTCGCACGGGCAATGAGCACAATCTGGTCTTCAGTTTCAAGCTTGATCTGTCCCAACTGCCAAGACCGTTTCAAATTGGCGTGGCTGGTCAGCGTGACTGGAACATTGCCATCGAAAGTGCTCAGCCGCTGGTGCTGCAAACTTCTCGACCCGCTGAGCCGGCCAAAGACACCGTCTCCGAGGGAGCCAAGTGATGCTTGAGCTCAGCGTTGATTCGATCCGAACCAGTCGCGCGTTTCGCTGGGTGCTGGGGGTGGGTGTCGGCGTGATCATGGCGCTTGGCTTGGTGCTGATTTTTTTGCTCACCCAAGCGACCGGCAACCGCGAGCTTTACGAGCGTAATTATTCAATTCTTTTCACCCTCAATATCGGCGTGGCGGCGCTGCTGCTGTTGGTGATCGGCTGGATCGCACTGCGCCTCATGTTGCGCTTGCGCCAGCGTAAATTCGGTAGCCGCTTGCTGGTTAAGTTGGCGGCTATTTTTGCGTTGGTCGGGCTTTTCCCGGGCGTCACCATTTATTTTGTTTCATACCAGTTCGTCTCGCGCTCGATTGAAAGCTGGTTCGACGTCAAGGTCGAAGGTGCACTCGCGGCAGGACTGAACCTTGGCCGTGTCACGCTTGACACATTGGCTGCTGACCTCGGCAATCGAACGCGCCAGGCGGCCACTCAGTTGT
Organism: Comamonadaceae bacterium; assembly: GCA_947378785.1. GTDB lineage: Bacteria > Pseudomonadota > Gammaproteobacteria > Burkholderiales > Burkholderiaceae_C > Polaromonas. Next base: position 6,800 of record CANCLK010000017.1, read on the forward strand.
CGCAATCGAGCGATGCCTCAGCCAGCTTGGTGTTGGAACGTCTGCGCGACCAACTCGCCGTGAAGGACATGGTGCTGTGGAACGCCTCCGGGCAGCTGATTGCCAGTGCCGGTGAGTCACGTTTTTTGTTGCAACCAGACAGACCCTCATCGCAGCAGTTGCGGGCGGCCCGCGGCAAACGGGTGATGACACAAATTGAAGGCCTAGAAGACGCCGTTCTCAGCAGTGGCAGTCCATCGCCGCCTCGAAAGGCGCGCATCAAGGCCATTGCACTTGTCAACGATTCGAACTTTGACTTGATCAGTGCCGACCGATTCCTTCAAATATCTGAAGATCTTCCGCCCGATCTTGTGGCCAATGCGATCGCCGTACAAGAGGCTAACCGCGAGTACCAAGAGAGGGCACTCGCCCGCGATGGTTTGCGAAAGATGTACATCGGTACGTTGACGCTGAGTCTTTTTCTGGCGGTGTTTGGCGCCGTGTTGTTGGCTGTGTTGTTGGGTAGCCAGCTGGCACGGCCTCTGCTGTTATTGGCTGAAGGGGTCCGGCAAGTGGCACAGGGTGACCTGCGACCGAAAGCGGTGCTTGACAGCAACGACGAGCTTGGCGGCCTCACGCGTTCGTTCGCCGTCATGACCCAGCAGCTGGCAGATGCCCGCTCCGCAGTGCAGCAAAGTATGTCTCAGGTGGATGCTGCGCGGGCCAACGTGCAGACCATTTTGGACAACCTCACGGCTGGGGTTCTGGTGCTCGACATTCATGGGCATATCCGTTCCAGCAATCCTGGTGCAGCCCGCATTTTGCAGGCCCCGCTGGCGGATTACCAAGGGAAAATCTTGAGTGAAGTGCCTGGTCTGGATGTATTTGGCAAGGCCGTGCAGGCGCAGTTTGAAGCGTACTTGGCAGAGAACACTGCACATGGGTTGGAGCATTGGCAGCAGACCTTTGAACTCCATGGCGGTTTTGCCGGCGCTGAAGACAGTGCCGTGTCGCTGATTGCGCGTGGCGCCAAGATGCCCGGCACCGAGGAGTGCTTGCTGGTGTTTGACGATGTGTCGGCCATGGTCTCCGCGCAAAGGGCCGAGGCATGGGGCGAAGTGGCCCGCCGTCTCGCCCACGAAATTAAAAATCCGCTGACGCCCATTCAACTGTCTGCCGAGCGGCTTGAGATGAAGCTCGCTAACAAACTGCAGCCCCCAGAGCAGGCCTTGCTCACCAAGTCAGTCAAGACCATCGTCGATCAAGTCGATGCCATGAAGCGATTGGTCAATGACTTTCGCGATTACGCCCGACTACCCGCTGCCGAGCTCAAGCCAATCGACTTGAACGCACTGGTGACTGACGTGATGCAGCTTTACGTTGACAACGCCGCTATTCCGATTCAGGTTGAACTCGACCCTGCTGCGCCACAGATTCTGGGTGATGCCCAGCAGCTCAGGCAAGTGATGCACAACCTACTGCAAAACGCCCAAGATGCTCAAGAAGGTTTGCCGACCACGCACCCGGCTAAAGTGACCCTGAAGACGGAGTACTCGGCAAGCTCTCGGCGTGTGCGGCTGGTTGTACGCGACAACGGCGCAGGCTTTCCTGACAAAATATTGAAGCGTGCCTTCGAGCCCTATGTCACGACCAAAGCCAAAGGGACCGGTTTGGGGCTGGCTGTGGTTAAAAAAATCGCCGACGAACACGGTGCGCGTATCGATATTTCTAACCGCGTTACCGCCGGGTTGGTGCAGGGTGCCCAAGTGTCGTTATCATTCCAAGTTGTGGCTTAACAACACTGGGCTTTTCGGCTCAACTGACCAAGCACTGCTAAGGGCGAGATTCAATGGCAAATATTTTGGTGGTCGATGACGAGTTGGGCATCCGTGACCTCCTCTCTGAAATCCTCAACGACGAAGGGCATCAGGTCGAGCTGGCCGAAAATGCCGCTCAAGCGAGACTCGCACGCGGCCGCGCTCGTCCCGACTTGGTGTTGCTCGACATCTGGATGCCCGACACCGACGGCGTCACGTTGCTCAAAGAGTGGTCTTCGGGCGGCCTGCTGACCATGCCTGTCATCATGATGAGCGGCCACGCCACCATCGACACCGCCGTTGAAGCCACCAAGATCGGTGCGATGGCTTTCCTTGAGAAACCCATCACCCTGCAAAAACTATTGCAGGCTGTCGATCATGGTCTGACCCGTCTTGCCGTGCGCAAGCCCGTCAACCCCTATGCCATGGTGCCTGCAGGTGAGACGCTGCAGGCGGGCAATGGTGTTGTACTTGCCGAGGCGGAGCAAGACACCAGCCCCAAACCGACGCAAAGTTTTTTGCTCGAAAAACCACTGCGCGAGGCGCGTGACGAATTCGAAAAAGCCTACTTTGAATTTCATCTTTTTCGTGAAGGTGGATCCATGACGCGCGTTGCAGAAAAGACCGGACTCGAGCGCACCCACCTCTACCGCAAGCTCAAACAGCTCGGCGTCGACCTCACGCGCGGTAAACGGCAGTCTTAAAGCGTCGGAAAGTGCTCCCTCGCTGATATATAATTCGAGGCTTGGCCCGGTAGCTCAGTCGGTAGAGCAGAGGATTGAAAATCCTTGTGTCGGTGGTTCGATTCCGCCCCAGGCCACCAGAAAATCCCTCACGGGTACAGGAAAGCCTGCTATTTAATACGTAGCAGGTTTTTTTACGTCTGTCGTTTTTGCTCTGTGTCGCCAGCGGGACAGGGTTTTGTCAGGTGTGGCCAACACGGTATAGGGACTCGCAGCATTTCTAGACGATCGTCATGCCAGCCGAATCGTTTCGAATTCAGCCCATTGCATCAGTGAGGTCAGTCTCGTAAATGGTCCCGTACGAACTGACGGAAATAGGCCGGTTTCGCACGAATCCGGTCGCCGCCATAGGCGGACGTTTTGGCGGACTGATTGCCAGTGGCTGGCACACCTGCGGGATAGCCATGCGCTTAGTTGCAGACGCCGCTTTGCATGATTCGGAGTCCTTCGCGTCGCCCGGTTTAGCTTACGTGAAGTGGCCGTACCCCGTGCGCCCGGGAGATCAACTCAGTCTGCGTGCGAGCGTTTTGGAGACTCGCCACTCAATCAGCCAACCGACGCTGGGCATCCTACGCTGGCGCTGGGACATGTTTAACCAGACAGACATTCAGGTGCTTGAGCTGGAGGCCACTAGCTTGTTTGACCTCACTCGGAACGGCAACGCAGGCTGAGATCTTGGGAGACATCTGCAGTCACTGACTGAATCGGCTCATCAGTCCAGCTTGATGCCACGTTCGGCGATCAGCTTGCTCCAGCGTGTCGATTCGCGCGCCAGATGCGCAGCCATCTCGTCAGGCGTCGAACCGATCGATTCGGCACCGATCGTTTCAAAGCGGGCACGCACATCGGGCTGTTTCATGGCGTCCAACAGGGCTGCATTGAGCTTAGTGATCACTGGTTTCGGCGTACCGGCTGGCATGAAGACGGCAAACCAAGGCGAAACTTCGTAACCGGGAAGCCCGGCTTCGGCTAGCGTGGGCACGTTGGGCAAGGCGCTGGAGCGCTTGGCCGTGGTCACGCCCAGCGCACGAAGTTTGCCAGACTGAATGTGCGGGCGCGCTGAAGTGATGCTGTCAAACATGTAGTTGACCTGGCCGCCCAGCAAGTCAGCCACAGCCGGTCCGCTGCCTTTGTAGGGGACGTGCATCATGTCGATTTTTGCTAGCGACGTGAAGACTTCACCGGCCAGATGGATAGAGGTGCCGTTGCCTGCCGACGCATAGGTCAGCTTGCCGGGTTCCTTTTTTGCGGTGGCAATCAGGTCGGTCACGGTTTTGATGTTGGGCTGGGTCGAATTTGTCACCAGCACGTTAGGCACCACGGCCAGCAGGCTCACCGGGGCAAAGTCCTTCACCGGGTCGTAGCTCAGCTTGCCGTACAAGGGCTTGTTGGTGGCCATGCCGATGGAGGTGATCATCAAGGTGTACCCGTCAGCAGGTGACTTGGCGACAAAATCCGCACCGATGTTGCCGCCAGCACCGGGCTTGTTATCAATGACGAACGGCTGGCCCAGCGTCTTGCCGGCTTTCTCGCCTAGCGTGCGGGCAATCGCGTCCATGGCGCCGCCCGGGGGAAATGGAATGACCCAGCGGATAGGTTTATTTGGCCAGTCACTGGCGGGAGTCTGCGCGTGGGCAGCCAGCGGGGCGGCCAAGGTCATGCCTGCGGCCAGCAGGGTGAGTAGTTGAATTTTCAAAGTGTTATCTCCGTGGTTTTCTTTTGCAATACGGTTCAGATCAGGCCACGGCCGAGGGGTGGGCGGCCAGGGGCGTCACGTCGATCTTCATGAACGGGAACAGTGGTAGGCCTTGCAATATTTGGTGCAGCTCGTCATTCGATGACACATCAAAAATGCTGTAGTTGGCATATTCGCCGACCACGCGCCAGATGCTTTTCCATCGGCCGTCGCGCTGTAAGTCTTGGGAGTAAGCCTTTTCGCGGGCCTTGATCTCGTTGGCCTCGTTGGCGGGCAGATCGTGCGGGATGTTCACATCCATCCGAACTAAAAATAGCATGCGTTAGCTCCTTAAATAATGGTGGCACGTTGGCCGAGGTCGATGTGTACTGGCGACAGGCCGGTGCGGGCGCGGTCAAAACGATTGAGTTGGCCCATGTCCACCTCGACGCCAAAGCCGGGGCCGTCAGGCAGTTGCAATGCAAAGTCGCGAATCGCCATGCGTTCTGTGACGATGTCGTCCACCAGCAGTTGCGGCCCAAACAGTTCGCAGCCTTGGTGCTGCGTACCCAACGTGGAGAACAGATGCGCTGCCGCCGCGCTGCCGATGGACGTTTCCAGCATGGTGCCGCCGTACCAGCCGATGTCGGCCGCATCAGCGACAGCGGCCACCTGGCGCGTTCGCAGCAGGCCACCGTGCTTGGCTACTTTGAGCGAAAACACATGGCAGGCCTGTGCGCGCGCCAACAGCATCGCGTCCTGCGGTGTGCACACGGTCTCATCGGCCATGATGCTGGCGCGGTCACCCAGCGTGGCCGTCAGTGTTTTGAGCGCTTCCACATTCCACTTGGCCACGGGTTGCTCGATCAGTGTCACGCCGGCATCAATCAGTTGCGGCAGGTAGCGGCGCGCAGTGCTGCCGTCCCAAGCCTGGTTGACATCAACCGTCAGCGTGGCCTGACCTGCGAGGCCGCGTGCGATTTGTGAGACGTGGGCGACATCTTCTGACGGGCTTCGGGCGCCGATCTTCATTTTAAAAATGCGGTGACGCTTTTGTTCCATACGCAGTTGGGCCTCTTCCAAGTCCCGGGCTACATCGCCGCTGGCCAAGGTCCAGGCCAGGGGCAGGCTTTGATGGCGCTTGCCGCCCAGCAGTTGCCAGGCTGGCAGATTGAGGGATCGCGCGACGGCATCAATTAATGCCATTTCAACGGCGCTCTTGGCAAAGGCGTTGCCCTTGCAGGCGAGGTCCATGCGGGTCAGCGCGCTTTCAAAGCACGCTCCGTCTTGGCCCAGTAGTGCGGGCGATAGGTAAGCAGTGATGGCGTGCTGGATGCCTTCGGGCGACTCCTCGTTCCACGAAGGACCGCCAATGGTGGCGGCTTCGCCGAAACCGCAAGCGCCGTTGTTGAGCCAGAGCTGCACGATGACGGGGCTTTGGCGGCTGATTGAGCCAAACGACAGCTTGTGCGGGCGGATGGTAGGGATGTCCAAAATCCGCACCTCGATGCGTTCAATTGGAAAACGATTCGTCATTGATGTGCACCTTGCTGAAAAACGAAAACAACTAGGTTACGGTTAAAAAAGATCAGCTTCCAATGATTTATTTGGAATAAATCGTTCGATAAGATCGAACGGTTGAAGTACGATCAGCGAATGGAAATCCGCCAACTTCGCTACTTTCTCGACATTGCCCAGACGGAGCACTTGACGCAATCGGCACTCAACCTATTCGTGACGCAGTCCACGCTGTCGCACGGCCTGCGTCAACTGGAGCAGGAACTGAACGTAACCCTTTTCGACCGTCTAGGGCGCGGCCTGAAGCTGTCGCAGGCCGGTGCTGAATTCCGCGTCTATGCCACCCGGGCGCTGAAAGAAATTGAGGCCGGTCGCATGGCGCTGGCCGACCTGAGCGGACTGCAGTCCGGCAAGTTAACCGTGGGGGTCTTTCCAACCTTCATGACGACGGTGATCCCGGCCGCAGTGGCGGCCTTCAGCCAAGCACACCCTCGGGTGAGGATGGAAGTACGCGACTTGCGTGCCGGCTCCATTGAGGCTTTGCTGTTGCGTGGTGAGCTGGACTTAGGTGTCGCTTTTCAACCGACTGAACACGAAGAGATTGAGACCGAACCACTGTTCGACGAGCGCATGCTGGTGGTGGTCGGGTCTTTGCATCCATTGGCTGGGCGACGTAGCCTGGCCGTGAAAGCACTGGCGGGCATGCCTTTAGCGCTGTTGCCGCGCAGCTTTGCTACGCGCCGACTCATTGACGCCAGTCTGCGTCAGGCTGGCGTGACGCCAACGGTCAGGGTGGAAATGGATTCTGTAGAAGCCCTGCTCGGCGTGTGTCGGTTCACCGAGTTAGCGAGCATCGTGCCCGAACGCGCCGCGCGGCAGGCGCCGACTCTGCACGCCATTGAACTGACCGCGCCGCAGATGGTGCGCCATGCTGGGATTTTGTGGCGGCGGGGTGCCTCGCGCAGCGCGGCAGCGCTGGCATTTGCAGAGCTGTTGCTTGCCGCCCCCCAGCACTGAGCTTATGAAAGTTTTAACGAGTTGAAGAACCTGTAGATGACTCGGATTCAGCTGTATGGGGCATGAATTATTAATATTTCCATGAGTGGCAATAGTTGAGTCATAAATAAAACAAAGATACTCATACTTAGGCGCTGGCGGAATACCCTATTGACGAGCTGTTAACCCTCTGTTCAAGTCGGTCCGGGTTGAGAATTCTTAGTGACAATTTTCGATTCTCGAATCGGAGATTTTCAATAGGCTTTTAACCCAATCTTCCTGGGAATAATTTAAATAAACGAAAGGAATTTTATGGACGCGATATCAAAAGTAAAAGCTTGGATTGGTGCAATCACTGACGTTGGAATAATGTTGCTAGGGCTGGCAATTGTCGCAACAGTTCTTGTTGGCGGTGCCTTGCCATTTTTTGGTGGTGTTGTCGGCAACTTAGTTGCGCTGGTTAAGGATCTTGGCAGTAATGGATTGGTGGGATTGATAGTTCTTGGAATTATCATTTGGGTGTTCTCTAAGCGCTCAGCAGGCTAGGTTCCAGTTCAATATTGTTAGAGTCAATGAAGGAGTGGGCGAGGGTAACCTCGCCCACACAATGCGATGATAAAAAACATATTAACAATTGGTTGGATGGTTGTTGAGGCTGCACTTTTATTGATAGTTTCATGCCTCACACTCAATATCATCCTCGGTTCTGAAGGTGGAATTTTTATTTCGTCTGTTGCCGCCAATGCGCAGCGATTTTTAAAAGATATTCCGCCCGGAACATTGATTGGGGCAATGCTGATAGTTGGCATTTATTGGTTTGCAAAGACTAGGATTAAATAATCTTAGAAAATAACAGGAGAATCCATGTTTTGTTCGAAATGCGGCGCATCTAACGATAACGATGCAAAAGTATGCACATCATGTCATTTGACATTTGATGCCAAGGGATTTCAGGGTGAGAAAACCAAGGAGCAGGTGAAAGCTGCGATGGACGATGCTTGGGCAACATTCAAAGCGCTTGGGTTAGATCCCGTCGGTGGACTCTTGAATGCTTATGAAGGCTTGGGGAAAGTGCGCTCTTTAGGTGTTGGCGTCGCTTTTGGCCTTGCCTTTGCACTGTGCTTCATCCTTTCTGTTTATCAAACGCCATATTTTAAGTTCCTACCCAATATGAGTGGTATTGGTGGATTCATCAAGCTCTTTATTGTTGGGTTCGTACCTTTTGTCGCCCTAACAGCAGCTTGCATAGCCGGCGAAAAAATAGGTCACGGCAAAGGTGGCATTCCAAGTAACGGTTTTATCGCTGGCGTTGCGCTACTTCCTTTGGGTATCGTGTTTTTGATAGCTTCGATTGTTGGTGTTGCCAATATCGAGGTGATTGGAACTATCGCCATCGTGGGGATGTGCATGACAATTCTGACGTTGTTTGCCGGTCTAACAAGAATTGGCGGCGTGACAGAGAAGGTCGCCTCAATATCGGTACCGCTGATGTTAATTGTCAGTGTGTGGATATCCAAAGTTATTCTAGTTTCTATATTTTCATGAAAAAGTTTTTATTATTTATAATCCTCGCTCCGTTACTGGCGCACTCTGCCACATTTCCATCCAAGGAAAGTGCGCGTTCTAGCGAGCATTGCAAGTCTGAGTGGACCAAGCGAGGCCAGCTGGATCAGCGGATGTATGACTACTGCATGAAAAGAGAAGGCGAAGGCTATGCAGAGGCATTGATACTGATGGAGAAGTATAAAAATCAGCCTTGGATTCAGGACGTTATCAATTTTTCAATCAAAGAGTGGACGAAGGCAGGCGTTCGACAAGACAGCATGGTGAAATTTTCCATGGCGAAAATTATCGATGGCTGGGAGGACATGGTTTATGAATCGAAGCAGCCAGGCTTTAACAAGGCCAAACATCAATCGTGTCAGAGCAAATGGGGCGTTCAATTCAATATGGTCGCCTATTGCTACAAGCAGTGATGCGTTGAGATGGTCTTGAGCGACGCATGGGTGTATCCACCGATGCAAAGAGGCCGTTAAAACCGCAAGATAGAGGGCTGTCCATTCATTGAAATAGCCCTATGTCGATCAGGATCTCGGCCGCCGCCGCTCTTGCTACCTCTTTTGTCATGGCTCTCGCTTCTGCGATTGCCGCGCCCGTGTGGGCCCAGCCCTACCCGAGCAAGCCGATCAAAATTTTGGTCGGTTTTTCACCCGGTGGCGGGCCTGACATCATTGCCCGGGTGCTGGCGCAAAAGCTCACCGAGGAGTGGAAGCAGCCGGTGTTGGTTGAAAACCGGGTCGGCGCGGGCAGCAACATCGCCGCGCAGGCGCTGGCCAATTCGCCCGCAGACGGCTACACGCTGCTGTCGGTGTCGTCGGCGCACGCCATTTCGCCGGCGATCTATGCCAAGCTGCCGTATGACGTCTTGAAAGATTTCTCCGGCGTGACCATCACCGCCACCGGTCCAGCCTTGGTAATTGTGTCGCCGCAGTTGGGCGTGAACACGCTGCAAGAGTTCATCGCCTTGGCCAAGTCGCGGCCGGGCCAGTTCAACTACTCGTCGGCGGGTATTGGCAGTGGGTCGCAATTTGCAGTTGAGCTGTTGAAAGCTCAGGCCGGTCTGGACATGGTGCACATTCCCTTCAAGGGTATCCCGGAAGCCTTGGCCGACACCATGTCAGGCCGCACGCAATTGTTCATCTCGCCTTACGCCAGCGCCATCAATCTGGTGCGCGATGGCCGGGCCAAAGCGTTGGCTGTGACCAGCACCAAACGCATGGCCGAAATGCCCAATCTGCCGACCGTCGCTGAATCAGGCGTAGCGGGCTACAAATGGATTTTTTGGTACGGTCTGTTGGCCCCGGCCAAGACGCCACGCGCCATCGTCGACAAGTTGCAAACTGAAGTCGCCACCATCCTCAAACAACCGCAGGTGCTGCAGCGCTTTGCGCCGCTGGGCATCGAGCCGGTGACAAGTTCCCCTGAAGCGTTTGACCAACTCGTCAGTGACGAAGTCCAGATGTTTAAAAAACTCGCCCAAGCCTCCGCCATCAAAGCAGATTGAAAGAAAAGAAAGCATGAAAGTTCGCGTCAACAACATCGAGGTTCACTACACCATTGAAGGCGACAGTGGCCCGTGGGTGACTTTGTCGCACTCACTGGGTTGCAACTTATCGTCATGGGATGCTCAGGCCGCGTTGCTCGCCAAAAACCACCGGGTCCTGCGCTATGACAGCCGCGGCCATGGCCAGACCAGCGCACCATCTGGCCCGTACACGCTGACTGAAATGGCAGAAGATGTGCACGGCTTATTGACACATCTCGGTATCGATAAAACGCACTGGATCGGCATTTCCATGGGCGGCATGATCGGGCAGACCTATGCGTTGGCACACCCCGGCGTGTTTCAGACGATGCTGCTGGCCGACTCGACCAGCCGCCGTCCACCGCAAGCGGCGGCCATGTGGGGCGAACGTATCAATACCGCCCGCACGCAAGGCATGCAGGGCTTGGTCGAGAGCACGTTGGCGCGCTGGTTCACAGCAGGTTATCGAGAGCGGCAGCCCGAAGTGATGGCGCGCATTGCCGATGGCATCTTGAGTACACCCGTCGATGGTTTTTGCGGTAGTTGCGAAGCGATTTCCAAAATTGACGTGCTGGACCGGCTGCACGAGATTGATTGCCCGACATTGATCATGGTGGGTGAACACGACCACGGCACGCCGCCAGAGATGTCGCGTCAAATGCACGCCAACATCAGAGGTTCTGAGTTCTTGTTGATCAAGGATGCCGCGCACATTGCCAACATCGAGCAAGAAGCGGTGTTCAATCAGGCGATGGTGAATTTTTTGAAGAAGCATGGCGGATAAGCTCACGGCCTGATCTTCAACGGAGAAAACATTGCCCCTGATCAAACGAAGAGATTTTTTAATCGCGGTTCCGGCGCTTGGCATGAGCTCTTTCGCCCTAGGACAAAGCGGCGCACCGGCCTATCCTGCGAAGCCGATTCGCTTCATTGTCCCGGTGTCCGCTGGCGGCGGTGCCGACATGATTGCGCGTGCCACTTGTGAGCGCTTGGGCAAGGAGTTGGGGCAGACCTTGGTGGTCGACAATATCTCAGGCGGTGGTGGCGCCATAGCCGCCCAAAACGTTGCCCGCGCTACACCTGACGGGTACACGCTGATTCAGGCTTATGTGGCGACCCACGGCACGGCACCGGCAACGCGCAAACTACCGTACGACGCACTCCGCGATTTCAGCCCCATTGGCATGATCGGCACGGCACCTAATGTCTTGTGCGTCTATCCGGGCTTGCCCGTCAAAGACGTCAAGACCTTCATTGACTTCGCCCGCAAGCAGGCCGGCAACATCGCATATGGATCGGCCGGGGCCGGCTCACTCACGCACTTGGTGGGCGAGCTTTTTAAATTGCAAACCGGCTTGGCCATGACGCACGTGCCTTACCGCGGGGTAGCGCCGTCTAATGTCGATTTGATGGGCGGACAGACGCAGGCCGCGTTCCCTAGTTTGGCGGGTGCTTTGCCACATATTCGCAGTGGCCGGATGCGGCCCTTGGCCGTGACAGGCAAGCATCGACATGAACTGTTGAAGGACGTGCCGACGTTTGAAGAGCTCGGCCTCAAAGGTTTTGATGGCGAGCAGTGGTACGGCATCATGGGCCCGGCGGGCATGTCGCCAGCGCTTGTCAAGCAGCTCAACGAGGCCTTGAACAGAGTGCTAATGCAGCCTGACTTCAAAGACAAATTAGCCGCTGAAGCCGTTGCTTTGGCGCCCATGACGCCGGGCGCTTTTGGGGCTTATGTGAAGGCCGATATTGAGCGTTGGACCCGGGTTGCGAAAGAACAAAAAATTCAGTTGGACAGCTGAAGCGTCAGCGACGTCTCGCTTCACCAGCCGCTGGTTTGGCGCATGGTGAAGGGCACTTCGGCTGCGTCGGGTGGGGCATCGCTGCTGAGGTCTTTCCAGACGCCTTGGATGGTTTGACCGCAACTGCCGTCCACCACCTTGCCGTCCCAGCTGGCGGTCAGGTTGATGCCGTTCGAAGATTCATCCAGCAAGAGCATCCCACCCTCTAGGTCGCCTACAACCTGGGCACGCGCAGCATGACCGGGTACTCTGCCGCCGGGTGCGCTACTGAGGTTGCGTTGCAGCGTACCGGCCAGACTCTCGCTGTACTCGGCATGACGCTGGAGCTGTAGCGTCGCCTTGGTCGGCAAACCACGCGGTGGGTTGGTGAACTCGACCGACCATTGCCCATGCAGGTCTTCGGTTTTGACTTGCTGCGCCGTTGGGCAGGCTTTGGTCGGTGCAGACGCGGCGTCTTTCGGTTTGGTTTGCGCGATGCTGCTGTTCAAGCTCAACAGCAGCATCAGATTGAAGCAGACCGTACGAACTGAAATGTGGGCCTGAAGACTTGAAAAGAAGGTCATGGCATGTGCCTTTCTGAAAGTGTCAAAGCCCGGACTTGGCATTGGCTTCGGCCAAAGCTTGCGCGGCCAATCCATCCGCTGCGCGTTGGGCAAACTCGGCACGCAAGGCACGGATCTTTTCGCGTGGGTCTTCTTTGACCGTGGTTTTGTCGAGGCCCATTTCGGCGATGAAACGGCTGGGCGTGCCAGCAATCATCTCGCGGCCTTTTTTACGCCGTCGCAGCCAACTCACCAACAGCGTGCGTTGCGCGCGGGTGATGCCCACATACATCAGCCGGCGTTCTTCTTGCAGCCGCAGCGCAATGCTCTCAGCGCTGGCTTCAGCGTCGTCTTCGCCGAGCTTGAAGGGCAGCAGTCCTTCCACGCAGCTGACCAACATCACGTGCGGCCACTCCAGCCCTTTGGCGGCGTGCAGGGTGGAGAGGGTGACGACGTCCTGGTCGCCTTCGCGTTCGCTGATGGTCGACAGCAGCGCAATGGTTTGGACCACTTCGAGCATGGTCTTGCGTTCTTTCTCGACGGTGGCGCCCGAGGTGTCTTCAATCTGACCGCCGCAGCGTTGGGCCATCCAGTCGCAAAAATCCATCACATTGGTCCAGCGCGCGGCGGCGACTTTTTCGCTGTCTTCGGCGTCGTACAAATGTTTTTCGTAGTCGATGTCTTTCAGCCAGTCGTTCAAAAACACGCGTGCGTCTTGCGCGCCCAGAGTGTGTTTGGCGCGGTGCTCCAGATCATTCAAGTAGCGGCCAAACTCTTGCAGCGAACCAACCGCCTTGGCGGGCAGCACCGCGCCGAGTGAATTGCTGAACAAGGATTCAAACAGGCTCAGCTTGTACTGGCTGCCAAAGTTACCAAGGGCTTGCAAAGTGACATGGCCGATGCCGCGCTTGGGCGTTGTCACGGCGCGCATGAAGGCCGGGTCGTCGTCGTTGTTGGTCAGCAGGCGAAGCCATCCGCACAGATCTTTGATTTCAGCGCGGTCAAAAAAGCTTTGTCCACCCGAAACTTTGTACGGGATCTGCGCGCGCCTGAATGCTTTTTCAAAGACCTTGGCTTGGTGGTTGGCGCGGTACAACACGCTGAAGTCTTTCCAGTCTTTGTACTGGCTGCCAACAGCCTGCAACTCACCCCCAGCGCGCAAGCTTTGGATACGGGCAACCACACGGTCGGCTTCATGTTCTTCGCCATCGCAGTCGATCACGCGCACCGGTTCGCCTTCGCCGAGTTCACTGAACAGCGTCTTGGGGTACAGCTTCGGGTTGGGGCCAATCACATTGTTGGCGGCGCGCAAAATGGCGCTGGTCGAGCGGTAGTTTTGTTCTAGCTTGACGACCTTGAGTTCCGGGTAGTCAACTGGTAGCCGTTTCAGGTTGTCCAACGTGGCACCGCGCCAGCCGTAAATCGATTGGTCATCGTCGCCCACCGCCGTGAAGCGGCCGCGTTCACCGACCAGTAGTTTCAGCACTTCGTACTGCGTGGCGTTGGTGTCTTGGTATTCGTCGACCAGCACATGGCCTAGCGCGGCTTGCCATTTGTCGCGCACCTCGTCGTGCTCTTTCAGCAGCTTCAGCGGCAGACCGATCAGGTCGTCAAAATCGACGCTTTGGTAGGCGGTGAGGCGCTCTTCGTAACGCGCCATGATGCGCGCCAACACACGTTCTTCATCGTTGGCGGCTTGCGCTTCTGCTTGCGCGGCATTCAAACCGCTGTTCTTCCAAGCACTGATCGTCCATTGCCATTGACGCGCAGTCGCAGCGTCGGTTGAACCGCCGGCGTCTTTCAGGATGCTGGTGACGTCGTCGCTGTCCAAAATACTGAACTGCGGTTTCAGTCCCAGCGCACCGCCGTCTTGGCGCAACATCCGCACGCCCAGCGCATGAAAGGTGCAGATCAACACGCCGCGTGCACTCTTGCCGATCAAACTCTTGGCGCGCTCGCGCATTTCTGCCGCGGCTTTGTTGGTGAAGGTGATGGCGGCGATTTGCTCAGGCTTCAGGCCAGCCTGAATCAAGCGCCCGATCTTGTGTGTGATGACCCGTGTTTTGCCAGAGCCAGCACCCGCCAGCACCAGACACGGGCCGTGCATGTAGTTGACAGCTTCTTGCTGCGCGAGGTTCAAGCCGGCAATGGAAGGCGTGCCGGAAGTGGTGCCGGAGGGCGGTGAGGTCGACATGAAATGAGAGGGGATTGGCAGAAGAAAGAAAAGACAAATTCATGCGCTCGGCAAGTCGGTCATCATAGCCAGTCGTCAGCGTCGCCGACTGACCGGTGACAATACGCGCTGTGTTAAGTATTCTCCTCATTACCTTTCCGTTTTTTGCCTTGGTTTTGTGCGGCTACGTGGCGGCCCGCCGGGCTTTGCTGCCGCAGGCGGCCATCCCCGGGCTCAACACCTTTGTGCTGTACTTCGCGTTGCCCTGCATGCTGTACCGGTTTGGCGCCAGCACGCCGATTGGGCAGTTGCTCGATGGCAGCCTGATCGCCGTGTACTTGCTGTGCGCGCTGATCATGGTGGGCTTCACGATTGCCGTCAGCCGAGGCCCGCGCATTGGCTGGAACGACGCTTCTTTCGGCGCACTGGTCGCCGCTTTCCCCAATACCGGCTTCATGGGCGTGCCGTTGTTGGTGGCGCTGCTGGGGGCTGCGGCTGCAGGGCCAGCGATTGTCGCCATCTCCATTGACTTGATCATCACCTCGTCCCTCTGCATTGCGCTGTCCAGACTGGACGGCGCGGATGAGCATGGCGCGGCGCGGGCTTTTCGGCGGGCGCTCAGGGGCGTTGTCCTGAACCCGATGCCGTGGGCGATTGGTCTCGGCGGAATCGCATCGGCGCTAGACATCTCCCTGCCCACACCGGTCGCCGCCACGGTCGGCCTGATGGCAGATGCTGCGTCGCCTGTGGCCTTGTTCACCATCGGTGCGGTTTTGGCCCGCGCACAAATGAACACCTCCACACCGGCCCACCCGCGCGACTACATGCCGGTGGTCTTGATCAAGCTGGTGGTGCACCCGCTGCTGGTCGGCCTGCTGGGGCTGATGGCGATTCAACTCGGCTTGCCGCTGGACCGCTTTGCGCTGACGGTGCTGGTGCTGGTCGCGGCATTGCCCAGCGCCAGCAATGTGTCGCTGCTGGCAGAGCGCTTTGGTGCCGACAACGGCCGCATCGCCCGCATCATCATGCTGTCCACCGTGTTGGCATTTTTCAGCTTTTCAGCGGCGGTGAGGTTTTTGCTGTAGGTCACCGCGCACCTCCAAGATGGATGGCCGCGCTGCGCTCGCCATGACGGCCATCTTCTGGGTGCATCCCGATCAGGCCGCCAGCATTCACCTTGCCAAGAAAAGTGCAAAAGTCTGGCCTATGATTCAAGGTTGTGGGTTTTACCCCGCATCCCACCCATCTGATCAAAGGTAAAGGACATCATGGCTGCAGAAAAATCTAAAATTATTTATACATTGACAGACGAAGCGCCGCTGCTGGCGACGTGTTCTTTTCTGCCTATCGTTCGCACGTTTGCGGCCCCTGCTGGCATCAACGTGGTCGAGCGCGATATCTCGGTGGCGGCCCGTATTCTGGGTGAGTTCCCCGAGTACCTGACTGACGCCCAGAAGGTTCCAGACAATCTGGCTGAGCTCGGCCGTATGACCTTGCTGCCCGACACCAACATCATCAAGTTGCCTAACGTCAGCGCCTCGGTGCACCAGCTGGGTGACGCCATCAAAGAGTTGCAGAGCAAAGGCTACAAACTCCCGGAATTCCCTGAGGATCCGCAAACCCCCGAAGATAAAGCCATTCTTGTGCGCTATTCCAAGTGCTTGGGTAGCGCCGTCAACCCGGTTCTGCGCGAAGGCAATTCTGATCGCCGCGCTCCGCTGGCGGTCAAGAACTTTGCCCGTAAGCATCCGCACAGCATGGCTGAATGGAGCATGGCTTCGCGTACCCACGTGGCGACCATGAAGCACGGCGACTTCTATCACGGCGAAAAATCGATGACGCTGGACAAAGCGCGCGACGTCAAGATGGAGTTGCTCACCAAGAGTGGCAAAACCATTGTGCTCAAACCAAAGGTGTCGCTGCTGGCTGGCGAGATCATTGACAGCATGTTCATGAGCAAGAAAGCCTTGTGCGACTTTTATGAAGAGCAGATGGAAGACGCGCGCAAAACCGGCGTGATGCTGTCCCTGCACGTGAAGGCCACGATGATGAAGGTCTCGCACCCCATCGTCTTCGGTCACGCTGTGCGCATCTACTACAAAGACGCTTTTGCAAAGCACGGCAAGCTGTTTGACGAGTTGGGCGTCAACGTCAACAACGGCCTGGTCAACCTGTACGAAAAGCTCGAAAGCTTGCCAACGACCCAGCGTGAAGAAGTCATTCGCGACATGCACGCTTGTCACGAGCACCGTCCTGAGTTGGCCATGGTCGACTCGGCCAAAGGTATCTCGAACCTGCATGCGCCCAATGATGTGATCGTTGATGCGTCGATGCCGGCCATGATCCGCATCGGCGGCAAGATGTGGGGTGCTGACGGCAAGCCGAAGGACACCAAAGCCGTGATCCCTGAAAGCACGTTTGCCCGCATTTACCAAGAAGCCATCAACTTTTGCAAGACCAATGGCAACTTTGACCCGACCACCATGGGCACCGTGCCCAACGTTGGCTTGATGGCCCAGCAGGCTGAAGAGTACGGTTCACACGACAAAACCTTTGAAGTGCCTGAAGCCGGCGAAGCCCGCATTGTTGACATCGCCACGGGCGACGTTCTGCTGGTGCAGAACGTTGAAGAAGGTGACATCTGGCGCATGTGCCAAGCCAAGGACGCACCGATTCGCGACTGGGTCAAACTGGCCGTCACGCGCGCCCGCAACTCCGGCATGCCCGCCATCTTCTGGCTGGACCCGTATCGCCCGCACGAAGCCGAATTGATCAAGAAGGTAGAAACCTACTTGAAGGACCACGACACCAAAGGCCTGGACATCCAGCACATGTCGCAAGTGCGCGCCATGCGTTTCACACTGGAACGCGTCGTTCGCGGTCTGGACACTATTTCCGTCACCGGCAATATCTTGCGTGACTACCTGACAGACCTGTTCCCGATCATGGAGCTTGGCACCAGCGCCAAGATGCTGTCGATCGTGCCGCTGATGGCTGGTGGCGGCATGTACGAAACCGGTGCTGGCGGCTCGGCACCTAAGCACGTCAAGCAACTGGTGGAAGAAAACCACCTGCGCTGGGACTCACTCGGTGAGTTTTTGGCGCTGGCTGCGAGCCTGGAAGACTTGGGCATCAAAACCAAGAATGAAAAAGCCAAAGTGTTGGCCAAGGCGCTGGATGCTGCAACGGGTAAGTTGCTGGACAACAGCAAAAACCCATCACCTAAAACTGGCCAGTTGGATAACCGCGGCAGCCAGTTCTATCTGTCCCTTTACTGGGCCCAGGAATTGGCCGCTCAAACGGCTGACAAAGAATTGCAGGCGCAGTTCGCACCATTGGCTAAAACGCTGACGGACAGTGAGCAAAAGATCGTTGCTGAATTGAATGCAGTGCAGGGTAAATCGGTTGATATTGGCGGTTACTACCTGCCTGATCTGCAGAAGATGACGGCTGTGATGCGCCCCAGCGCGACCTTCAACGCGGCCTTGGACGCCCTTAAAGCCTAAGTCTCGCAGGCCTTAAGGGCCTTTTCAAGCCGCTCAGATCGCCAGTGGATCCACATCCATGGCCCAGCGAATGAGAGGCTTGAATTCGTCTTGCTGGCGTGTGGCTGCCATGACGGGCTGCCACGCTGCCAGAAAGCGCTGCAGCGCCACGCGGGAGCTGCTTTCGACCAGCATTTGCGCGCGCTCCACATTGGCCACACGCTGAATCGTCATCGGGACGGCTGGATAGGGCGTGACCATGTCATGCCCTGGCAGCGCTTGTGCCTGAGCGGCGGCGGCGGCGGCGTTTAAAAAGCCCTGCGCCAAGTCTTGCGAGCGGGCTTCGGCGCGTACCAGCGCTGAGAAGCCAAACGGCGACATTCCGGCAGCTTCGCGGTCGGCGAGTTCTTGCGCGGCAAACGCCGGATAGTCGTGTTTTTTAAGCGCACCAAACAGCGGATGTTCGGGGTGAAAAGTCTGCACCCACATCTCGCTTTGCGCGCCTTTTTCGGCATTTCGGCCGGCTCTGCCAGCCGCCTGCATCAGCAAGCCAAAGAGACGTTCAGGCGCCCGGAAATCGCTTGAGAACAGCGCGCCATCGGGGTTCACTGCGGCGACCAATGTGATGTGCCGAAAGTCGTGCCCCTTGGCGATCATTTGGGTGCCCACCAGCACATCGACCTCGCCGGCGTGGACGCTGGCGAGTTGTGATTCGAGCGCGCCTTTGAGCCGTGTCGTGTCCGCATCAATGCGCGCAATCACCAGAGGGCTGCCATCGGGTCGGGTGATACCTTGCAACAACTCGGCCAAGTGCTCTTCGAGTCGTTCGGTGCCACGGCCGACGGGCGCAATGTCAACGTTGCCGCAACTGGGGCAGGCGCGCGGCACACGCTCCGTGAAGCCGCAGTGGTGGCAGCGTAGCGTGCGGTCAATTTTATGAAAAACGCGGTAGGCGCTGCAGTGCGGGCATTCGCTTTTCCAGCCGCAGTCGTGGCATGCCAGCACTGGCGCGTAGCCACGCCGATTCAAAAAGATCAAGGACTGTTCACCGCGTGCAATGCGTTGGGCGATGGCTGCGAGCAAGGGCGGCGCCAGCGTGCAGTGTTTGGGCTGGTGGTTCATGTCGACCAGCCGTACGGTCGGCAAGCTGCCGGCGGCTTGGTCGACGGAGCCAATGCGTTCATGCATGGTCAGGCGCTGGTAGCGGCCGACCAAGGTGGCATGCCAGCTTTCCAGAGATGGCGTGGCCGAGCCGAGGAGAACGCGGCAGCTTTTGGGGCTGTTGGCTGGCGAAGAATTTTCCAAACCCTCTAAGCGGGCGCGGTAGACCGCCAGATCGCGTGCCGAATAGCGCGCGCCTTCTTGTTGTTTGTAGCTGGGGTCGTGCTCTTCGTCGACCACGATCAACCGCAGGTTGGGCATCGACGCTAATACGGCCATGCGCGTGCCCAACACCAGACGGGCGACGCCGGCGTGCGCGGCGAGCCAGCTTTTGAGGCGTTGCGCCGGTGTCAGCCCGCTGTGCAGGGCGACCACGCGCTCACGGCCGAGGTGGACGAAGCGTTCTTCAAAGCGCGCTTGCAGTTGTGGCGTGAGGTTGATTTCGGGCACCATCACCAAGACTTGGGCCTCCGGGTCGTCGGCCAGCACCCGCGCTGCGGCGCGCAAATACACCTCGGTCTTGCCGCTGCCGGTGCTGCCAAAGAGCAGAGCAGGGCGCGGATCGACTTCTAACTGCGCTAAGGCAACGGTTTGTTCGGGGCTCAGTGCGACCAACTCGCACAGGCTTTCTGCCGTGGACGTATCTGCGCTGGGGCGTTTCAAGCGACGCGCCAGTTGCACGGTGCTCAGTTCCCGCAGCTGGGGCGGCAGCGCGGCCAGGGCGACCTCACCCAGCGAGCGCTGGTAGTAGCCGGCGGTGAAGGCCACCAATTTTCGCCAAGTCGCGCCGAGCGGTGCCAGACCTTCGAGCGTGCCCAGCACGGCCTTGGCCTGCACCGGCGTCAGCCCTCCGCTGTCTGGCAGCAGCTCCCAGACGACGCCCAGCACTTCGCGACGGCCCAATGGCACGCGCACCAATTGGCCCGGTGCGAGTGGCAACTCACTTCGGTAAGTCAGTGGTCCGCCCACGCCACTGTGGGCAGGGGTGGCGACCACAACGCTGATCCAAAAAGTCATGTTTGCTGGGATTTGTTCGGATTTCACATGCGTATCTGCTTGTAAGTGCTTGATTTACAAACCTCTTTCTAGATCTTCAGGCTTTCTGTGGATAACTTTGTTGATATGTCATCTCTGCAACGCGCCACCCCTTTGAAATCAAGGGCTGAGTCAGAATGCCCTTAAAAAAAGCAGTTTAAAAGAACCCTTATGAATCATGGAGTTACGGTCGCTATTCCTTTTGTAGCGAGATGCTTAGCAGAACTCTTCCTATGTCGCACCGCAGCATGATTTTTGTGCATAAGTCTCTAGCGGATGCACTTTTTTCGTGCTAAGCCGGGCCTTCAATCCTCACTCAATAGGTATTTAGCAGGGGTCTTTGGACTGATTCAGATGTGATGAATCCGGAAGAACTATTGAACGCGACCTTTTAACTCAGCTGTCGCATGCCGCGCGAGTGTGAGTGAACGGCGCTGACCAGTGCTTCCACCCGATCCGGCTGCGTGAATTGACTGATGCCATGGCCGAGGTTGAAGATGTGCGTCGGTCCGGTGGTCGTCAGGTCGGTGTGCGGCTGGCCAAAGCTGTCCAGCACGCGCGCCACTTCAGTGGCGATTTGGCCGGGTTCGGCAAACAACACGTTCGGGTCGATATTGCCCTGCAGGACCTTGCCCGCGCCGCCGACCTGCCCGCCGACCAGCGCACGCGCTTGGCCGAGGTTAACGGTCCAGTCGACACCCAGCACTTCGCAGTCGAGTTTCGCCATTTCTTGTAGCCACAAGCCACCGCCCTTGGTGAAGACGATGCGCGGAATTTTGACGCCCTCGTGCTCGCGTTTGAGCTGGGACAGCACGCGCTCGGTGTAGGCCAAGCTGAATGTTTGGAAGGCGCCATCGGCCAACACACCGCCCCAGCTGTCGAAGATCATCACCGCTTGCGCGCCGGCTTCAATCTGCTGGTTCAAATAGGCCGCGACCGAGTCGGCGTTGATGGCCAGCATGCGGTGCATCAGGTCAGGCCGCTGGTACAACATGGTTTTGACCAAACGGTAGTCGTCAGAGCCCGCGCCCTCGACCATGTAGCAGGCTAACGTCCAAGGGCTACCCGAAAAACCGATCAATGGCACGCGGCCATTCAGGGCCTTGCGAATCGAGGTCACCGCGTCAAAAACATAACGCAGCTTATTCATGTCTGGGACTTCGAGCTGGCTGACAGCGGCTTCATCGCGCACCGGGGTGGCGAACTTCGGACCTTCGCCCAGCGCGAAAGACAGCCCGAGGCCCATGGCGTCCGGCACGGTCAGGATGTCTGAAAACAAAATCGCGGCGTCCAACGGAAAGCGCTCAAGGGGTTGTAGCGTGACTTCGGTGGCGTAGTCGGTGTTGGTGGCCAGCCCCATGAAGCTGCCAGCTTGTGCCCGGGTGGCGCGGTATTCCGGTAGGTAGCGGCCCGCTTGGCGCATCAACCAGACGGGGGTGTAATCAGTGGCTTGACGCCAGCAGGCGCGTAAAAAGGTGTCGTTTTGGAGAGGTGCAAACATGACCCGATTGTCTCAGGTGTTGCTTGGGGCTCGCCAGAGGACTCCCAGCGTCCCCCGCTTAAAGTCTTGCCAGTTCGCGCCGCACATCCTCGACCGACAGAATTTCTGACATCACAACGGGCGTGCGACCGGTCTTGTAAATCACGTACACCGGCACGCCGGAGCGGCCGAGTTCTTTCAGCGCTGGGGTCACTGCCGGGTCGCGGCGGGTCCAGTCAGCGCGCAGCAGGGCCACATTTTTGGCGTCCATGTCTGCCAGCACGTCGCGGTTGCTCAGCGTGGTTTTCTTGTTGTATTGGCAGGTCACGCACCAAGCGGCGGTGAAGTCGACAAACACGCTGCGGCCTTCGCCCGTGAGTTGTTCGACGCGGCCCGGTGCCCACGGTTGCCAGCGCTCTGTGGCCGAGACAGCAGACGTGCCTGCGGGCCCAAACGCCATGAGTTTGACAACGCTAGGCCCGGCGGCTGACAGCGCTAGCGCAGCGACCAAGACCGATAAACAGACGGCCGCCACGCGAACCTTGCCGGTCAGCGTGAAGGTCCAGATCACCAGCGCCATCAAGACCAGCAGCCCGAGCAAGGCCCCAGCGCCGTCGATGCCGCTTTGCTGGCCCAGAATCCACACCAACCAAGCCACGGTGCCGAACATCGGAAAAGCCATGAAGGTCTTGAAGGTGACCATCCACGAGCCGGGCCTTGGCATGGCCCGCGCCACCGCCGGGATCAGACTGGCCACTAAATAAGGCAGTGCCATGCCGACGCCAATCGCGCCAAAGATCGCCAAGGCTTGCACCGCCGGCAGACCCACCGCCAAGCCCAGCGAGGCACCCATGAACGGTGCCGTGCAGGGCGACGCAACGGCCGTTGCCAGCACGCCCGACAAGAATGAATTGACGCTGGTGTTTTTTGATTGCAGGCTGGCCAAACGGCTGGGCAGCAGTTGACCAAATTCGAACAGCCCAGCTAAATTTAGGCCGAGCAAGGTGAACAAGGCCGCCAAGCCGGCGACCACCGCCGGACTCTGCAACTGAAAGCCCCAGCCGAGTTGTTCGCCTGCTGCGCGCAGTCCCAGCAGCAGACCACCCAGCGCCAGAAACGACAGCACCACGCCAGCCGTGTAAGCCACGCCGCTGGCCGTGCGACTGGCTTGGCCTTTGACCTGCATGAAGCCGATAATCTTGATGGCCAGCACCGGAAACACACAGGGCATGAGGTTGAGGATCAGGCCGCCGAGTAAAGCGCCCATCAGTGCTGCCAGCCAGGTCAGGGCCGGGGCTGGTGTGGGTGCCGCAGCATTGGCTTTGAGTGCGGATTCAAGTGCGGCAGGCACGGCCGTTGGTGCCGCCATTGCTGGCCAGTGCCCTTTTACCGGCAGTTCAAAGCGCCAAGCTTGGCTGGTCTGGCCATTGCTTTCAGGCAAGGCCAGCACCACCGGCATGCGCTGGGGGCTTTCGCTGCGATGGGTCGACAGCGGCACTTGCGCCGTCCACCGAGCACCTTGCCACGCCTGAGCGATGGTTCCGGCCGGCTCTGTGACGCCACCCGTCTCCGGGAAAAAATCAAGCGCCTTGCCTTGCCACGCAGCCGGCAAACCGGGCACAGACACGCGGATGGTTTTTGCTTCATCCGTAACCTCAACTTGACCCGTACCCGCAGCTAAGGTGCGAGGGCTGGCGGCCCATGCAGCTTCAAAGAGGCGGGCATTGGCAGCACTGGAACTGCGCGCTGGCAAGGTGAGCGTGAACTCACCTTCTTGGGGTATGCACTCGCGCTTGCAGACCAGCCATGACGCGCTGAGTTGAACCGTCAACTGACTGGCGTTGAAACTCGGGGCCACTGTCAGAGGCACTGGCAGCAAGACGGTGTTGTCGTAGCCGTAGTTGGCTAAGTTGCCAATGGGAATTTTCTTCGGTGTTGGCCAGGCAATCTCGCCAGCTGTGACACCGGTGGGGAGTTTCCACGTCAGCTCGGTCGGCAAGCCCGAGTCACCGGAGTTCTTCCAATAGGTGTGCCACTCGGGCTGGTGCTTGATCTGCAGGCCGACCCAGACCGGTTGACCCGCAGCGATGCCTTGCGGTGCATAAGCCATCAATTCGGCCTGCACCTCGCCAGTGCTAACAACCGCTAAGCCCTTGCCGCTGGTGCTGAACAGCGCAGGGGTGGCTTGAGTGGATTGCGCGACCACAGGCGCGGCAACAAAGCTGGCGCTTGCCGCTAAGGCCGACGCGCACAGCAAGCGCGTGAGGAGAGAGTTCAGTGGGATGAAAAAACGCATGAGTTGTTGGGAGCGGACACGATGAATAAAAGTTCCGGTGCACGCTGTGTGGTGGGCGGCTTGGCAAGGGGAGGGCGCGGTCATGCTGGGGATGATACGGGTGGCGCTTGAGCTGGCAGGTGCTGGAGACCTTGAGGAATTAAATAAATTGAATGACTTAAGAACTCTATTTTCTAAAAGTAGCAAATGTCCTACTTATAAATGTAAATTTAAGTAGCACTATACAAATATAAATAATTCTATTGAGTTATTTCAATGCTTTTTGACATTCTTAACCAGGAGATTCCATGAAATCACTCAACCGTTTGCGCCGGACATTGCTGGCGACAGCCGTCGCCGCTGGCGCTATGGCCATGCCCTTCGTTGCATCGGCTCAAGCCCCGATCGTGATCAAGTTCAGCCACGTGGTCGCAGAGCAGACACCCAAAGGCCAGGGCGCCATGAAGTTCAAGGAACTGGCCGAGAAAAAATTCCCGGGCCGCGTCCAGGTGCAGGTCTTCCCCAGCTCGCAGCTCTTTGGTGACGCCAAAGAATTGGAAGCGTTGTTGCTGGGCGACGTGCAATTCATCGCGCCATCGCTCTCCAAGTTCGACCGCTACACCAAGAAAATTCAGGTCTTTGACCTGCCCTTTCTGTTCAACAACATCGAGGCGGTAGATCGATTCCAGTCTGGCCCTGAGGGTCAAGCGCTGCTTAAATCCATGACGAACCGCGGTTTGCTGGGACTGGGCTACTGGCACAACGGCATGAAGCAGATGTCCAGCAACAAAGACAAGCTGACGCGGCCAGAGGACGTCAAAGGTCTGAAGTTCCGCATTCAAGCCTCCGACGTGCTTGAAGCTCAGTTCCGCGCACTGGATGCCAGTCCGCAAAAAATGGCTTTTGCTGAGGTGTATCAAGCGCTGCAGACTGGCGTGGTTGACGGTCAGGAAAATACCTGGTCGAACATCTATTCGCAAAAATTCCATGAAGTGCAAAAGACCGTCGCCGAGACCAACCACGGCGTGATCGATTACATGCTGGTGACCAATGCCAAGTGGTGGAACGGCTTGCCAGCGGACATCCGCAAGGGTTTGGCGGAGGCCATGGCCGAAGCCACAGCGCACGCGAACAAATTGGCGGCCGACATCAACCAAGCTGATCGCAAGAAAATCGCTGACACTGGCCGCGCCAAGATCCAGGCACTGTCGAAAGAAGACGTGGCCGCATGGCGCAAAACGATGGCACCCGTGTGGAAGAAGTTCGAGGGTGATATCGGCCGTGATTTGATCGACGCTGCACTGAAGTCGAACAAGTAAAAAAACGAATTAAACAAAACTAAAGGAAAGGGCCCGCAATGCGGGCCCTTTAGTCATATATGCGTTGGCTTAAATATTTCGAGGAAGGCTTGATCGTCATCCTCATGGCAGCGATGACGCTCATCACCTTTGTGCAAGTGGTGGCGCGTTACGTCTTCAATGACAGCTTTGTCTGGGTCATGGAGGCGACCGGCGTCATGTTCGCTTGGCTGATTTTTGTCGGCATGTCGTATGGCGTGCGTGTCGGTGCCCACATTGGCGTTGACGCCTTGGTCAAGTCAATGGGTGCCCGCGCTGCGCGGAACGTTGCATCGGTCGCTGCCGCGCTGTGCATCGTCTATGCCCTGCTGGTTGCTTTTGGCGGTTATCAATATGTTTACAAGCTCTACAGCATCGGCATCTTGATGCAAGACATTCCGATGGAGAGTTGGATACCGCGTGTGGTGCTGCCACTCGGTTTTTTGTTGTTGGCATTTCGCTTTGCACAAGTGCTGTGGCGGCTACTGAATGGCCAAGACGGTCAATTGCTGGGTGACGAGGCCCAAGATGCTCTCAGGCTCAGAGACGATGCTTCATTTGACGAGGTGAAAAAATGACCATCGCAGCCCTTTTCATACTCTTGTTTATTTTCATGGCGATCGGTATGCCGGTTGCTGTCGCGCTGGGTCTGTCCTCTATCTTGACCATCATGATGTTCGCGCAGGACTCGCTGGCGTCGCTCACGCTCAAGCTGTTTGAATCGTCTGAACACTACACGCTGTGGGCCAGTCCGTTCTTCATTTTGGGCGGTGCTTTCATGACCACCGGCGGTGTCGCCAGGCGCATGATCAGTTTTGCCAACGCCTGCATCGGCCACTTGCGCGGGGGTCTGGGCATGGCATCGGTGCTGGCCTGCATGCTGTTCGCGGCGGTATCGGGTTCATCGCCTGCCACCGTGGTGGCGGTCGGAGCCATCGTGATTGCTGGCATGGTCAAGGCTGGTTATCCGAAGGAGTTTGCGGCGGGTGTCATTTGCAACGCTGGCACGCTCGGAATTTTGATTCCGCCCTCCATCGTGATGGTGGTTTACGGCGCAGCCACCGAGACATCGGTCGGCAAGCTGTTCATGGCTGGCGTGATACCCGGCTTGGTGCTCGGGCTGATGCTGATCGTGGCGATTTACGTTCGCGCACGCATTCTCGACATCCCCCGGCAGCCACGCGCATCGATGCGCGAAGTCCTGAAAACGGGGCGAGACTCCCTTTGGGGCTTGTTGCTGATCGTCATTATTCTGGGTGGCATTTACGGCGGTATCTTCACACCGACCGAAGCGGCAGCGGTGGCCGCTGTCTACGCTTCTCTGATTGCTATTTTTGTCTACAGAGACATCAAAATAGCGCAAGTGCCGAAGGTCATTCTGGACGCCGGCAAAGTCACGGTGATGCTGATGTTCATTGTGGCGAACGCCCTGTTGTTTGCGCATGTGCTGACCACAGAACGCATTCCGCAGCAGATCGCTGAAACCATCATCGCTTGGGGTATGCCGGCTTGGCAGTTCTTGATCGTCGTCAACATCTTGCTGTTGATTGCGGGCATGTTCATGGAACCCACTGGCATCATCCTCATCATGGCGCCGATCTTGTTCCCGATCGCGACGCAGTTGGGCATTGACCCTGTTCATCTGGGCATCATCATGGTGGTGAACTTGGAGATCGGGATGGTGACTCCGCCGATTGGCTTGAACCTCTTTGTCACGGCGGGCATCACGAAAATGTCCATCATGGCGGTGGCACGTGCCGCCTTGCCATGGACGCTGGTGTTGCTCGTGTTCCTGATTCTCATCACCTACGTCCCAGCCGTCACGATGTTTCTGCCAAACATGTTATTTTGATTTATGAAAGGCCCGGAGCGTACGCCGGGTCGTTCGTCTTGCGTCTGCCTTCGTTCAAGAACGAATGCTTCGATAATCAGCGCATGACCAGTTTAGTCCCGCCTTTGCCCCCAAACCCATCTGCGTCGCCGCGCATCGTGCTGGCCACGCTGAACGCTAAGTACATCCACGCGTCTCTTGGTCTGCGTTACTTGTTGGCCAACATGGACCGGCATGGCGGTGATGGCCTGCGCGCCATGACGCAACTCCGGGAGTACGTGATTCAGCAGCGGCCAACGCAAATTGTTGAAGAATTGTTGGCTTTAAATCCGCAGGTGATTGGGCTGGGTATTTACATTTGGAACGTGGTCGAGACCACACAGGTGCTGCGGCTGCTCAAAGCCTTGCGGCCGGACATCAAGGTGGTGTTGGGTGGCCCCGAGGTCAGCCATGAAGTCGAGTCGCAAGAAATTTGTCGCTTGGCGGACCATGTCATTACTGGTTGGGGCGATGTGAGTTTTCCGAAAGTGTGCCGTGCATTGCTGGACGGCCCGCAGCCGCTGATGAAGGTCATCCCCGGCGAGCAACCACCGCTGGATGATTTGGCTTTACCTTATGACGAGTACACCGACGCTGATATCGCCAAGCGATTGTTGTATGTGGAAGCATCGCGCGGTTGTCCCTTTAAGTGTGAGTTTTGCCTGAGTGCACTCGATAAGACGGCCTGGGCTTTTGACCTCGACGCCTTCATGGGCGAGATGGATACTTTGTACCAGCGCGGCGCCCGCAACTTTAAGTTTGTTGACCGCACGTTTAATTTGAAGGTCGAGCATTCGGTGCGTATCTTGCAGTTCTTTTTGGACCGCCTGCAGCCGGCTACGGAGGATGCTGGCTCTATGCCCAATTTGTTCGTGCATTTCGAAGTCGTACCCGACAGCTTGCCGGATCGTTTGAAAGAATTGATCGTGCAATTCCCCGCTGGATCGCTGCAGTTTGAAGTCGGTATTCAGAGCTTCAACCCCGAGGTGCAGCAGCGTATTTCGCGCAAGCAAGACAACCTCAAAACGGCTGAAAACCTGCGCTGGCTGGTCGGCCAAAGCCAGGCGCATGTGCATGCCGATTTGATTTTTGGCCTGCCCGGGGAAACGCTTGAGAGCTTTGCGGCCGGCTTTGATCGGCTTTATGCCTTGGCACCGCATGAGATTCAGTTCGGTATTTTGAAACGGCTGCGGGGTACGCCGATCGCCCGCCACACGCAAGATTTTTCGATGGTTTACGACCCGCAGACGCCGTACACAATTTTGCAAAACTCGACGATTGACTTTGCTACGCTGCAGCGCATTCAGCGCTTTGCGCGCTACTGGGACATGATCGCTAATTCAGGCCGATTTTTGCGTGCACGCTCGCTGTTGCTGGAAGGTATTGACGGCGTTGAGGGTTCGCCGGTGTCGGCGTTCACCGCGTTTTTGAATTTCAGTGACTGGCTCTGGCAGCGCACCGGCAAGACCCATGAATTTGCCTTGGAAAAACTCGTTGATTTGCTGTTTGCGCATTTGACTGGTCCACGCGGCATGGCTGACGACATGGTTCGGCAAGCGCTGTTGGCTGATTACCAAGCCAGCGGCGCGCGTGCCAAACCCAAGTGCCTGGCCGAGCTGCTGCAAGCTGCCAGCCCGTCACTCACACCAGCGGGTCAGGCACGGGCCGAACGTCAGAAACGACACGTCAACCAACACGTGGCTGGTCAGCTGCGCACCGAGATTCAGCATGCGGCTGCTGCGGCTTGAACTGAGTGACAATTTAGATTCAAATTTTGCCCTTGTCTCATTGAACTGGCCCTCCGCATGAACACTCCCGTCCCCCGCTTTTGGGCTGAACTCAAGAGCCCTGACTTTGCGCGTTTGGATATCAGCCGCACCATCGCCGTGCTGCCGCTGGCGGCGATCGAGCAACATGGCCCGCACTTGCCGCTGAGCGTTGATACGGATCTCGTCAACGGCGTCATCGCGCACGCACTGCCGCATCTGGCCGCAGATCTCTCGGTTCTTTTTTTACCAACGCAAACCGTTGGCCGTAGCATCGAACATGTGGCATTCCCGGGCACGCTCACCGTCAGTGCTGCCACGCTCATTCAAGCTTGGATCGACCTCGGTGAATGCGTGGCGCGCACCGGTGTCAAGAAGCTGGTGCTGCTGAATTCGCACGGTGGCAATGTCTCGACCATGGACATCGTCGGGCGCGAGTTGCGAGCGTGTTTCGGCATGACGGTGGCGCTGGTCAACATCTTTGCTTTGCCGGTACCTGCTGCGGTGCAGAGCCTGTTTGGTGCCAACGAACCGCGCTTTGGCGTGCATGGTGGCGATGTGGAAACGTCGATGATGTTGGCGCTGCACCCCGAGCGCGTGGACATGCAGCAAGCGACAAATTTCGCATCCAGCAGCCAAGAGCGTGCGCAAAAATTCCCGATCATGGGCAACGGCAGCAGTGTCAAACTGGCGTGGGCCGCGCAAGACTTGAACGCTTCGGGCGCGGCCGGGAATGCGGCTGCAGCGACTGCTGACAAGGGACGTGCCGTGCTCAACGTCAATGGTCAGGCGCTGGCCTCGCTGCTGGCCGAATTTAACTCGCTGGCAGCCTTCTGACGCGCTGCGCTGGGGGTTCAATGCCGTGGTGGCGACGACAAACGCACAAGACCACGTGGCGTTTGCAGCGTCGCGCAGATGCCCGGCAAACCGGATTGCACCTGCATGCCGTTCAGCCCAATGGATTCGCACGCAGTTTCTAGCAACACAGGCAGTGTGTGATTGAGTAGCAGTCCTTGCAATTGCAGGTCTGAGTAAGGCATTGAGCGGGTCGGATGGCGCGGTTCGATGTCGTCAGCAGCGCCCCACTGAATCAGCGCTGGCACGGCGCCGCCCATCAGGCGCTGACCGTCATCGCGCACTGTGAGTCGCCACTGCAATAGGCCCTCGGGCGTTTGCCTTGTGGCGTCGACCAGCGTGCCGCAGTCGAGCCCGAGTGCGGTCATCTCATCCACTGCAGCCTGCACGTCAGGGCAGCGCACGACAAAGTGAACCAGTTGGGGGCCATGCTGTGCAACCTGCGATTGCAGTTGAACATCGTCCATATCAAACCATCGTTTCAGTCCGGCGGCGCGTTGCGTTGGAACGCCCGGATTGAGCGCCATGATTTCCAAATAGCAGTCAGGGAAGGCAAAACTGGAAATGTTGATGATGCAGTTGTGTGTGCCCATCAGCGGGTGTTCGCCGCCGGCTTGGGGCGTGACGCCCAATAAGGCTTCGCACCAACGGATGCCGTCTTCCAGCGTGGCGGCCAGCACCACCAAATGATCCACCGTGCTGCGTATCCCTGCCTTTTTCATAGACGCACTGTACCTTCAATGCAGCTCACCGCATGCCCACCGACCCAAACCTGCCCGGTGGCATCGCGGTGAATGTGGACTTGACCGATGCGTCCGATGCAGACGCCTTGCGAGGCGAGGTAGCGCTCTGGCAAGTGCCCTTCACCGATCAACCACTGCGCAAGACTCGCATTCAGACTGCCGGTGACCGGGTCTTCGTTGATGCCGGTGGCGGCGCAAAAGGCGCGTACTTCAAGCTGCGGCGTTTCAGCTGCCGTCAACTTGATGGACTGAGTGTCTGCCGTTGTGAACGCAGCCGCCTCGCGGTTGATGCGTCCAATCAGCGGAGGTGCGTTGGCGCTGTCATCTGCATAAATGCCGGCGACACCGACTTTGATTTGAAGCTTGAGCAGCGCCGCATGGTCGGGCGTGAGCTGCAGAACGGTCGCCGGGGAATCGAGCAAAAGGCCCAGAAAAACTGGGCCGTTGTCGAGCCGCTGTGCCGCCAAAATCTGTTGCGCATGAAGCCCCAAAGCCTCAGCCACTGCGTCGAGCAACTCGCGAGCTGGCTGGCTACGGCGCAGGGGTGGTGCGGCAAAAGCCAAGCGTTCCGGGCGCTTGGAACCGCGTTGAATCGTCACCAATCCGAGCGCACATTGCTGCACCACTTGCCCCGCCGTGTGCGATTTTCCTCCGGCTTCCAGCCAAGCATGACAGCTGCCCAGAGTTGGGTGGCCGGCAAACGGCAACTCACCCCCCGGCGTGAAAATTCGAACACGGTAGTCTGCAGCCGTGTCGGTTGGCGGCAGTAGAAAAGTGGTTTCCGACAGGTTGGTCCAGCGCGCAAAACGCTGCATGGTGTCGTCGCTGATGCCATCACCGTCCAGCACCACGGCCAGCGCGTTGCCGAGGTAGGCCTCGTCTGTGAAGACGTCGACTTGTTTGAAGCGGCGGGAGCGCATGGCGGACTTTGAACGAGCGTTCAGCTCAGCGCCATGTCGAGCACGCCGGTGCTGGCTTGCCGCCCACTGACCACTTGAAACCAGCGCTCAATATGGGGTCGGCTTTCACGTTGCTGCGGCAAGCCGAACCAGCGATGCACATCACAACCCAGTGGAATATCGGCCATGGTGAAATGATCGCCGGCCATGAAGGCGTGGCGACCCAAGTGGGTGTCCAGCACGGCCATGAGGGATTCAACAGCTGCATTCGACTCCGCAATGGCGCTCGGGTTGCGTTGCTCCGGGGCGGTTCGGATCAGCTGCCAAAATCCTGTGCGACTGGCTGGGTTCAGGGTGGTCTGTTGCCAATCCATCCACTGTTCGGCCACAAAGCGCTCACGCAAAGAGGTCGGGTACAACTGCCCAGGTGAATGCTTGGCGCACAGGTAGCGCACGATCACATTCGACTCCCACAACGTGAAGTCTTCGTCCTCAATCACCGGCACGGTCGAGTTCGGATTCAGGCGCATGTACTCGGGCGTTTTCACCACGCCAAATTTTCCACCGGCTTCGGTGCGCTGAAAGTCCAGACCGAGCTCTTGCGCGGTCCAGACGACTTTTTTGACATTGATGGAGCTCATGCGGCCCCAAATTTTCAAAGTGTTGGCGGTGCTCATGGACAGTCCTTGCATCACTGCTCGAGCTTGAGGTTGGCGTCTTTCACCAGCTTCTCAAACTTGACGCTTTCGGCGCGCACGTAGGTGGCGAATTCAGTCGGCGAATTTTTGGGAACGGCCAGATTGTCGGCATCGAAGCGCGCCCGAATATCGGGGCTGGCCAAGAGGGTGTTGACATCATGGTTCAGGCTGTCGATGACGGATGCTGGCGTACCTGCCGGTGCAAACAAGCCGCCCCACAGCGTGTAGCTGAAGCCAGGCAAGCCTGATTCAGCAATGGTGGGCACTTGCGGCAAGGAGTTCATGCGCTGCGGCGTGGTCACGGCCAGCGCTTTGAGCTTGCCGCCTTTGACTTGCGGTACTGCCGCTGAGGCGCTGCTGAAAAACGCCTGCAAGCGGCCAGCGATCAGGTCTGACAGCAATGGTCCGACGCCCTTGTAGGGGACATGCACCATGTTGAGTTTCAGGCCCAGACCCAAGGCCACGGCCGACAGGTGTCCGGGGGTGCCGGCGCCCACCGTACCGTAGCTGAATTCGCCCGGTTTGGCGCGCGCCATTTGAATGAATTCTGCGATCGTGTTGTAGGGCGCATCAACCGGCGCCAGCATCACCAGCGGGGCATTGCCGATCAGCACCACCGGCATCAGTTCCTTCATGGGGTCGTAGCCCATGTCCTTCATCAACACCCGGTTGACGGTGATCTCACCCGTTTGACCGAGGAACAAGGTATAGCCGTCATTTTTGGCTTTGGCGGCAAAGCGGGTACCGATGGTGCCGGAAACGCCGGGTTTGTTGTCGATCAAAACCGCTTGCTTGTACATCGTGCCAAGTCGCTCACCAACGATGCGGGCAAAGGTGTCGCCTTGGCCACCAGGGGCATAGGCGACGACGATGGAAATGGGTTTGGCGGGATAAGGGTCGGCGGCGATGGCCTGCGTTCCCAGCAATGCCAAGGGCAACAGCAGGGACAAAGTGCGGATGGGTTCGAGTGAGCACCAATGCGCTGCGGTGGTTTTATTCATGGCTGTCTCTGTTGTTGTGATTTTGTGCGGGATCTTGTTTTAGGCGGCCAAAAATTATTGTATGGCTTGCTCAGGCTTTATCGAAGCAGCATCCATCCAGCCGTCAGCACCAGCACCGCCGCCATCACGCGGTTGAACCAGCGCAGGCGTTGACGCGTGCCGTCCGGTCCCGCCAGCCACTCACGCAGCAGCGAGCCGACCAGCGCATACGCCAGATTGCTGCCAAAGGCGAAGCCCAACATCACCGGCAAGACGATCGCAAAGCGCCAGCCCGCATCGGCATGACCGGCGACCCAGCCGCTGACAATCGCCAGCGCCAGCATCCAAGCCTTGATGTTCACCATCTGCAAGGCAGCGCCTTGCCAGAAGCCGATCTGCAGCTTCTGGGCATCGGCTTCACTGAGTTCTTGTGTCGTGGCCAAGCGCCGCGCCAGCCACACCAAGTAAGCCGCGCCCGTCAGCTTCATGCCCCAAGCCAGCCAGGGCAGGGCGACGAGCAAGGCGCCCACGCCGAGTGCGCTGAAGGTCAGCAGCAGGCCCCAGCCCAGGGGCACGGCGCAGACAAAGGGCATGGCGTGGCGCAGGCCGTGGTTGGCCGCCATCGCGGTGGACAGGGCCGTGTTCGGGCCGGGCGTGAAGCTCATGGCCGTGGCTAGCACCAACAAAGCGATGAATTCGGTGCTTGTCATGGATGGATGCTGACTGCATCGTCGTCGCGAGCGCAACCGCGCGGCCACCCTTGCGCCGCCCCGTCATGGCGAGCGCAGCGCGGCCATCCATGACTGCGAATGCGGGCTCCTGGACTGCCACGCTTCGCTCGCAGTGACAGATCTTCGTCATGGCGAGCGTAGCGCGGCCATCCATTTTGGTGGTGCGCGTTCATGGACTGCCACGCATCGCTCGCAGAGACGGGATTGATGCGCTTGCGGTGGCAGGATTTTGGAGTTGGCATGGGCTCGACTTTAGCCTGCTGAGCCAGACCATCCCCAGAGTTTTCTAGAATCAGGGTTTGTGCTGAAGCCGACAGCTCTTGAATTAATCCGACATCAACCCCACTATCCATCCATGCAAAAACAGACTCTCGCTTTCCAAGCCGAAGTAGCCCAGCTGCTTCAACTCGTCACCCACTCGCTGTATTCCAACCCCGATATTTTTCTGCGTGAGTTGGTTTCCAATGCCTCAGACGCTTGCGACAAGCTGCGTTTTGAGGCGCTGAACGACGCCACGCTGTATGAAAACGTCCCCGAACTCAAAGTGCGTGTGAGCTTTGACAAGGCCGCCAAGACACTGACCATCGCCGACAACGGCATCGGCCTGTCGCAGCAAGAAGCCATCGACAACCTCGGCACCATCGCCAAAAGCGGCACCCGCGACTTTGTCTCCAAACTCTCCGGCGACCAAAAAAGCGACTCGCAGTTGATCGGCCAATTTGGCGTTGGTTTTTATTCGGGCTTCATCGTTGCCGACTCCATCACGGTTGAAAGCCGCCGAGCCGGCCTGCCCACCAGCCAAGGCGTACGCTGGAGCAGCACCGGCACGGGTGAGTTTGACGTCAGTGAAATCGAGCGTGCTGAGCGCGGCAGCAGCGTCATCTTGCACCTGAAAGACGACGCCGTTGACTACCTCAACGCTTGGAAGCTGAAAGGCATCATCAACAAATACTCCGACCATATTTCCCTGCCCATCGAGATGGAAAAGGAAGAATGGAAAGAGGGCGAAAACGACCAACCCGGCGGGATGGTGTTCACCGGCGAATGGGAAACCGTCAACCAAGCTGCGGCACTCTGGTCGCGCGCTAAAAAAGACATCACCCAAGAACAGTACGACGAGTTCTACAAGCAAATCAGCTATGACCACGAAGCGCCGCTGACCACCACGCACAACCGCGTTGAAGGCGGCACTGAATACACGCAACTGTTGTTCATCCCGGCCAAAGCACCGATGGATTTGTTCAACCGCGAGAAGGCTGCTGGCGTTAAGTTGTACGTCAAACGCGTCTTCATCATGGACGACGCGCAAGCCCTGCTGCCCAGCTATCTGCGCTTTGTCAAAGGCGTGGTTGACTCGTCTGACTTGCCGCTGAATGTGTCGCGTGAACTGCTGCAAGAAAGCCGCGCCGTCAAAGCCATTCGCGAAGGCAATACGCGCCGCGTGCTGTCCATGATCGAAGACTTGGCTGTCAACGAGCCTGAAAAATTCATCGCTTTTTACGCCGAGTTTGGCGCGGTGCTGAAAGAAGGTTTGGGCGAAGACAATGCCAACCGTGATCGCCTCGCCAAGCTGCTGCGTTTTGCCAGTTCGACCACGGACTCTGTCACCGTCAGTTTGGCCGACTACAAGGCGCGCATGAAGGCAGGCCAATCCGCTATTTACTACATCACCGCTGACACGCAAGCCGCCGCCAAGAACAGCCCGCAGCTCGAAATCTTCGGCAAAAAAGGCATTGAAGTGCTGCTCATGACCGACCGTGTCGACGAGTGGGCGCTGAACTACCTGAACGAGTTCGACGGTACGCCGATGCAGTCGGTGGCCAAAGGCGCCGTTGACTTGGGTACCCTGCAAGACGACGACGAAAAGAAAGCGGCAGAAGACGCACAAACCCAGTTCAAGCCCGTCCTCGACAAGCTCAAAGAAGCGCTGAAAGACAAAG
Organism: Comamonadaceae bacterium; assembly: GCA_947378785.1. Taxonomy (GTDB): domain Bacteria; phylum Pseudomonadota; class Gammaproteobacteria; order Burkholderiales; family Burkholderiaceae_C; genus Polaromonas. The sequence continues at coordinate 42,385 of CANCLK010000017.1, forward strand.
CCAAAGACGTGCGCGCCACCACCCGCTTGGTCGACTCCGCTGCGTGTCTGGTGGTGCAAGACGGCGACATGTCGACCCAGCTCGCCCGCATGCTCAAGCAAGCCGGCCAGCCTGCGCCTGAAGTCAAGCCGATCCTCGAAGTCAATGCCCAGCACCCGCTGGCCAAAAAGCTCGAAGCCAGCGTCGACGACGCGCAGTTCGACGACTTGGCCCACATCTTGTTTGACCAAGCGCTGCTGTCTGAAGGCGGTTTGCCGGATGACCCTGCGGCGTATGTGCGACGCATCAACGCGCTGCTGGTTTAACGTCGTAACGCCAGATTGAAACCATGCGCCAAAGACCGAAAATCCTTGCATTTGACATTTTTGGCACGGTGGTCGATTGGCACGGTTCCATCGTTCGCGAGCTGCAGGCGTTGTACCCGCAAGTCGATGGCAACGCTTTTGCGTTGGCTTGGCGTGCGGGTTATCAGCCAGCCATGCAGCGCGTGCGTTCCGGCGAGTTGGGTTGGGTTCGCATTGATGAGTTGAACCGGATGATTCTGGATGCGATGTTGCCGACCTTCGGGCTTGAGCATCTGAGCGAGGCCGAGCGGCAACACCTGAACCGTGTCTGGCATCGGTTGGACCCTTGGCCCGACTGCGTGGCGGGTTTGCTGCTGCTGAAAACCCGCTACACCTTGTGCACGCTGTCCAACGGCAACATCGGTTTGCTCACCCACATGGCCAAGCGCGCCGGTTTGCCTTGGGACTGCATCTTGTCAGCCGAAGTTTTTCGGGCCTACAAGCCCGACCCGGCCACCTACCTCGGCGTGGCGAAGGTGTTCGACGCGACGCCCGAGCAAGTCATGCTCTGCGCCGCGCACCACGATGATTTGGCTGCCGCCCGTGCCTGCGGATTGCAGACGGCGTACATCGAGCGTCCTTTGGAATTTGGTGCCGCTCAAGTCAAAGATGTATCGCCCAAAGCTGGCAATAACTTTCACGCGCGGGATATGTTGCAGCTGGCTGAGTTGTTAGGCTGTTGAACAGCCCGTCGCTGAGTCGTCAGCGTTGTTTCAGCGCTTGGCTGAGGTAATCGATCAACACCCGTGTCCGGTACAGCACCTTGCGATTTGGATAAAGGATCCAGAGGCCTGGCAGTTCACCGTTCGAATAGACCGACTCGAATTTCGGCAACAGTTCGACCAGTTTCCCGGTGGCCAGATCCTCTTTCACCACATTGAAGCTGATTCGCGCAATGCCCATGCCCCGGCGCGCTAGCTCGATCAGCACCAGATGCGTGTCGGTCTCAATGTAAGGCTGTATCGGGTGCGCGATCAGACGTTTCCCACGGCGGAAAAACCAGTTGGCGGGTTCGTTGGTCGCGTGGACGAGGCAGTCGTGTCGTGACAGATCCTCGACCCGCATCGGTGTGCCACGTCGTTCGAGATAAGCTGGCGCAGCACACAGTACACGACGAAAAGCATTCACCCGAACGCCGACCACGTTCGCATCCGGCACGCGGCCGGAATGCACGGCCAAGTCATAGCCCTCAAGCACCATGCTGACGGGGCTGTCGGTGACGGTGATCGACAGACGAATGTCCGGAAATTCTCGGCAGAAGCTTTCGAGAATGGAGGGTAGGTAGACCGTGGCAGCGAAGTGGTTGATCGCGATGCGCACCACGCCAGCGGGTCGTGCCACCAGTGAAGCCAGGTCGTCGCTGACCACCTCGTAGCTTTCGAGGGTCTGCCGCGCCCAAGCCAGTGCCGTGCGACCGGGCTCGGTGAGCTTCACGCTGCGCGTGGTGCGGTCAAACAGTCGCACCTTGAGTGCGCGTTCAAGTGCGGCGATCTTGCGGGTGGCCAAGGATGGCGAGCGGTTGCTTTTGCGTGCCGCCGCGGCGATGCTACCGGCCTCCGCGACATCGCTGAAAAGGCGCAGCAGCTCCATCGTCACCGGCGCTTTCAAAGCGGCGGTTTTATCGGTGCTGGCTGCGGAGGCCTTGCCGGGTGATGCAGTGGATGACTTCATTGATGCTGATTTTGCACAGGTAGTAGACAAATTATCAACTTTTTTAGATAGTAATTACCCTCCACAATGAGCCCAACTAAGGAGCTGAAGCGATGCGCTACATGGTTGCGGCCGATACAGGTGGTACGTTCACGGACGTCGCTGTTTACGATGCAGAGGCCGGTCAGGTCCGCTACGGTAAGACGCTCACCAATTACGGTGATCTGGTCGAGGGCGCGCTAGACGGACTCAAAGGGACCGACGTGCAGCTCGATCAGGCCCTGCTCTTCAAGCACGGCACCACGCACGTGATCAATACTTTTATCCAGCGCACCGGTGCCAAGACCGCGTTGCTGGCCACACGCGGTTTTCGCGACACATTGGAGATCGGGCGTGGCAATCGGCCGGTGCCGTTCGCGCTGGAGTACCGGCGCGACGAGCCGCTGGTGCCGCGCACGCGCCGTTTTGAGGTGGCGGGCCGAATGGATGCCCAAGGCCAAGAGATCGAACCGCTAGACACCGCTGCGCTGGAACAGTTGGCAGAGGGATTCAAACGCGACGGGATAGAAGCTGTCGCCATCTCGTTCATCAATGCCTACGCCAACCCGGCGCATGAGGAAGCGGCGACGGCGCTATTGAAACGCTGTCTGCCCGGTGTCTACGTGACGGCGGGCACCCTGCTGACGCGCGAGTGGTTTGAGTACGAGCGCGCATCCACTGCCGCCGCCAATGCCTACGTTGGCTCTCGCATGGGCAGCTACATCGGCACTTTCGACCAGCGCCTGCGAGAGCGCGGCTTCGCTGGTACTTTTTACATGATGGGTTCGAACGGCGGCGTGCTGTCGGTGGCTCGTACGCTGGAGCAACCCGTGGCGCTGGTCGAGTCCGGTCCCATTGGCGGTTGTATTGGTGCGGCTGCCTACGCCGTGGCGCTCAACATGCCGAAGCTGATCGCCTTTGACATGGGCGGCACCACCGCCAAATGTGCGCTGGTACAAGACGGGCAATTCGACATTCAGCCGATCTACTATGTCGGCGGCTACGACCACGGCTTTCCGCTGAAGACGCCGGTGCTCGATATCGTGGAGGTCGGCGCTGGGGGCGGATCGATCGCCTCGGTGGATGCGCGCGGCATTTTGAGTGTCGGCCCGCGTAGCGCCGGCTCTGAGCCCGGTCCCGTGGCGTTCGGCCGCGGCGGAACTGAGCCCACCGTGACCGATGCCAACCTCGCGCTGGGTCGCATCTCGGGCGGCAGCTTCATGAAGGGCAAGCTGCAACTCGATACGGTCGGGGCACGCGCTGCCATCGGCCAGCGCGTCGCTGCGCCGCTGGGATTCGAAGGCGAACACGGCATCGATGCGGCGGCCCAGGGCATCCTTGATTTAGCGACCACGACCATGGCCACGGCGATCAAAGAGATCACGATCGAACGCGGTTACGACGTGCGTGAGTTTGGGTTGTTTGTGTTCGGTGGCGGCGGGCCGCTGTTCGGATCGATCCTCGCGCGTAGCCTGCGCATTCCTCAGGTTGTGGTGCCGCCGCACCCGGGTAATTTTGCGACGCTAGGGATGCTCATCGCTGGCGCGCGCGTCGATTTGTCGCGCACCGTGGTGACGGCCGCAACGGGCCATGCGCTCGATCTGATATGGCCCGCGTTCGTCGAGTTGGAAGACAGTGCGCGTCACACGCTGGAGTCCGAGCTGGGGGCCCAGCAGCTGCGTTTCGACCGCTCGCTGGAGATGCGCTACCGTGGCCAAAAGCACACGGTACGGGTGCCGTTTGAAGCCGATGTCGATATCGACGCGCTTGTGAAGCGTTTCGAAATTATCTACAAGCGCCGCTACGGCCACGCCAACAACAATGCAGTGGAGGTGCTGGGTATTCGACTTGGCGCAGAAGCGGATGTGCCGCGCCCCGAACTGGCCGACCTGATCGGTGAGCAGACCGTGGCCGGGACACCTGAGTCGTCGGGGCGCAGATCGGTCTACTTTCCCGCGCCGTACGGCCGCATCGATGTGCCGGTGTGGCGCCGTGACACACTTCCGGCCGGTTTTGCACTGGATGGCCCGGCCGTCATTGAAGAATACAGCTCGACCACTGTGTTGCTACCGGGCGACCATGCCACCGTGGGCAAGCTGGGCGAAATTATCATCAAGTGCTTATGACAGTCCCACCCTGCCTCGATCCGGTCACGCTCGAGATCATCAAGCACGACCTGATCTCGATCCCCAACCAAATCGACAAGAACATCACCCGCACCGCGTTCTCACCGCTGATCAATGAGTACAAAGATTACGCGGTCGGTATCGTCGATCGTGAAGGACGCTTGATCTCGCAATCGCGCGGCAGCTTGGGCATATTCGTGGCGAATGCGCTGGGGACTGCGGTGAAGGATGGCGTGGCCATCTATGGGCTAGATAACCTGCATCAGGGCGATGTGGTGATTTCGAACCACGCCGGCACGTTGGGCCAGCACCTGAATAACGTGGTGATGTACACGCCGGTGCGCGCTGAGGGGGATGGCGGGGAGGTCACTGCGTTCTTCTGCGTGCTGATGCACTGGCTCGATGTCGGCGGCATCATGGTCGGCTCTTGCAGTTCGACGACCACGACGGAAATCTATCAGGAAGGTATTCAGTTTCGCAGCGTCAAGCTGTTCGAGCGCGGCGAGCGCCGGGCCGACATGTTTCGCATGATCGAATACAACACCCGGTTTCCGGAGATGCTGCTAGGCGACGTCGAGTCGCAGATCGCTGGCTGCTTCATGGGTCGAGAGATGGTCTCTGAAATCGCCGAAAAGTATGGTGTGGCAACCTACCACGCGGCCGTGCATTCGATGTGGGACATCGCCGAAGCCCGCACCCGTGCGGCTATCCGTGCTGCGCCATCGGGCGAATATCGGGCTTACTCTTTCCTTGACAACGATGGCTTGTACCTGGACAAGATCGTGCCGATCGACGTGTGCGTGGTGGTCGACGGTGATCGCATCAAGGTCGATTTTTCGGGCGTCTCCGAGCAGCTCCCCGGTCCGCTCAACGCAGGCCGTAACGGCGGTGCGGTGGCTGCTGCGCGCATTGCGATCAAGTACCTTTTCTCTCCAGATGACCCCGTCAATGAAGGCGACTTCCGTGCACTGGAGGTCGAGATTCCCGATGGCAAATTCTTGTCGGCCGGCCCCACCGCTGCCATTGGCGGCTCCGGCAACATGATTCCCACCGTGGTCGACACTATTCTGCGGGCGATGGCGGATGCTTTCCCCGAGCGTGTGGCGGCTGCGCATCACGGCACGTATGGCGTGCACGCCTTTCATGGCATCAGCCCAGCCACCGGGGTGCAGTTCTATCACCTGGACACCTGTGTCGGTGGCTGGGGCGCGACCGCCTCGACCGACGGTTACGGTCCATCGCGATCGAATGTGCACGGTGACACGTCAGATGTTCCGGTCGAGATGCAAGAGGCTTTTCATCCCTATCGTTTCGAGTCCTACGAGATCCGTGAAGACTCAGCGGGGCCGGGGCGCTTGCGCGGCGGGGTGGGCGTGGTCAAAACTTACCGCATCACCGGCCCCTGCCGCTTAAACCTCAAGATTGATCGCACCAAATGTCCGCCCTGGGGTCTGGCGGGGGGCAGCGAAGGCAAGACCGCCGATGTTGAAATTCGATCGCGGTCGGGCGACGTGCTGCGTGTACTCAAAGGGGATCATGCGCTGAACGAAGGTGACCAGGTGGTGATCAAGACTGGCGGTGGCGGTGGTTACGGGCCGGCCGTCGAGCGCGACCCGGCGTGTGTGCGCCGTGATCTTGAAAACGGCTATATTTCGAGCGCATCGGCTGGCGCCGACTATCGTGTGGTGTTCGACGCTTCCGGTGGCGTGGACGAGTCCGCCACAGCAGCCTTAAGGCGAGGCTGACAGAACGCCCGTATTTAGATCTCAAAATATCAAAACGACACAGGAGACACAGCATGCAGAAATGGATTAAACGACTGGCCGCCGCAACTGTCGTGACAGCGCTCTACACGTTGACGCAAGGGGTCAGCGCGCAGACGGCGAACGCCTATCCCTCTAAGCAGATACGAATCGTCATTCCATTTGCCGCAGGCGGTGTGACCGATGTACTCGGCCGCATTCTCGCGAACGAGATCGCCAAGGAGTGGGGTCAGCCGGTGATCGTGGAGAACGTGACCGGCGCCACCGCGATCATCGGTAGCCAGCAGGTGGCCCGCGCAGCGCCCGATGGCTACACGCTGCTGGTGACTTCTAACGCGCACACCATCAACCCGGCGTTGCGTCAAAAATTGCCGTTCGATCCGATCAAAGACTTCACGCCGATCACCTTGCTGGCGGCGGCACCCAACATGCTGGTGGTGCGGACTGATTCTCCGATCCGGACGGTGGCCGACTACGTTGCCGCAGCCAAGGCCAAGCCGGGCGAAGTCAATTACGCGTCTTCAGGTATCGGCACCTCGCTCCATATCGCGGGCGAACAATTCGGCCAGATCACTGGGACCCAGGTCAACCACATTCCCTATGCTGCGTCGAACCAGTCGATCCAGGCCGTGCTCGCAGGCCACACCCAGTCGTCTTGGTCAGCGGTCAACTCTGCACTGCCCTTCGTGAAAGATGGCCGGCTGCGCCCACTGGCAGTGGCCAGTGAGAAGCGCACCCTGTTCGCGCCCGATGTGCCAACCTTCGCCGAACTTGGTATTCAGGGCATGAAGAGCGAAACTTGGCTGGCCGCATTGGGGCCGGCCGGCTTGCCCCAAGCGATCGTTGCAAAACTAGATGCCGAATTTCTAAAGCTGATGGCACGGCCTGACATTCGCGCCAAAATTCTGGGCTTGGGCGCCGAGCCGGTGGGTATCAGTCAAGAAAAATTTGGCGCACAAATTCGAGATGAGATCGTCATGTACAAACGGATCGTGAAGGACGGCGGCATGAAAGTCGACTGAGACGCGGCATCAAGGCTGGAAATATAAATATAAAGGCGGAATGAAATGACAACACTGATCAACGAAACACATCAACCCGATCTGACAAGCTGGGTCCCCGGCAGCGAAGAGGGCCTGACCGACTTCCCAATTCAGAACCTGCCCTTCGGCGTGGTGCTGCGCAATGGGCAGCGGCGCGTGGTCGTGGCGATCGGCGACAGCATGTTGGATGTCTGTGCCGCGAACGATGCCGGCTTGTTCAGCGGTCAGGCTGCCATCGCGGCACGCAGTTGCGACAGTGGCAGCCTGAACGGCCTGATGGCATTAACGCCATCACATGGGTCAGCCTTGCGATTGCAGTTGTCGCGCCTGCTGCGCAGCGGTAGCGCTCAGATGTCTCAAGCTAAAACGTGCCTCATGCCCATCAAAGGCGCGCAGCTCCAGGTCCCAGCGCAGATCGGTAACTTCACCGACTTCTTCACATCCATCCACCACGCCACCAACGCCGGTCGCATGATGCGGCCAGACGAGCCGCTGATGCCCAACTTTAAGCACCTCCCGGTGGCCTATCACGGTCGGGCTTCCTCCATATCTGCCAGCGGCACGCCGGTGGTTCGGCCTAAAGGCCAGTCACGCCCCAAGGATGCAACGCTGCCCATATTCGGGGCCAGCAAGCGGCTCGATTTTGAACTGGAAGTCGGCTTCTACGTGGGTGTTGGCAATGCCATCGGCGAGCCCGTAGCGCTAGATCAAGCGG
>CANCLK010000018.1 GCA_947378785.1 Comamonadaceae bacterium
GCGGGCGATAAATCGGCGTTGGCGCGCAGCAAGGTGTTCGCTGCCGGATTAGACATGCCCCACTCGCCACCACTGAAGTCGCCGTCGACCTCGTTGAACTTGCCGAGGACGTTGGGCCGCACATCAGCGCGCCAGTTGTAGAGCTCTTCTTTCAGCTGGTACTCCAGCACTTGGCGCTTTTCTTCGATTACCAAAATTTCTTGCAAGCCCGTGGCGAATTCGCGCGTGAGCTGGGCTTCTAAGGGCCAGACCACGCCCACTTTGTGAAGGCGAATGCCGAGTTGGCGACAGGTGGCGTCGTCCAGACCTAGGTCGACCAAGGCTTGACGTGTGTCGTTGTAGGCCTTGCCGCTGGCCATCAGGCCGAGCCTGTCATGCGGGCCTTCGATCGCGTTGTAGTTCAGCCGGTTGGCACGGATGTAGGCGAGCGCGGCATACCATTTGTAGTCAAACAAACGCTGCTCTTGCTCCAGCGGCGAGTCAGGCCAGCGGATGTGCACACCGCCCGGCGGCATGACAAAGTCAGTCGGCAGTTTGATCTGGACACGATCCGGATCAATCAAAGTGCTGGCAGACGACTCAACAATTTCCTGAATCGTCTTCATGCTGGCCCAAACGCCGGCGTAGCGGCTCATGGCCAGCGCGTGCAGGCCTAGATCCAAAATTTCCTGCACGCTGGCCGGGAAAAAAACCGGCAATCCGCAAGCCTTGAAGATGTGGTCACTCTGGTGCGCGGCGGTCGAGCTCTTGGCGACGTGATCGTCGCCTGCTACCGCCAGCACACCACCCCAAGGCGTGGTGCCCGCCATGTTGGCGTGCTTGAAAACGTCCGAGGTGCGATCGACGCCCGGGCCCTTGCCGTACCAAATACCGAACACACCATCGTATTTGTTCGTGCCCGGTGGCGCAAAGCCAAGCTGCTGTGTGCCCCAGACGGCGGTGGCCGCTAGCTCTTCATTCACACCAGGCTGAAAAACGATGTTCTGCGCTTTCAGATATTTCGAGGCCTTCCACAAGGCCTGGTCGTAACCGCCCAAAGGCGAACCGCGATAACCCGAAATGAAGCCAGCGGTGTTTTTGCCCTGCTGTTGGTCGCGCAGGCGCTGCAACATGGGCAGCTTGACCAATGCTTGCACCCCGCTCATGAAGGCGTAGCCGTAGTCCAGCGAATACTTGTCGTCGAGGGTGACCGTTTCTAGCGACTTGCGGATGTGCTCGGGTAGCGGTGCGTTCATGGCGGAGTCTCCAGGGAGCTAAATTTTTATACCAACAAAGTGTATTCGGCAGACCTGGATAAGTCTTTGCGTTTTGCGCAAACACTTGATAAATTCGACGCAGGCATTCTGAAAGAGTTGCAAACGGAAGCTCGCCTGACCAACGTCGAGCTGCGCTCACGCATCGGCTTGTCAGCCGCACCATGTCTGAAGTGAAGAAAAGTCCTCTGGACAGGCTTCACCCAGAGGTGCAGCATGATTCATGACTGAAAGAATGGCGCCCTCCGCCGACCCACCCGCGCTGTCAAGTGCACTCTCGGTCAATGCCGCCGCCGCGAAGGTGCTGGCCGAGGCGCTGGCGCTGTTCACCGTGCATCTAACGGCCCTGAGCGGCTCTGATGATCCTGAGGTGGTGCATCAAGCGCGGGTGGCGTGGCGGCGTTTTAAAAGTGGCTTAAAGCTTTTCAAACCCGCGTTGAAGCCTGAACCGATGCCTTCACTCACGCCATTGCAACATTTGTTGCAGGGTTTGAGTGCGTTGCGCGATGTCGATGTGGCCTTGACTGAGACGTTGCCGCAGTGGCGAAGTACGTATATTGAAGGCAGCCCAAAGACCAGCGCAATCCAGACCCGTCGCCGTCGAGGTTGGCGACAGATGAGTCAAGCCTTGCAGCGCTTGGCTGACGTTCAACGCAGCTTGGTCCGCCGCGAACTTGCGCGCCCCGCCGTGGTGACCACGTTGCTGGCGCTCACTGAATGGGTCGATGGCTTGTCAGGGGTGAAGCAGGACGCGGCCTTTGCAACTGTTCCGCTGCAGCGCTGGGCTCAACGACGCTTGGACGTTTGGCACGCGCGCTTCAAGACGGCATTCAAAAGCAGTCGTCACGGCGCTAACCCGAAACAGCAGCACCGCGTCCGCATTTGGGCCAAGCGCTTGCGTTACGGAGTGGACGCCTTGGGCTTCTTGCTGCCCGCGCAGCGTAGCCATCGCTGGCGTCAGCAGGCGGCGGAAGTGCAAACCAAACTAGGGGCTGAGCGTGACCTGCTGCAAGCCCGCACCTTGGCCGCCCACGTGGCTGCGGATGACGACATTCTGACGTTCTTGCAGGGTTTGGCGGATCGGGCGGCAGATCAATCGAGTTGAACCGTCGACAGGTCGAACGACTTAGGCGGAAAAGCCAAGTCCATTTTTTCAAGTGTGTGCACCAGCAACTCTGCTAAAAACAAATCACGGTAGTGTTTAGAGTCGGCCGGGATCACATACCAAGGCGCGTTGGCGCTGCTGGTGGCGGCCATGGCCTCCTGGTAGGCCACTAAGTAGTCGGGCCACAACTGCCGATCTGAAAAGTCCGACGCTTGAAGCTTCCACTGTTTCAGCGGGTCGTCGAGTCGGGCCTGCAGGCGCCTTTTTTGTTCTTGCTTCGAGATGTGCAAATAGCACTTCAGCACCGTCACGCCTTGGTCATGCAACAGGGCCTCAAAGTTGGCGATGTGCTGGTAGCGCTGAAGCCAGACGGATTGGTCAATCCAACCGCGCACCCTCGGCACCAGCACGTCCTCGTAATGACTGCGATTGAAAATCGCCATCTCGCCCAGCGCAGGTGCTTTGCGGTGAATCCGCCATAAAAAGTCGTGGCGCTTTTCTTCTTCGCTGGGCACGCCAAAGGCTTCTGCGCGAACACCCAAGGGACTCACATGCGAAAACACGCTGCGAATGCTGCCATCTTTGCCGGCCGTGTCCATGCCTTGCAGTACCAAGAGCAAACCCTTGCTTTTTCCGGCATGCAGCATCAGCTGCAGCTTTTCGAGTTTTTCGGCAGATTTTTGGAACAGTTCCGGCCACTCGTCGTTTTCAGCGTCTTTGGACGTTTCTGAGTCTGTCGGCAAAGTGGCCAGATTTTTGAGCTGGAAGGCGTGCTCGGCTTTGACGCGCCATGCGGAAAGATCAATATGGGTCATGATGTCTTGAATGTACCCATGCTGGTGGCAAACGCCAAACAGCCCCTGCTTTACCGGTACTTTGCCTCGTCGCAACGATGCTAGTCCCGCAGGCCTTGTAAAGTCCAGCCTATGCCAAAATCCGCATCCATGATTTCTTCTGTTTCCAAACTATCTAGTTTTCTCAAGCGCTGGCGCTACGCACTGGCTGCATTGGTGCTCTTGGGGCTGGGGGTTGGCGTCAAACTGTACTTTTTCCCGGCCAACAAAGTACCGGCTTATGTGACCGCCACCGCGGCATTGGCAGACATTGAACAATCGGTGTTGGCCACCGGCACTTTGCAGGCGTTCAAACAGGTCAGCGTAGGCGCGCAGGCATCCGGACAGATCAAGACCTTGAATGTAGCGCTGGGGGACCGCGTCAAAAAAGGCCAACTGATTGCTGAGATTGACGCCATGAAACAGCAAAACGATTTGCGCAACACGGAGGCGGCTTTGCTGAGCGCAGAGGCGCTGCTGGGATCGCGGCAGGCCTCACTCAAGCAAGCCGAGTTGAACTTTCGCCGCGAAAAAGAGTTGTTGGCGGCGGATGCGACTTCGCGCCAGACGTACGAGCAGGCCGAGGCCAACCTAGGCACCAGCCGCGCTGATGTGAAAACCTCGGAGGCGCAAATTGCGCAGGCCCGGATTGCGGCCGACACCGCGCAAGTGAACTTGAGCTACACGCGTATCTTGGCGCCGATGGACGGCGTCATCGTGGCGCTCATGGCGCTGCAGGGTCAAACCGTCAACGCGAACCAAAATGCCCCCATCATCATCAAAATGGCGATGCTGGAAACGATCACGGTCAAGGCGCAGATTTCGGAGGCCGATGTGGTGCGTGTCAAGCCTGGCCAGAAGGTTTACTTCACTATTTTGGGCGCACCTGAAAAGCGGTACTACACGACGCTGAGCAGTGTGGAACCAGCACCCGACACGATCGTCACCGACACCGCGACGACCGTCAACACCGCCACGGCGATTTATTACAACGGCCTGCTCGATGTGCCAAACCCTGATGGCTTGTTGCGTATTTCCATGACGGCGCAGGTCTACATCGTGCTGAACGAAGCCAAGGGCGTCATCACCATTCCCTCCGCATCGATCGAGCAGTCTGGTCGACGCGGCTCGGCCAGCGTGCGCGTTGTGAACGCTGCCGGCAAGGCCGAAAAACGGGCAGTCAAAGTGGGCGTCAACAACAACGTCAATGCGGAAATCCTCGAAGGTTTGGCTGTGGGCGAAAAGGTCGTGCTGAGTGAAGCGGCAGCGCCCGGCAGCCAGGCGGCACAGCGGCAGCCTCCACGCATGCGGTTTTGATGACTGAGGTTGTGAACGCCACGGCGACCGCCAACGGCGCGCCCGCGCTGCTTGAACTGCGCGGACTGCAGCGTGATTTCCCCGCCGGCGAGGGCACCATCACCGTGCTCACCGACATCAATATCGATATTCGGGCTGGCGAGATGGTCGCCATCGTGGGCGCCTCCGGTTCGGGCAAGTCGACGCTGATGAACATCCTTGGCTGCCTCGACAAGCCGACTGTTGGTTCTTACCGCGTGGCGGGCCGGCCGATCGCCCAACTCGGGCCAGACGAATTGGCCGAATTGCGGCGTGAACATTTCGGTTTTATTTTTCAGCGCTATCACCTGCTGGGCGACTTGAACGCGCTGAGCAATGTGGAAGTGCCGGCCGTCTATGCCGGACGCGACCGGCAGTCGCGCCGCGAACGCTCGACCGCGCTACTGACGCGTCTTGGTATGGCCGACCGGCTGCAACATAAGCCCGGTCAGTTGTCGGGTGGACAACAACAGCGTGTGAGCATTGCACGCGCGCTGATGAACGGCGGCCACGTGCTGCTGGCTGACGAACCAACCGGCGCCCTCGACACGCAAAGTGGCGCCGAGGTGATGAAGATTTTGCTCGAGCTGCATGCCGAGGGCCACACGATCATCATGGTCACGCACGACATGCAGGTGGCCGCCCACGCAGAACGCATCATTGAGCTGAGTGACGGGCGCGTGGTGTCCGATCGCATGACCCAGCCCGAGGCTGCCAAGACCGGCGCGGCCTTGAAACCAGTGGCCAGTAGCAGTGGTCGATGGCAAGCTGGGCGCGACCGTTTCAGCGAGGCTTTTCGGATGGCTGTGCTGGCCATGAATGCACATCGCTTGCGTACTTTTTTGACGATGTTGGGCATCATCATCGGCATCGCCTCGGTGGTCTCGGTGGTGGCGCTGGGTGAAGGTTCGCGTCTGCAGATTCTGAAAAGCATCAGCGCCATTGGCACCAACACCATTGAGATTTTTTCGGGCAGCGGGTTTGGTGACCGGCGGGCCGCTCGCGTGCGCACGCTGGTGCCAAGTGATGCCGCGGCGCTGGCTGAGCAAAGCTATGTCGACAGCGTCACGCCCACTGTTTACACCTCGGTCACGCTGCGTCATGGCAACATCGCGTTGACCGGCACCGTCAACGGTGTTGGCGAACAGTACTTTCGTGTGCGCGGCGTGCAGATGGCCTCCGGCCGCACCTTTGACTCCGACAGCGTGGCCAGCCTAGCGCAGGAAGTGGTGATCGACGACAACACGCGCAAGCAGCTCTTTCCGAACAATCCGAACCCCGTTGGCGAAGTTATTTTGCTAGACCAAGTGCCCTGCCGCGTGGTCGGCGTGGCCAAGCGCAGCGACTCGGCGTTTGGCAATGTTGATGCGCTCAATGTGTGGATTCCGTACACCGCCGCCATGAGCCGCGTGATCGGACAAAACTACCTGCGCAGTATCACCGTGCGCATCAGTGACGATGTCTCAGCGGCTGCCGCCGAACAAGGCGTTAACAAGCTGCTGTTGCAGCGCCACGGGGTGATGGATTTTTATGTGCTCAACACGGACTCCATTCGCCAGACCATTGAAAGCACGACGCAAACCATGACGTTGCTGATCTCAGCCATCGCGCTGATCTCCTTGATCGTTGGCGGCATCGGCGTCATGAACATCATGTTGGTGTCGGTGACCGAGCGCACCGGTGAGATTGGTGTGCGGATGGCCGTCGGCGCACGGCAAGGCGACATTCGGCAACAGTTTTTGATTGAGGCCGTGTTGGTGTGTTTGTTGGGCGGCGTGCTCGGGATTGGCTTGTCATTGCTGGTGGGCTGGGGCTTTGAGCAGTCTGGCAGCAGCTTCACGTTGGTGTATTCCACGCTGTCGATGGTGGTGGCCTTTGTCTGCTCGACCTTGATTGGCGTCATTTTTGGATTTATGCCGGCCAACAACGCGGCAAAACTCAACCCGGTTGATGCGTTGGCACGGGAATGAACACGGTGAAACCCATGACTTTGATGCCTTTGGCTTTGAACCTTCGCACCATCCGCTTGACGACGGCGATAGGCGCTGCCTTGTTGGTCAGCGGCTGCGCCTCCAACTTCAATGGCCCGTATCAAGCGCCTGCGCTCACGATACCGGCGCAGTACAGCCAAGCCAGTGTTGCAACCTCTACAGATGCCAGCGGGTTCGCAATGCCGGACATGACTTGGTGGACGCGTTTCAACGACCCCGAGCTAGACCGTCTCGTGGCCGCGGTCTTGCAGCGCAACAACAATCTGGCGGCGGCGGCCATTCGTGTGCGACGCGCGCAGTTGCTGGCTGGCTTGGCTGACAACAATTTGCAACCGCGCTTCAGTGGCAGCGTTGGCACTGGCGCCAGTTTGCCGCTGGAAGCTGGCGCGGTGACGACACGCAGCAACAGCGTCTCGCTGGGCGCAGCTTACGAAATTGATTTGTGGAACCGGCTGGGCAGTCTGCGCGATGTGGCGCGTTGGGAAGCGTTGGCGACTGAGCAAGACCGCCAAAGCACCGTGCTAACGCTGGTCGGTACCACCGCGGGTTTGTATTGGCAGTTGGGATTTGTGAACCAGCGTTTGTCGGCCAACACCGAGAGCATTGCCTATGCACAGACCACCTTCAATTTGGTGCAGGCGCAGTACCGCGCCGGTGCCGTGTCGGGTTTGGAAGTGGCCCAGGCGCAGCAAACGTTGGCCAGTCAACAGGCGAATCAGAGCATCTTGCTGCAGTTGGCAGTCGAAGCCCGCACGGCGTTGGCGCTGTTGTTGGATGGCCCGCCCGGCACCAGCTTGTCGAACCCCGCCACATTGCCCGCTTTGGCGCTGCCCTTGGTTGATGCCGGCGTGCCAGCGGCCTTGCTGGGTCGCCGGCCTGATCTGCGTGCGGCCGAGCTGCGCTTGCGCGGATCCTTCACCGGCATCGATGCAACCCGCGCCAGCTATTACCCAGCCTTCAGCCTGACGGGCAGCCTCGGGTCGTCCAGCGCCCAACTGGGCAGCGTGTTGCAAAACCCGGTAGCCACGCTTGGCTTGGGCGTGACGCTGCCTTTCTTGCAGCGCACCGCCATGCAGCTGAGTATTCGGGTTTCAGAAACACAGTATGAAGAAGCGGTGGTGAATTTTCGGCAGACTTTGTACACCGCGCTCGGTGATGTCGACAACGCCTTGTCCTCGCGCCAGCAGCTGGCGCAGCAAGGAGCTCGGCTGGAAGAAACACTGCAGGCCGCGCTCACCGCAGAGAGGTTGTACGAAGTGCGTTACCGCGCAGGTGCGGCCACTTTGAGTCTGTGGTTAGACGCGCAAGAAAAACGCCGCACGGCGGACATCGCTCTGGCGACGAACCGACTCGCGCGCTTGAACAATCAGGTCACCGTTTACAAGGCACTGGGTGGGGATGCAGCGGTGCGCTAAAGGTAGAGGTTACGTGATTTTGAAAACAGTTCGCACCGTTTTCGAGCCCTTTTTTTCTTCAAAGATAGACCACTGCTTGATGCCTTTGACGAGAAAAGCGTTGCTGACATCTTTCACCGGAATGCGAGCCGTGCGTTTGGCTGTGACCCAGTCCTGAACGTGCGGCAACAGGGGTCCTTCGACGCCGGTCGGAACCAGCAATTCTTTGTCCCCTACTTTGCCTGCAGAGGTGACGACGAGTTCGGTGGCGGGCATGTTGGCTTTCGGTTGGTTGGTTCTGGCCCGTGCTCAGCGCGGCCACAACACCCACAGCTTGAGGGATTGGTTGACTTTGCTGGCTAACGCGCCGGCTTCCGCTCCTGTACCGGCAAAGTAGTCAGCCCTCACCGCGCCCAAGATCGCGCTGCCGGTGTCTTGCGCCAGCACCAGTTTTTGCAATTGCACGGACGGGCCGTTGGACGTCAGCCAGACCGGCGTGCCGTAGGGAATGCTTTGCCGGTCCACTGCAATTGAGCGACCGGCAGTGAGCGGCACGCCTTGCGCGCCGCGCGGGCCAAAGCCGGCGTCCTGCTCCGGCAGGGCTTCTTCCCTGAAAAAGATGTAGCGTGGGTTGCTCCACAGCAGCTGCGACACGCGCTGCGGGTTCTGCGCGGCCCAGGCCTTGGTGGCGTCAGGCCAAGGGTTGATCTTGCTCACGCCTTGGTCCAGCAACCACTGGTTGATGCTCTTGTAGGGTTGCTCGTTGGTGCCGGCGAACGCCACTCGCACCGTGCGTTGGCTGCCATCGGCTTCAGTCAGGCGCAAACGCCCGGAGCCCTGAATGTGCAACAGCATCGCGTCAATCGGGTCTTCCAGCCAAGCGATCTCGCGGCCCTGTAAAGCGGCTTGCGCTTCGGGGAGTGTTTCAATGTCTTGTCGGCTGAACCACGGTTTGCGGCTGGCCAGACCAGCTGGCGGCTGGTAGAGCGGGACGGCGTAGGTCGCCGTGGCTTGTCGGCTGGCACGAAACACCGGCTCGTAATAACTCGTCAGCAAGCCATCGGCCGCACCGCTCAGCGACTCGACGCGGTAGGGCTGCAGTCGCGACACCATCCAAGCGCGCTGCTCCTCCATGCTGCCAATGCTCAGGCGGCGTATCTCCGGGCACAGCGGCGCAAAGGTCGGTCCGGGCCGCTCGCAGCTTTTGATCCAAGCGTTCCAGGCTTCAAACAAGGTGTCATTTTCAAAGCCTGGCAAGTCGGCCCAACGCACGGGCACCCAGCGGCTTTTGCCCTGCACCCGTGTGCCAGTCGCATCGGGCGCAGAGACCGGCGAAGCCGGCTGGCTGACAGCTGCGGGCGGCACGCTGCCTTGACCCGGCGCTGGCCACGAAGGAAGCGGGGTTTTGACGGCGCAAGCGGTCAGCCAGAGCGCGCCGCCGATAATCAAAAACTTCTTTGCGAACTGGGGAAAAATGGCCATGATTTTGTTGCTACTCGAAGCCCTTGCGGCCTTGCTGATACTGGTGTTCATTGTCTGGTGGACCATGTTCTCAGGACGAAAGGGCGGCGAGATCAAGCCAGATGAGGACGCTGCCGCAGCGCATAAGAAAGACAAAGCCGGCGACTAAACATTGCGCATGAGGTTGGCCAGCTCGACCGCCGACTTGACGCCCATTTTGTCGAACACGCGGGCGCGGTGCACTTCCACCGTGCGAACGCTGATGTCGAGCTGATCCGCCACCAGCTTATTGGGCAGTCCACCCACCACCAGCCGCATCACATCCCGTTCGCGGTCTGTCAGTCCTTCGAGTCGAGCTTGTAAGCCGGTCGACTGATTGTGCAAAGCCAAGCCCTCGGCTGACAGCGCCAAAGCTTGTACGATGCGGTCGACCAGCGCGTTGTCCGAAAACGGTTTTTCGTAAAAATCAAAAGCGCCCCGTTTGACGGCATCAACGGCCGTCGGCACATCGGCATGACCGGTCAGAAAAATCACCGGCAGCGTCGGCAGCAAGCCGTAGGTGATGAGCTTTTCAAACATCGCCAAACCGCTGAGGCCGGCCATGCGCACATCCAGCAAAACGCACGAGGGTTCGCGAATGCCGCTGATGGCGGTGATGTGCCGGTCAAACGCTTCGCCGCTGTCAAAGCACTCGCTCACCAAGCGCCTCGAACGCAACAACCAAGCGAGTGCTTCACGCACGCTGGCGTCGTCGTCAACAATATAAACGGTGGCGTGGGGGCTGGTTTTCATGTCAACAACTCACTTGCATGGGGGGTGGTTTGGGACGGTGTGATCAAAGGGGTCGGGCTGCCCGGTATCGGGCCGGAGGGCAGTGTGAATTTGAACACCGTACCGCGTGGCTTGGCCGGCTCATGACCCAGGTAGCCGCCGTGCTGTTCAATGACTGTGCGGCACAAACTCAGACCGAGGCCCATGCCTTCGGCGCGGGTGGTGAAGAACGGGGTGAATAGTTTCTCGGCGACTTCATCGGAGATGCCGACACCTTGGTCGGTCACCGAAAATTCGACCCAGCGGTTGGTTTCGCTCGCGACGGCGGGTTTCACGCGCAGCGTCAGCACGCGTTCATGGGCCTGTGCTTTTCGTGATTCCGCCTGCATCGCCTGCATGCCGTTGCGGGCTAGGTTCAGCAGCACTTGTTCGACCATGGTGCGGTCACACAGCACGATGGCACATGCCGGGTCAACCTCGATCACCAAGCGCACCGACAGCTTGCGAGCTTGCAGACTGACCAGCGGCATGATGGCGTCGAGCAGTGAGCGGGGCGCCACGCGTTCGCGCACTTGGTCACGTCGGCGCACAAAGTCGTGCACGCTTTTGATGACTTTGCCGGCGCGTTCGGCTTGCTCGCCAATGCGTTTCAGTGCCAGTCTCAAATCAGCGCTGAGCGTCACATCGGTACCACGTGCATCGCCAAGCAAATTCAGCGAGCCCGTGGCGTAACTGGAGATGGCGGCCAGTGGTTGATTCAGTTCATGGCTAAGCAGTGAGGCCATTTCTCCGACCATTGCCAGTCGGGCGGTGGCCTGCAACCGGTCTTGGCTGGTCCGCGAGACTTCCTCGACTCGACGTTGCTCGCTGATGTCGAGGATGGCACTCATCCAGCCAGTGTGTTTTCCGGCGGCATTGATGAGCGGTGCTTCGATGATGAGCACCGGAAAGCGCGTGCCATCGCGCCGCATGAAGATAGACTCATGGCCACCACGCGGCAGGCTGGCGCTGGCCAGCCGAATCGCTTGTCGGTCTTGGTATGCCCCCGCAAGCTCCGGCGGCCAATACGGGCTGGGAAAGTTATGGTCGAGCAATTCTTTCGCGTCCACGCCGACCATTTCGCAAAAAGCCGGGTTCACATACGTGATGCGACCTTGCAGGTCACGTGCGCGCAGGCCGGTGACCAGTGAGTCTTCCATGGCTTTTCTGAACGCCAGCGCATCGGCCAGATCGTTCTCGGCTTTCAGTCGCCGACGCATATCGCGCCCCAGCAGCAGCAGCACCGCAATCAATGCCATGGCCATGGCACTGACCAGCGCGGTCAGCACGTTCGGGAAAAAATCGGGCGTGCCGAGCCAACTGTCCATCCGCAATACGAGCGTGGTGCCAGGCAGGTCCAGCAGTTGCTGCGCGCTGTAAATTCGGTTGCCTCGTGTGGGCGTACCGGCGATCGCCAGCCGTGTGCCGTCGGTCTCAGTGAATGACAGCCCTTGTCCGCGCGACAGTTGCTTGCTCACCAGCTCGGACAGGATTTCTTGCAGGGAATAGGTGGCGACGGTGTAGCCGGTGACTTCACCTTCGTCGAGCAGCGGAATGCACAGGTCGAGCAGCTCCATGCCGAGGCCGTCTTTTTGCGGCATGAAGTAGCTGCCCGAATAGGCTGCACCGCTCATGCGCACCGCCGTAGCGCAAGCTTGAGCTGTGTCTTGCGCTGTGCTGGCCCTGCCCATGCGATCGAACACCGAAGGTCTGAAGGGAGTGTTGCCGGCTCGTACTAAAACCAGCGATGTATCGCGCGACTCGACGCGCAGGATCTCGCGGTGTTGGCGTAGCAATTCACTGACTTGCAAGCGCCAGAGCTCAGCATCACGCTGACTGGACTGAAGTGCTTCCAGTCCCTGGATGTTGCGTGCCAGGCCGGTGCGAATGTCGGTCACGATCTCGGCGGTGTCGCGTTCTAGGCGCGTCTGAATCTGGCTGCCTTCGTAGCGGCCAGCCAGCCAGACCAGCGTGCCCAGCATGGACACCACCAGCGCCACCAGCATCACCCAGAGAGACCAGCGGGGGTTCCATCGCAAGGTCCCACGCCACCAGCGCCGGTTAGCCAGTGATTTTTTGGGTGTTGCGACGTTCATGGCTGTCCGCCACCCGTGGTTTTGTTCGGCTCGGCATTGGCGGGTTTGCGTTCAACGCGGGTGATGCGCGGATCGCTCCACGGCCCGTCGATGTGAAATTCCTGCGTTGCCGCTTCAGTCAATGGTCGGCGGAAAAACATCTGTGCCAAAAACGTGCCAAGGCCGATCGCCGGGTTGATGGCGGTGGCGATCAGCGAGGCGGTACCCGCGTTGATCTCGGGAATCACCACGACCCGCAAGTCTTGCGTTTCACGGGCGATGTTGGCGCTGCCGTCCATCAGCACGGCGGCGCTCACGCCCTTCATTTGCAGGTTGTTGGTGCGCGCTTGGCCTTGCTCAATGCTGACGTCGCCGCGCACAAAGTCAAAGGCGAAGCCTTCTGAGAAAACATCGCGAAAATCCAGCGTCAGCCGGCGCGGCAAAGATTGCAGGCTCAGCACGCCCAGCAGCTTGGCAATCCCGGGTTCGGCCTTGAGAAATTGCCCGCTTTCGATGTTGACGTTGAACTGCCCGTTCAGGCTCGGATAGTCCAGGCTCAGCGGCGAACCCAGCCAGCCCACCTGACCTTCGAGTTTGCCTTTACCGCGGCGCACCAAGCCATCCATGCCGAGGCGTTTCAAGAGATCGCCCGAGTTGTTGATGTCGAGCTTGAAATTCATCTGCACTCGGTGGCGCTGCGTTGACGGTGTCACGGCAGCCCAGTTGCCATTGGCAGAGAAAGTGGCGTCCGCTGAGATGACGTTGAGTTTGTTCAGCCGCCATTCACGCACGCCGCTGTCGCGCGGCAATAGTTGTGCGCTGCGATTCACCGCCTCGACCTCGACGCGGCCGAGTTTTTTACCCTTGAGCTCCAAGTCTTGAACCACAATGTCGAGCGCCGGAATGGCGGCGGGTTGGCCCTCTAGCAGGGTTTCCACATCACGCGCGGTGCTGGCGCCTAGCCGCAGCCGGGAAAGCCGCGCATAAAGTCGGTCACCGGCACCGCTCGGAGCTGCGTTGGGTTGGCCGTATTCGGCGTAACCACTGAGTTCTTCCGCGTCCATATTGGCGCGCCAGTTGGAACCCACGCGCGATGCGCCCAACACCATCTTGTTGAGTTTGTAGCCTTCGAACGTCAACTCATTGGCGCGCAATGCCAGCACGGTGGGCAGGTAGTCAGACGCGGCGGATGCTGCTGTTGCGACGCGTGCTGAACTGTTGGCTGGCTTTTGCGGCGTTGTATTTTTCGGCGATGTGGCCGCGCTCATCACGTTGCGCCAGGCGTCAACATCAGCGCGCAGCAAGTTCACATTGGCAGCCACTTCACTCGTGGGTCGTGCGGCTGATTCGCCAGCCTCCAGCCCGACCGCGATGCTGCCGTTCAGCACCCGCGGCTGGTCGCCACTGACGTCGCGCACATAGCGCACGCTGGCAAGCTTGCCGAGCGTGAGGGTCAACTGGTCTTGCAGGCTTTTGCCCGGCACCAGCGATTCGCGCAGCAGGGTCTGATCGAACTGCAGCGGTAGCGTCTCGCCTGCGACTTTGCTCAAGGGCGCTGGCAAATTCAGCGCCATGCCCTGCAAGCTGCTGTTGACACTGAGCTCAGCGTTACCGCGGCGAAAACCTAAGCTGGCGCTGTAGGCGGTGTTGCCGCTGGCATGGCTTGCCAGCGTGGCGACGACGCCAAGTTCGCGAGCTTGCTGTAGACCTTCGGCTGAGATCGTGCCTTGGCCGCGAAACAGAATCGGCGCTTCAATGGGTTCTGCGGCACTGCTGCGGCCAGTGCTTACCGCCGTTGCGCCGGCTCGCATGCCGCCATCAAAGCGGATGTCGCCGCCGAGCATGCGGGCCTGCGCATTGCTCACGCGAAAGCTGTTCTCGGTGAAGGCGAGCGCGCCTTTCAGGCGACTCAACACGGGGGTGTTGGCGGTGAATTGCACGTCATTGCCGGGTAGCGTCAGACTGCCTTGCAGGGTGCTTTTGTCGAGGTTCGACAAGGGCAGCAGCAAGCGCATGGCGTAGTCGGCCTGACCGCTGGCCGTGGTTTGGCGTAAAGCATCACCCAGCATGCTGGACACCGGCGAGTTGTTGACAAACAGCACGCCTTTCGCAAGAGGGCCCTTAATGATGGTGTTGACGTCCACCACCGGCTCAGCCAGATTGGGGATGCGAGCGCTACCGCGCGTGAGCTGCAGTCCGTCGAGGCCGGCCACCCGCCCCTGCGCACCCCGGACCTCCAAACTCTGGCGATTGACAATCACCTCGCCTTGCAGCGCTTCGAGCTGGGGCCAAGACTTGGCAACGGCGCTGCCTGCTGCGCCAGAAAGCGCCGGTGGCACATAGGCGTAGCGCACATTGCTCGCTTTGGCGGTCACCAAAAAATCACCTTGTTTTGGATTCGCAAAGGGCAGTTGCCGCAGGTCGCCTTTGACCTTGAATTTGATCTCGCTGAGTCGGCCTTGCTGCACTGCGTCGCGCACATAGTGACGTGCCGATTCGGGCAACACCAGGGGCAGATAGCGGTGCAGCTGGCTGGCATCTCCACGGCTGAAGCTGCCTTGCATATCAAGAACACCGGGGCCGCTCGTTGGCGCCGCACCCCTGCTAGTTGCAGGCGCGTCTGTGCTGGTCCAGCGGGCTTCCGCTTGGCCTTCGGCATCGGCATTGGCAAAGCGCAGTTTGCGCAGCTGCAACTCAACAAGATGCGAGCCGCTGCGCTTCCACTGAATGTCACTGGAGAGCTCGTTGAACATCACGCGCGGCTGCTCAAAAACGCCCGGCAATTCAAGGGAGCCCTGCGTTAACTGAACTTGGGCCTGTCCGCCGTCTTGCGTCAAGTTGAAGTCCACTGTGGCGTTTTGCACGCCGGGCCGGCCTGGCAGTGGATGGGTCAGCGTATTGGGGCTGGCTGCGGCAGCGGCCAGCGTTAGCCCCGTCACGCGGCCGCGCGCGGTCAGTGTGAGGGGCGCAGGCAGCTCACCGTTCCAGCCCGCCTCGACGCGCTCGACCAGTCCTTTGGGGGCAAAGCTATCGATCAAGGCATGCGTTTCGGCGTCCAATGGCAAGCGCTTGGCGATGCGCGCCAAGGCCGCAAGGTCGAGTTTGTCGGCCTTGAGTTCGGTCTTGGCGGGCTGCCGAACTTCGGCATCGGTGTGCATCAGGGACAGATTGCCGCCTGGCCAGACCAAGCCGTCGTCGGTTTCAAACGACAAACCCGCGGTCTGAAAGTCAAAACCATTGACTCGCTGCTGCCCGCCAAAGCGACCCGATACCGACGCCAGTTTCAACGGCTGCAGTTCGCGGGACAGTTGGGTGCTGACGCCCGTCAGCGCGACGTCGGCCATCGCGCCAGTGAGTTGGCCGTCGGCGAGATCGGCCCAGACCCGCAAAGCCCCTTGTCCGCTGGTGACGTCGATGCCAAATTGGTCAGGGCTGATGTATTGCCTGAGTTGCGACACATCGGCGCGGCTGAACTCGCTGTAAAGCTGGCCAGACCATGTCTTCCATGATGAGCCGCTGCCTGATAGCAACGGTTGCTTCAGCTGGGCGCGCACGCTGAAGGGCTCACCCCAAGCCGCCGGTGGTGTCGCATCGATCCGCATCAGATGGCGCTGACCCGGGTTGCGCAACACGGCGACCACCTCGGTCAATACCAGTGGCGGTACGGGCCGAGTCTCGTCAGTCCAGCGCAGCAGGCCACCGCGCAAGACCAACTCGGTTTGCTCAAAGGCCCAGTCGGCAAATGCCGTGTTGCCACGCTCAGTGTCCGACAAGTCGAGGCCGGCAATTTGGAATTGACCGTCAGCCGTGCGGCGGATGTCGAGTTCGGCACCATCGATCACCAGTTGCTCAAACCCCAAACTCCACAGCGAACGGGGCGATAACGCGGCCACCACGCGTGGCAGACGCAGTGCGGTGCGACCTTCTCGGTCAAGCAAGGTGACTTCGGTGAGTTCAAAAGAGGGGATCAAGCCGCCGGAATGCGCGCTGATGTCGCCGATGCGAACCGGTACCCCTAGCGCACGGCTGGCCTCGATTTCAAGGCGTGGGCGGAAGTCCCCAATACGCGGCACAATCCAGATTTGTAGCAGTCCATAGCTGAGACCTACCAGCAGCCAGAATGCCACGAGCAGCCACAGCAATACCCGCGACACGCGGGCTGTCAAGCGAACGTGGCGAGGCGGCAGCAGGGTTGAGGGTGGCGTTACAGGATCCATTGACTTCGGAATTATGACTGTCGCGGCTGGCGGGGGTTCAATCTGAAAACTGTTTATCGTGATGTCCTCAACGCTTGACGCTGATTTGCCCGCTTTGTCTGACCCCAACTCAACCCCACTAAGCACCGGCCTCAAGGCGGAAGGCGCCGCGTACTCCCGCTGCGTTCAACGCCTGCGGCGGCGTTATGCCGATCAGTTGCATCTGTTGTCTGCCGGGCCACCGGAGCGTGCGGCCATGCAAATGGCGCTGGATGCGCTGCTGGCTCAGGGGTTGGCGACCGGTGCGGCCTTGCGGGTGCTGCGCCAAATGGTGATGGAGCGTTTGGTGGTGCTGGATTGCGAGGGAGACGGCCCGACCCAGGCGCCTCTGGAGATGGTCACCCGCGCCATGACCGACTTGGCCGAATTGGCACTGAATGTGGCGATGAGTGCCACGCAGTTAGAGCTGGACGCGCTGTATGGCGCGCCGCTGGCACCCGATTCGGCGATTGTTCCTGCGACTGAAGATGCGCCTGCCAACCTAGTTGCTCGCGCCAGCCTGTGGGTGATTGGCATGGGCAAGTTGGGCGCGCGCGAGCTGAATGTCTCTAGCGACATCGACTTGATTTATGTCTATGACCACGATGGCCAGACAGCGGGTCGCGCCGATGGCCGTGGCAGCATTTCGAACCACGAATATTTTGCGCACCAGGTCAAAGCCATGTATGCGCTGATTGGCGACACCACCGAGCATGGCTTTGTGTTTCGGGTCGATCTGGCCCTTCGGCCTAATGGCAATTCCGGCCCTGCGGCGGTGTCCCTCAACGCGCTGGAAGAATATTTCCAGGTGCAAGGTCGCGAGTGGGAGCGCTTTGCCTGGCTTAAAAGCCGCGTGGTCGCGCCAACGTCTAGCCTCAGTGGTGGCGTGACGGGCAACAGCCATGAAACTGGCAGCAACATCCGTAGCGGCTCGGCGCAGGCGTTGCGCGGTTCGGTGCTGCCTTTTGTTTTTCGGCGTTACCTTGACTACAACGTCTTTGATGCACTGCGCACGCTTCACCGTCAAATTCGCGAGCAAGCCCAACGCCGTTGTGCTGGCCATCCGGAACGCGCTAATGACGTCAAGTTGTCGCGCGGCGGCATTCGCGAAATTGAATTCACTGTCCAACTGCTGCAAGTTGTGCGCGGTGGTCAATTTCCGGAGCTGCGAACGCGCCC
Organism: Comamonadaceae bacterium; assembly: GCA_947378785.1. Lineage (GTDB taxonomy): Bacteria > Pseudomonadota > Gammaproteobacteria > Burkholderiales > Burkholderiaceae_C > Polaromonas. The sequence continues at coordinate 17,672 of CANCLK010000018.1, forward strand.
CACGCTGGATGCGTTGCAGCGCGTTGCCAATGCCGGCTTGATGCCGCAAGAAACCGCCAATGCGTTGGCTCGGGCGTATCTGTTTTTGCGCCGCGTCGAACACCGTATTCAGTATCTTGACGACCAGCAAACGCACGTCTTACCGACCCGCGACGACGACTTGGCTTGGATTGCACACACCCTTGGCTATCGTGACTGTTGTTCTTTTTTAGCTGATTTGGACGCGCACCGTGAGCTGGTGGCGGGTGAGTTTGACAAGCTACTCGGCGGCAATGCCGAATGCAAAGGCTGCCATAAAACAGCCAGCGCACCGCAAGAAATCAGCGAGCTGGTAGAGCAGCAAGCCGCCTCTTGGCCTGATCGTTTTCGGGGGCGTATTGCCGAGTGGGGTAGCCACCCGCGCGTGCTGGCGCTGCGCGAAGAGTCCCGCGGCCGACTGATTCGCTTGGTTCAGCGCACGGCCGTCTTGCTGAGCGAAGGCAAGGCCACTGAAGAGGCCGCTTTGCGTCTGGTGGATTGGATCGAGCCGCTGCTCCGGCGTGAAAGCTATCTCGCCATGCTGCTCGAACGGCCTTCGGTGCACGAGCGCTTGTTGCGCCTGTTGGGGGCGGCCAAATGGACGGCGCGTTACCTGCAACATCATCCGAGCGTGATTGATGAATTGGCCAGTGACGACATGCTGCACCAGCGCTTCGACGCAGCCACTTTCAAAGCCGAGGTTGAGCTGCGTCTGGCTGCGTTGAAGCGCACGGGCGAAGACGACGACGAAGCCTGCCTGAGCCTGTTGCGGCGCGCGCACCATGCGGAGGTTTTTCGCACGCTGGCGCGCGACCTGGAAGATATGCTGACGGTCGAACAGGTGGCTGACGATCTGAGCGCCTTGGCGGAAGCCGTGCTCAGTCTGACGACTGACTGGTGCTGGCAACGCCTGAAATACAGACACCGCGAGCAAGCCCAATTCGCCATCATTGCCTACGGCAAGTTGGGCGGCAAAGAGCTCGGCTACGGCAGCGACCTTGACATCGTGTTTGTTTATGAAGACGACGATGAGCAAGCGAGCGAGGTCTATGCCACGCTTGTCCGAAAGGTCATCAACTGGCTGACGATCAAGACGGCGGAAGGCGATCTGTTCGAGATTGATACCGCGTTGCGGCCGAACGGCGGCTCGGGTCTGTTGGTCATTAGCTTTGCGGCGTATGCGAATTACCAGCAACAGCGCGGCAGCAATACCGCATGGACCTGGGAACACCAAGCCATGACACGGGCCCGATGTGTGCTCGGTAACGCTTCTTTGCGCCAGCGTTTCGACGAGGTTCGGCACGCGGTCATCAGTGCTCCACGCGACGTTGCATCATTGCGTGCCGAGATTGTCGCTATGCGCGAAAAAGTCCGCTTGGCGCATCCACCGCGGCGCAAGCCGGCCGGGGCTGTCAAGTCGATGGCAGACGTCGAGAAGTTCGATGTGAAGCATGCGTCAGGCGGCATGGTCGACGCTGAGTTTGCCGTGCAGTTTTTGGTTTTGGCTGAATCAGGCCGTCACCCTGAACTGGCAGACAACGTCGGCAACATTGCCTTGTTGCAGCGTGCGGAACGGGCTGGTTTGTTGCCACCCGGTGTTGGCATTCAAGCGGCCGACGCTTACCGCAAGCTGCGTCGGGTGCAGCACCAAGCCCGACTCAATGAAGAGCCAACACAGGTCAGCCCAGCCTCGGTACAAGCTGAGCGCACCGCGATTCAGGCGCTGTGGGCTGCGGTGTTTGGCTGACGATTCTGCGGTTTAACTGCGCTTGAAGCTCAGTCGCGCGTCACGCCGCGTGCAGCCATGTCGGCCATCGCCGCGGCGTCATAACCGAGCTCAGACAACAGGGCGTGCGTGTGCTCTCCGAGCTTAGGCGCTGAAAACCGCACGCCGGGGCGATGGCCGCCCAACGTGAAGGGCATCAGCACGGTTTTGCTCGGTCGCCCGTCTGGCAAGGTGATGGGCGCAAGGCCACCTGTGGCGAGCAAATGCGGGTCTTCCATCAGCGCTTCAGGCCGAGTGATGGGCGCAAACGGGAGGGCGTACTTTTCAAAAATAGTCGACAGCTCAGCCGCACTGTAGATCGCCATCCGTTCGCGTAGCAGCGGCATCATCCAGTTTCTGGCGCGGACACGGTCGTTGTTGGTGGCCAGGCGCTCGTCGGCTTTCAGGTCGCCCAAGCCGAAGACCTCGCAAAACACGGCCCAGGCGGTGTCGCTGACGACGGCCAGAAAAATCTGCTCACCATTTTTGACCTTGAACACGTCATACACCGCCCACGCTGAAATGCGCGCCGGCATCGGTGCTGCAGGTTGGCCGGTGACGGCGAATTGCATCATGTGTTGGGCGACCAGAAAGACATTATTTTCAAACAATGCGCTTTGAATTTCTTGGCCTTTGCCGGTGCCGTGTTGCGGGTGATCGCGCTGCGCCAAGGCGGCCATCGCACCGATCGCGCCGAACATGCCACCCATGATGTCGTTGACACTGGTGCCGGCGCGCAGCGGGTCGCCAGGCCGGCCGGTCATATAAGCCAAACCGCCCATCATTTGCACCACTTCGTCGAGCGCTGTGCGGTGCTCGTACGGGCCGGGTAAAAAGCCTTTGTGGCTGACATAAATCAAGCGGGGATTCAGCGCCTTCAGGCTGGCGTAATCCAGGCCAAGCTTGGCCATGGTGCCGGGTTTGAAGTTCTCGCTGACGATGTCGGCGGTGGCGATCAGCTTGAGCACAGCCTCCATGCCTTCGGGCGTTTGCAGGTCAAGCGCCAGACTTTTTTTGTTCCGGTTGAACATCGGGAAAAATCCCGCCCCCGAGCCGATCAATTGGCGGGTGGCATCACCATCGCGGCCATGGCCAATCGGCTCGACCTTGATGACCTCGGCTCCGAGGTCTGCCAGCACCATGCCGCAGGTCGGGCCCATCACCATGTGGGTGAATTCGACCACGCGCAAGCCTTCATAGGGCAGGCGCGGCACGTCTTTGATGTCGGGCGGCTGCGAATGATGGGGCTTTGGCATGGGTGGCTGGGTCTCGTGATTCTTGATAAGTGAAGCGTTGCACAGGGTTTGGCGATGCGCCATTGTTCCAGCAAACAACACCGATCCGACAGCGACTACGTTTTGATTCCACCTCAAAAAGTCACAGATAAATCCTGTTTATGGCAATTAATATTTTGCCAAGTAGCTAATACAGTAGCGGGATGGACAAAAAACGCCTTCGGTCTGCAGCTGCGCCCCACCTACCGGGTGCAGTGCTGTTCGACGCCTATGGCACGCTGTTTGACGTGTACAGCGTTGGCTTGTTGGCTGAACAGCTGTTTCCTGGGCAGGGGCAGGCACTCGGCGTGCTGTGGCGCGACAAGCAAATTGAGTACACGCGACTGGTCACTACCAGCAAACGTGGCCCGCAACGTGAGTCGGTTTACCAGCCGTTTTGGGAGCTCACGCGCGCTGGTCTGCGTTACGCCTGCAAGCGTCTAGGCTTGACATTGACGCTGGACGCAGAGCAACAACTGATGAACCAATACCGGCACCTGTCGGCTTTTCCGGAAAATCGCGAGGTGCTGCAAGCGCTGAAAGCGCGCGGCGTCACCACCGGTATTTTGAGCAATGGAGACCCTGAGATGCTGGGTATTGCCGTGCGCAGCGCCGGCCTTGAGGGCTTGCTCGACCACGTGCTGAGTGTCGACAGCATTCGTCAGTACAAAACCCATCCCGATGCCTATGCGCTTGGCACAGCGGCGGTCGGTTTGCCGGCGTCGCAAGTGGTGTTTGTGAGTTGCAACAGTTGGGACGCGCTGGGTGCTACCTGGTTTGGCTATCAAACCTTGTGGGTCAACCGCTACAACTTGCCCTTCGAAGAGCTCGGCACGCAGCCTGTGCGCACAGGTCACAACCTGCGCGAGGTGCTGGCCTTTTTTGATCGCTGATCGCGCTCATTGTTTTTAAATTTTTAGCCCTTGTTTTTGAACCAGTCCTCAGGAGAAACCATGTCCACTGACCGCACCCCCAGCCACCGTTTGCAAGTCGCCACGCCGCTGTACCAATTTATTGAAGAGCGCGTGCTGCCCGGCATCGGCGTCAAGAGCGCCGCTTTCTGGAAAGGCTTCGACGCCATCGTCGCCGACCTGTCGCCAAAAAATATCGCCTTGCTGGCCGAGCGTGACCGCTTGCAGTCCGCGCAAGATGCATGGCACAAGGCGAACCCTGGCCCGATCACCAACATGCCGGCTTACCGCAGCTTTTTGGAAAAAATAGGCTACCTCAGCAAGGTGCCGAAAAAAGTCCGCATCACCACCACCAAAGTCGATGCCGAACTCGCCGTGCAAGCCGGCCCGCAGCTGGTGGTGCCAGTGCTCAATGCACGTTACGCACTGAACGCCGCCAACGCGCGCTGGGGCTCTTTGTACGATGCGCTGTATGGCACCGATGTGATCTCTGAAGACAAGGGCTGCGAAAAGGGCAAAGGCTACAACCCTAAACGCGGCGCCAAGGTCATTGCCTACGCCCGCAACGTGCTCGACCGCACCGCGCCGCTGCGCAAAGGCTCGCACGTGGATTCGGTCGGCTACCGCATCAAAGACGGCAAGCTCGCCGTCAAACTCACAGACGGCAGCAACACCAGCTTGGCTGACGCCAAACAATTCGCCGGTTACCAAGGCGAGCCGAGCCAACCCAGCGCCGTGCTGCTGCAACACAACGGCCTGCACCTCGACATTCAAATCGACCGCAGCACCTTGATCGGCAAAAGCGATCCAGCCGGTGTCAGCGACTTGGTGATTGAAGCGGCGTTATCGACGATTCTGGATCTCGAAGACTCTGTGGCCGTGGTCGACGCTGATGACAAAGTGCTGGCCTACAGCAACTGGCTCGGCATCTTGCAAGGGACGCTGACCGAGAGCTTTGAAAAAGGCGGCCAGACCATGACGCGCGGCCTGAACCCGGACCGTGTCTACACACCGCCTGCCGGTAAAGGCAAGAACGTCGTCTTGCACGGCCGCTCGCTCATGTTCCTGCGCAACGTCGGCCATCTGATGACGAATCCGGCGATTTTGTACACCGATAAAAAAGGCGAGACACGCGAAATCCCTGAAGGTATTCTGGACGCCGTGGTGACCACCACCATCGCCATGTACGACCTCAAGCGCAGCGCCAAAGACGCGATTCGCAACTCACGCAAAGGCTCGGTCTACATCGTCAAACCGAAGATGCACGGCCCGGCTGAAGTCGCTTTTGCCGATGAACTTTTCTCTCGTGTTGAAAAAATGCTGGGCCTGCCAGACAGCACCGTCAAGCTCGGCATCATGGACGAAGAGCGCCGTACCAGCGTCAACCTGAAGGCCTGTATTGACGCTGCCAAAAGCCGCGTCGCCTTCATCAACACCGGCTTCTTGGACCGCACCGGCGACGAGATGCACACCGCCATGTATGCCGGCCCGATGATCCGCAAAGGCGACATGAAATCCAGCGCCTGGATTCAATCTTACGAGCGCAACAACGTGTTGGTCGGCTTGAGCTGTGGTCTGCGCGGCAAAGCCCAAATCGGCAAAGGCATGTGGGCCATGCCCGACCTCATGAAGGCCATGATGGAACAAAAAATCGGCCACCCGATGGCCGGTGCCAACACCGCCTGGGTGCCGAGCCCGACCGGCGCCACCTTGCATGCCTTGCATTACCACCAGGTACTGGTCAGTGATGTGCAAAAAGACATGGAAAAAATCAACGCCAATAAGGAAGCTGAGAGCTTGCTCACCGGTTTGTTGACCGTGCCAGTGACAGACGCGCCGAACTGGAGCGTTGCTGAAAAGCAGCAAGAAATCGACAACAACGCGCAAGGTATTTTGGGTTACGTGGTGCGCTGGATCGACCAAGGCGTGGGCTGCTCCAAGGTGCCCGACATCCACAATGTTGGTTTGATGGAAGACCGCGCCACGCTGCGTATTTCGAGTCAACACATCGCTAACTGGTTGCTGCACGGCGTGGTCACGAAAGAACAAGTTCAGGCCACCTTTGAGCGCATGGCTGCAGTCGTCGACAAACAAAATGCTGGTGATCCGCTGTACAAAAACATGGCGGGTAACTTCGCCACCAGCGCGGCTTACAAAGCTGCCTGCGACTTGGTCTTCAAGGGGCTGGAGCAGCCCAGTGGTTACACCGAGCCGCTGCTGCATGCCTGGCGCTTGAAGGTCAAGGCGGGTACGGCTTGAGCGTGCTGAGCTGATGTGAAAACGGCGCTCTAAACTTACTTAGAGCGCCGTTTTTCATTCAGCCTCTGCGCTGCCGCATCAGGTGCTCCACGCCTTCAAAAAGCGCCTCGCTCAGCAGCGCCAGCAGCGTGGCTGGCAGGGCACCAGCCAGCAGCATCTGGCCGTCGTTCAGCGCCAGGCCCGTGACGATGCGCTCGCCATAACCACCCGCGCCAATGAAGGCGGCAATGGTCGCGGTACCGATCGCGATCGACGTTGCAGTGCGCACACCCGCGATGATGGCCGGCAGTGCCTGCGGCAGCTCGATCTCTCGCATCACTTGTCCAGCTGTCATGCCCAGCGACTGACCCGCCAGGCGCTGGCCTCTTGATACTTCGCCCAGGCCAGTGACGGTGTTGCGCATGATGGGCAGCAGGGCGTAAAGCATCAACGCTATCAGCGCAGGTAGCGTGCCAATCAGGCCGAGCGCAGAAATCAGCATCGCTAGCATCGCCAGCGACGGCACGGTCTGCAGTAGGCCGGCGGCGCCCAGCACCACGGCGCGCAGGCGTGGGTGTGGAAATACCCATACCGCCAACGGAATGCCCAGCAGCGCAGCGCCGCCCAACGCGATCAAGGTCAGCGTCAGGTGCTGCCGCGTCAGCCGCGCTAGGTCGGGCCCGAACAGCTTGGCCCAGAAGCCGCGCTGGCCCGGGTCGATACCTGCACTGGCCGTTGTGGCCGGCGCAGTGTCTGACTTAGACGCGAGGTAGTCACGCGCAATCACATCAAAGGCGATGCCCTGCAATTCAGCCCGCGCACTCATCGAGATCATGGCCTTCTCATCAATGCTGCCGCTCAACTTTTGCAGCGCCGCCCACGCTTGGGGAAACCGCGCTGGCACGTCTAGCCGGTACAGCAGCACGGCGTCATAACGCGCAAAGTAAGCCAAGTCGTCCTTTAATACGCGCAGACCGAGGTGCTCAATCTTCGCGTCGGTGGTGTAGATGTCGATCGCATCGACTTGGTTTTGCGTTATCGCGTCGTACGCCAAGCCATGGTCCAGCGCCACCGGCACCTGCTGCGCCGCATAGCGACTGGCCAGTCCCGGCCAGCCGTCGGTACGACCCAAAAATTCGTTCGACAGGCCGAGCTTCAGCGCAGGGTGTTTCACTAGATCACTCAGCGAGACGATGCCTAAGCGCTGTGCATTGTCTTCGTGCATGGCCAGCGCATAGCCATCGTTGAAACCCAGCGTGATCGCCGCGCCTAAGCCCAGCGGCGCCAGCGCCGCATTCATGGCCGCCAGCGTCATCGGTGTTTTATTTTTGAGGATTTCTAGGCTGATGGTGCCCATGTACTCCGGGTACAGATCAATGCTGCCCGAGCGCAGCGCCGCATAAACAATGGCGGTGTTGCCTAAGCCCTGCAGCACGGCGGGTGGCTTCGGTGTGTGCGGCGCAGAGGTCTGCGCCAGCACCTGCGCGAGGATGTAGGACTCGGTAAAACGCTTGGAGCCGATGCGCAAGGTGTCGTTGGCTGGTTGGGCGGCGGAGCCGGGGGCGCTAGCAAGGGCCAGCAAAAGAACAATGCAGCAAGCAAACATGGCATTGAAGGCGGAGGTGCGGCGGGTCATTCGTTCAGTATCGCCGCCCTTGCTGGCCCATATCTGTCCTTCAGAATCTCATGACTTGGTCTTCCCGCCCAACAAACCACCGGCATCGCGTTCGTCCAGCGTCAGCTTGGGTGTTGTCTGCTGGATGCGTTTTTCAACTTCTTTGATGTGCTCAGCCGGGGGAATGTTTTCTGGCAAGGTGCCGCCAATTCGTTTGATGGCATCGCGCACTTCTTTGCCCACTTGCTCGTGCGTCCGGATGGCTTGGGACTGGCTGTTGACACCGCTAGCCAGTTTATCGCGGGTTTGCGTCATGCGAAATTGGTTGGCTGCCAGTTCTGTGGCGTTCATTCGGTCGAGCAGGTTGTCGTTAATGGCAATGGTTTTGCGCTGTTTGATGGCGTCGCGTCCCAACCCGCCTACAGACCTTTGTAGCCTGCGTCATGAAAAACGCCAAACATCTTGCTTTGCACGCCGGCGTCTTGCGCGGCACCAGACAAGGCTTTGAACTCTTCGGCCGTCTGCTTTCGCAGCCCAAGCCTTTCCGCGTCTGCCATCGCCTGGTCGCTCAGTTCTTGGCGGCGGGTCTGGATGGCAAAGTATTGCTGTGCTTGGGCAATTTCGGGTTTGCGTGGGTCGCCGTTTTGGGCGATGAGATAGCAGGCGAAGCGGGAGGGGTGGTAGTCGTCGACCACTTGCACGGCACCTTTGCCACCTACGATCGGTTTGCCGGCGCTGGCAAAGTGATGCGCGGCTTGGTTACCTGAGGCCTCGCAAGAGGCCATGGCACGTTCAATTGCCTGCTCAAACCGCCTCCACTGGGCGTAACCCAACAGAGGCTGCAAGTCACGGGCGCGCCAGTATTCAGCGTTGTGCTCGTTGGTTTGCTTCAGAGACTCGAATCCTGACTCGGCGAGTTTGAGTGGTTCTATGCTCACTGGTATTTCCTTGTGCATCAAGTTGACGGCGTGACCGAAGATCATAAAACTATTTTTAATTATTATTTATTTACGATTGGCCTATTTAATAACACTTTAAGACTCAATAAAAAAGGGGCTGCACCTAATGGCGCAGCCCCTTTCCAATGAGCGGGAAAACTCACTTGGCCGTCGGCATCACAAACTCCGCGCCCTTGCCGATGCTCTCCGGCCAGCGCTGCATGATTGATTTTTGCTTGGTGTAAAAGCGCACACCTTCTTCGCCGTAGGCGTGCATGTCGCCGAACAAACTTTTCTTCCAACCGCCAAAACCATGCCAGGCCATGGGCACTGGAATAGGCACGTTGATGCCGACCATGCCGACCTGGATTCGGCGGCTGAATTCACGCGCCACGTTGCCGTCGCGGGTGAAGCAGCTCACGCCGTTGCCGAACTCGTGAGCGTTGATGAGGTTGATGGCTTCTGCCAGGTCTTTGACGCGCATGCAGCCCAGCACGGGGCCAAAAATTTCTTCTTTGTAAATGCGCATGTCGGGGGTCACGTTGTCAAACAGCGTGCCGCCCATCCAGAAGCCTTTGTCGCAACCCGGGCCGGCTTGTGCGCCCTTGAACGTCCGGCCGTCAACCAGTAGGGTCGCGCCTTCTTTGACGCCAACGTCGATATAGCCGGTGATGCGTTGGTGCGCTGCGGCGGTGACGATGGGGCCCATTTCGGCATCGAGGTTGATGCCATTTTTGATGATGAGTTGTTCCGCACGTGCCTGTAGCTTGGGCATCAGGCGATCGGCCACATTGCCGACCAACACGGCGACAGAGATGGCCATGCAGCGCTCACCGGCCGAACCGTAGCCAGCGCCAATCAGCGCATCGACGGCCTGGTCGAGGTCAGCGTCAGGCATCACGACCATGTGATTTTTGGCGCCACCTAGGGCCTGCACGCGCTTGCCATGGTGCGCGCCGGTTTCATAAATATAGTTGGCAATCGGCGTTGAGCCGACGAACGAAATCGCGTGCACATCCGGGTGTACCAGCAGCGCATCAACGGCTTCCTTGTCGCCTTGCACAACGTTGAAAACGCCGTCGGGCAGGCCGGATTTTTTCAGCAGTTCAGCCATGAACAGGCTAGCGCTCGGGTCGATCGGGCTGGGTTTGAGGATGAAGCAATTGCCGGCGGCAATCGCCACCGGGAACATCCACATCGGGACCATCACCGGGAAGTTGAACGGCGTGATGCCAGCGACCACGCCGAGTGGCTGGCGCAGCGTCCAGTTGTCAATGCCGGTGCTGACCTGATCGGTGAAGTCTCCCTTGAGCAGTTGCGGAATGCCGCAGGCGAATTCGACGATGTCGATACCGCGTGCCACTTCGCCCTGCGCGTCAGTGAAGACCTTGCCATGCTCGGCCGTGATGAGGTGTGCCAACTCGTCTTTGTGTTGGTTCAGCAGTTCAAGGAACTTGAACATGACGCGGGCGCGTCGAAGCGGCGGCGTGTCCGACCAAGCCGGAAAAGCCGCCTTGGCAGCGACGACGGCAGCGTCCACATCGGCCGTGTTGGCCAGCGCCACACGGGAGGTCACGGCGCCTGTGGCTGGGTTGAAAACGTCTTGCTGGCGAACTGATGTGCCGGTGATGGTGCGCCCATTCACGTGGTGGCCAATGGTGCTTGGGGCGGCGGAAGTGGTCATGCTGAATCCTTCAGAGTGGCTGTTAAAGATCAGTCTAGGCCTCAGCAGGCGATTTGATAACGCCCTTATTTGTGATTACATTGTTCAAATAAATGAACAATTAGGCCCGTTCTGTTAATCTGCAGGCATGGCGTCTGACCAACTTTCCCCGTTGCTGGCGGACTTGCATTTGTTGACGGTGCTGGCCGCCACGCGCAGCTTCACCGAGGCCGCGCGTCGCCTTGGCGTGTCCAAAGCCTCGGCCAGCATGCGCATCAGCGAGCTCGAGCGTGCGGCCGGTGTGTTGCTGGTGCGGCGCACCACCCGCTCCGTCGGCCTGACCGAGGCTGGCCAGCAGTTGGTGAATGACATGCTGCCGGCGTTTGGTCGCATCAGTGAAAGTTACACCGCCGTCAAAGACTTGGTCGGCAAGCCTCGTGGGCTGGTGCGGGTCACTGCGCCGGTGGCGCTGGGACGGCAACATCTGGCGCCATGCGTGGCGGCATTTCTGAAGGACTTTCCCGAGATTCAGATCGAGTTGGAGCTGACAGACCGGTTTGTGAACCTCGGCAATGAAGGCTTTGATCTGGCGATTCGCCACACCAACACACCGCCTGAAACGCATGTTGCCTGGGTACTGTGCGAAACCCGCTCGGTGTTGATGGCCAGTCCGGCCTATCTGGCGGCGCGGGGCGTGCCGACGCATCCGTCAGAGCTCAGCGCGCATGACTGTTTGTTGTATCTGGGCGGCGGGCATTCGGCTAATTGGACTTTTGCAAAAACTGCCAGCGCTGCCCCGCCAGCCGATGAGCGGGTTGGCGTCAACATCCGTGGCTCGCTCAAGGCCAACAACAGCGAGGTCTTGCGCGATGCGCTCTTGGCCGGTCTGGGCATTGGCCTGCTGCCCGATTTCAGTTTGCCACCAGCCAACGGCAACGGCGAATCGCTGCTTTTGCGGGTGCTGCCCGACTGGCAAGTGCAAGGCTTTTTTGGCGATCGAATTTACGCCCTTCGGCCCTGGTCTGCTCAGGTGCCGAAGGCAGTGCAGTGTCTGGTTGAATACCTGCGCGCGTATTTCGCGCTAGGCTTCAACCCAAGCGTCAATCTCGCCGCCATCAAGGGATAATTCCGGCCATGAACACACGATGGAAACCCAGCGTCACGGTCGCGGCCGTGATTGCCCGCAACAATGCTGGCGTGACAGAGTTTTTACTGGTCGAAGAACACACGCAAGACGGCTTGCGCCTGAACAACCCGGCGGGACACTTAGACCCCGGCGAAAGCCCGCTGGAGGGATGCGCTCGTGAAACGCTTGAAGAGACAGCATTTCACTTTCAGCCGACCGCGTTGGTGGGTGTTTACTTGTCGCGTTTTGAAAAACCCATACCCGGTCAGACGCAGGCCGAAGACATCACCTACCTGCGCTTTGCCTATTGCGGAGAGTTGGGTGAATTCGTTGCCGGGCAGGCCCTTGACGATGGCATTGTGCGCACGCTGTGGCTCAGCGCCGACGCGATTCGCGCCTGCCCCGAGCGCCATCGCAGCCCGCTGCTGATCAAGTGCATGGACGACTATTTGGCCGGCCATCGTCATCCGGTGAATGTCGTCACCACCGACGCCAGTGTTTATCAAATCGGCAAGGCCTCGCCGGTCTGAATCCGCTCAGGCGCGGGCCGTCAGCACCGAGCGCAAATGCGCATGAAACATCTTGGCCGGTGCGCGCAAGGCGGCGCCGTGGCGCGTGGTCAGCCCGAGCACGCGTGACACGGCCGGCGCTTGCAAGGGGATGCCAATCATCGACGGGTGCGACTCAGGCAGCGCCAATCGCGGTACCGCCGCCACCCCCAGCCCGGCCTCGACCATGCCGAGCAGCGTCGCCATGTGGCTGACTTCAAAGCGGTAGACGGGATCAATGCCTGCTTTGGCCATGGCGTCGTCCAGCAACTGGCGGTTGCCGCTGGAGCGCGCAGCCGTCATCAAGCGCTCGTTGGCAAGCGCGGACCAGGCGACCAACGGTTGCTTGGCCAGCGGATGGTCGCGTCGCACGGCCAGCACAAACGGGTCGGTATGGATCGGCTCAAAGTCCACACCCGGCACCTGACTGCCTAAAAAACTGATGCCGAAATCGGACTCGCCTGACATCACGCTGGCCAGCACTTGGGTCGCGCCTTCGTCGACCACACGCACCCGGATCAAGGGATAGTGTTCGGTGAACGAGCCCAACACCGAGGGCAAAAAATGAATGGCTGCCGACGGCACGCAGGCCACTGTCACCCGTCCGCTGCCACTGGCGGCAATGTCCGAGATGCCGAGGATGGCGAACTCCAGGTCGTCCAGCGCGGCTTGGGCGCGTTCCAAAAAGACCCGGCCCATGGCGGTCAATTCAACCGAACGCGTGGTCCGGTTGAACAGCCGCGCGCCCAGAATCGTCTCTAACTTGTCGATGCGCCGGCTCAGCGCGGGGGCCGACAAATGGATGTGGTCGGCTGCCGCTCGAAAACTCCCGCGGTCGGCGACGGCGACAAAAGCTTGCAATTGCTGTAAATCGAAATTGATGCGTGGCATACAGTAATGCTATCAAAAATTGCACTTCACCGAATGGTTCGCCCGTCGCATCATCGCGTCCATCACCAGATTCATCGGAGAATTGCATGCGAGCCAGAACGACTTTATTCACGGCAATGTTGATGGCCAGCCTGACCTTGGCCGGTTCGGCGCTGGCGCAAACTTGGCCCGATAAAACCATCACCATCGTCGTGCCAACGGCTCCGGGCGGCGCCAACGACGCGATGGCCCGCATCATCGCGCAGGGTCTGAGCGCGCGATTGGGCAAATCGGTGGTGGTCGACAACAAGGCCGGTGCCAACGGCGCGATCGCGGCAGAATTCGTCGCCCGTGCCGTGCCCGATGGTTACACCATCATGTTTGGCTACATCGCCACCCACGGCATCAACCCGGCGCTGCAAAAACTTCGTTATGACCCGGTAGCCGACTTCGAGCCGATCGGCATGGTGGCAGCGTCGCCCACGGTGCTTGTGGCGCACAACGCCGTGCCGGTCAAAAACGCCAAAGAACTGGTGCAGCTGATCAAGTCCAAGCCCGATACCTTCAGCTACGCCACCGCTGGCAACGGCACGGCGCCACACATCGCCGGCGAACTTTTCAAGCTGTCGGCGGGCCTGGACGTGGTCAGCGTGCCCTACAAAGGGTCGGCACCCGCCGTGGTCGACACCATTGCCGGCAGCACGCAGTACATGTTTCCCAGCCTGTTCACGGCCTACCCGCAGATCAAAGGTGGCAAGCTAAAAGCCTTGGGTATCGCCGGTGAAAAGCGCTCGTCGGTGTTGCCAGACGTGCCCACGCTCACCGAGCAAGGTATTGCGAATGTCAACATGTCGCAGTGGTACGCCATGTTTGCACCCGCCAAAACACCGAAGGCGGTGATCGATCGATTGAACCGCGAGATGAACGCCGTGCTGGCTGACAAAATAGCCGCGAAAAGAATTGAAGACCAAGGCGCCGAGGTTGAAACCGGCACGCCTGAGCAGCTTAAAACGTTGGTGCAAAAAGAGGTGACGCATTGGAAAAATGTGGTCACCGCCGCAAAAATCAGAGTCGATTAAATTCACGTCATTCACTTTCAAAACTCCAAAGAAGAAGCCATGCCCTCCTCCATCATTGATTCCAAAATTTTCGGCGACATGTTCAGCGACGCCGCCATGCGCCACGTCTGGAGCGACGAAAACCGCACCGCCAAATACCTCGATATCGAACGCGCACTGGCCAAGGTGCAGGGCGAACTCGGCATCATCCCGAAAGAAGCGGCTGCCGAAATCGTCAAGAACTGCGAGCCCAGCCAGATCGACTGGGCCAAGCTGAAGGCCAAGACTGAGCAAATCGGCTACCCGATCATTGCCGTGGTGAACCAGATCAACGCCCACTGCAAAGACAAACTCGGCGAATACTGCCACTGGGGCGCCACCACGCAAGACATCACCGACACGGCGGCCGTGCTGCAAATTCGCGAAGGCTTGGCCTTGGTTGAAGCCGACCTGAAAGACATTTCAGACTCGCTCGCCAAGCTGGCCCTGACGCACCGCAACACGCCGATCATCGGGCGCAGCAATTTGCAGCAAGCCACGCCCATCACCTTTGGCTACAAGATGGCCAGCATCTTGGCGGGCATTGAGCGTCACCGCGAGCGTCTGGAGCAACTCAAGCCGCGCGTGCTGGTCGGTGAATTTGGCGGTGCTTCGGGCACCTTGTCGTCGCTGGAAACCGGCGCGATGGAAACCCAAGCCGGCCTGATGAAAGAGCTCGGCCTCGGTCAGCCGTTGATCTCGTGGCACACCGTGCGCGACAACTTTGCTGAAGTCGGCGCCTTTCTGGGCATCGTTGGCGGCTCGCTCGGCAAGATCGCCATGGACGTCAAGTTGCTGATGCAAACCGAAGTGGCCGAGGTCTTTGAGCCCTTTGCGCCCGGCCGTGGTTCGTCTTCGACCATGCCGCAAAAACGCAACCCAATTTCTTGCCTGTACATCCACGCCAACATCTCCGTGGTGCGCCAACTGGCGGCGTCGCTGATGGACGCGATGGTGGCTGATCACGAGCGTTCGACCGGTCCGTGGGAGATTGAATGGGTGGCGATGCCAGAAATTTTCTGCCTGATGTCGGGCGCTCTGAAACAGACCAAGTTCATTTTGGCTGGGCTGGAAGTGGACGCCGAGCAGATGCGCCGCAACATCGACATGACGCATGGTCTGGTGATGTCCGAGGCCGTGATGATGGGACTCGGCCCCTATATTGGCCGCGAATACGCGCACGATCTGGTCTATGACATCTGCCGCGATGCCTTGAAGAAAAAGCGCCCGCTGATCGATCTGTTGGCCGAGCATCCAGAGATCAACAAGCATGTCACGCGTGAACAACTGGCTGGCTTTTGCGACCCGATGAACAACCTCGGGCAGGCCGGCGTGATGGTCGACCGCGTGCTGGCGGCGCGCCGACCTTGAAGGCCCTGACCCCTCGCTCAAGCAGATGAGCGAAGGGTCAGGGACTTGAGCGTGGGTGATGCTGCCGGAGGTAAAAGGCCGCTGCGTTATTCGGCCTTGATGTTGGCCTTCTTGATGAGTCCGCCCCACTTTTCGCGGCTGCTGTTCACCATGGCTTCGAAATCGCGCGCGGTACCGGGAATCGGCAACATGCCTTGGTCAAGAACCTGCTTGCGGAAAGCCGGATCTTCCATGATCGACTGTACCGTCGCGCTGAGTTTGCGCGAGATCTCTGGCGGGAGACCCGGCGGTGCGACGAGACCGCCCCAAGATGCAGCTTCGAACCCGGCAACGCTCTGTTCTGCAACGGTCTTGACATCGGGCATATCGGGCAAGCGCTTGAGCTCTGCAACACCCAGACCGACAGCCTTGCCAACTTTGACGAATCCCAGAATAGAAGGGCCTGATCCGAACGTGAAGGTCACCTCGCCACTGATCAACGCTAAGCCCGCCGGGCCGTTGCCCTTGTAGGGCACGTGCACCATTTTCGTATTGCTCAAGTCGGCCAGCAGCGCGCCCGCAAGGTGAGAGGCGTTGCCGATGCCGGCCGAGCTGTAGGTGACGCGGTCCGGCTCTGCGCGGGCTTTCGCAATCAGCTCGTCGATGGACTTGATGCCCGATTGTGGCGACACCGCAAGGAACAGCGGAAACTTCACCATCGGGCCGATAAAGGTGAAGTCTTTTGCCGGGTCGTAAGGCACGCTGAAAAGTGCCGGGTTCACGTCGAGCGGTCCCGAAGACACGGTGGCGATCGTGTAGCCATCGGGTCGGGCTTGCCTGAGCAGGTTCATGGCGATGGTGCCGTTGGCACCGGCCTTATTTTCAACGTAGACAGTGGTCTTGAGTCGCTCCTGTAACTGCCTAGCGATCAATCGGCCGATGACATCGTTGCCGCCGCCGGGGGCGAACGGAATAATGAGCTTGATGGACTCCGAAGGCCAGGGTGCTTGAGCCAGCGCCAGCGGGGCAAGGGTTGCAAGGGCACACGCCGTTGCAAATTGCAGCAAGTGTTTTCTGTTCATAATAATTTTTGTCTCCTGTTTTTTTGTCCACCTCACCTGCGCCGCCGCTGTTTCTTACATGTACTCCACTCTGGGTTCGTTGCCCGGCTGAATCGACATCAGCAGGCCGACGTCCTTGCCTTCTTCGGCCTTGGAACAGATGAATCGGCGCGGGACGAAGGGTGGAACCGAGCACACGTCAAAGGGATTCAGCTCGACCGAGTGCTGTTCGTCCAGCCCCCAGATCACACGCCACGAGCCCTTGAGCGCAACGAAGGATTCGTTGGTATTGTGGTTGTGAAGTTTCGGTCCGTTGCCCACCCGGGCTTCGATGTACGACATCTGGAAGCCTTCCTTGATCGGAATGGCTGACATCGGCTCATTGCCGCCGTCAACGATCAGACCGGTGCCGATCACCAAGAAATTTTTGCGCTCGTGGCCTGGCAACTGACTGTCCGGATAGCGGTCTGGCGGATATTTCAGTTGGCCGTAGCGCGCCACACGCTTTTGCATTTGCTCCGGTGTGTAGTCGAGGATTTCCATTTCGTAGCCGGCGATATTGCTCATATGCTTCCTTGCTCTTAGTTGATCGTTACGATAAAAGTACTTTGCAAAGTGTAGAAAGCGCAGTGCCCGTTGACCATGGTTCGCGGTACATGTGCACATGGGGTTGTAGCCATGGTGCTGCGCAGTCGGTGTCAGTACAGTCGCGCTATGAAACTTCATGAACTTGCAATCGACGTTGACGGCCGACAGGTGCCGGTCGCGGTCTGGACGCCTTTGGATGCCCCTGGTCCGCGACCGCTGGCTTTGGTCGGCCATGGCGGCAGTGGCCACAAGACGTCACAACTGGTGCTGGATATCGTGGGGCGCCTTGTCGCACAACACGGCTTTGTGGTGGCAGCCATCGATGGACCCGTGCACGGCAGCCGTCGGGCGGTGTTCGAACACGGCCCAAAGGTGCGCGACGAATTTCGTGAACTCTGGGCGCGCGGCGGCAGTGTTGACGCCATGGTGGCCGACTGGCGCGCCACGATCGATGCGCTGTGCGCCATGCCCGAGGTGGACCCATCGGCCATCGGCTGGTACGGCATCTCGATGGGCACGGCCTACGGTTTGCCGCTCGTGGCTGCGGAGTCGCGCATCAAAGCCGCCGTGCTGGGCATGTGGGGCACTGACCGCGAGCCACGCGATCGGCTGGAGCGCGACGCCGCGCAGATACGTGTACCGGTGTTGTTTCAGCAGAAGGCCGATGACGCTATCTTCAGCGACGCCGGGCAGCGCGACTTGTTCAGCCGGCTGGCCAGCATCGACCGTGAGCACATCATCTATGCCGGTGGCCACACTGACCCGGGCGGCGAGCAGCTAGACGACATCGTTGATTTTCTGGTCACCCGCCTGAAGGCGCGTCCTCTGCCTGCAAGTCCTCACTGACGGTCCGCAGCACCTGGCGCAGCCAACGATGCGAGGGGTTGCGGTGTGTGCGGTCGTGCCAGTACATCATGATCTGAACGTCAGGTAACGGCAACGGTGGCTCTAGCACTTGGAGTCCGAGCGGCGGCGCGAAATGGCGCGCGACGCGCTCCGGAATCGTCGCTAAGAAATCAGTGCGCGCGACAACGGAAGGCGATGACACCGCGGATGGAAGCCAGACGCCGACAGCACGGACCAGATCACGCTGGATCAACGCTTCATCCACCGAGGTCTCTATGGACGAGCCACCTCCGCGGCCAATCATGTGGCAGGCGTGCGGCCACGCCAAGTATTGCGCTTGGGTGATTTTTTTCTGCACGTCGGGATGCGTACCGCTTGCGATCACGTTCAGTCGCTGGCGCAGCAAGGGCGAAGATCGCAGCCCCTCCGGTACCTTTCGGGTGGTGCTGAGCAACAGGTCTGCTTGGCCCTCTTCGAGCAACTGACGCATGCGCGAGAGGTCCGGTATGTGCACCCGTAAAGTAACGCCGGGTGCCAGTTCCCGTAGCCGCGCGGTCAGCGCGGACATCAACACAAAGGCCACCGATTCGCTGGCGGCGATTTCGAAGCGCACGGTGCTCTTCGGATCGAATGTTTCCGAGTCGGCGAGGGCGTAGTCAATGCGGTCGACTGCTTGCCGCAATGACTCCGCAATGTCGATCGCACGCCGCGTCGGCACCATGCCCTTCTCGGTACGCACGAGCAACGGGTCACCAAAGAGAATCCGCAGCCGCCCGAGCGTGTTGCTCATCGCCGGCTGCGTGGTGCCCATGAGTTCTGCCGCGCGCGTCACGTGCGCTTCAGTCACAAGCGCGACAAGACAGCGCAGCAGATAAATGTCGAGATGCTTGTGTGAGTCCATGCCGTAGTGTCCGGTTAAACGTGAACAAATTCAACAGATTAGCGCATGGCGGGGATAATCGTCCTCCATGCAAATGGTAAACATTCAAGGGAAACAAGGGTCTAAAAAGCGCATCGTGGTCGGCTTGAGCGGCGGAGTCGACTCGGCCGTGACGGCACACCTCTTGAAACAGCAGGGCCACGAGGTCATCGGCATCTTCATGAAGAACTGGGAAGATGACGACGACAGCGAGTTTTGCTCGTCGAACATCGACTTCGTTGATGCGGCCGCCGTGGCCGACGTGATCGGTATCGAAATCGAACACGTCAACTTTGCTGCGGATTACAAGGACCGCGTGTTCGCCGAATTTTTGCGCGAATACCAGGCCGGTCGCACGCCGAATCCGGACATTCTGTGCAACGCTGAAATCAAATTCAAAGCCTTTTTGGACCATGCCATGCGGCTGGGGGCTGACAAAATCGCTACCGGCCATTACGCGCGGGTGCGCCTGAATCAAGCCACCGGCCTGCATGAATTGCTCAAGGGGCTGGATCCAAGTAAAGACCAGAGTTATTTTTTGCACCGGCTGAACCAGGCGCAATTGTCGAAGACGTTGTTCCCGGTGGGCGAGCTGCACAAAACCGAGGTGCGCCGCATTGCCGATGAGATGGGCTTGCCCAACGCCAAGAAAAAAGATTCCACCGGCATCTGCTTCATCGGCGAGCGACCTTTCCGAGAATTTCTGAACCGATACATCGCTAAAGCGCCGGGCCCGATCAAGAACGACAAAGGCCGGGTGCTGGGCGAGCATGTGGGTTTGAGTTTTTACACGCTGGGTCAGCGGCAAGGTTTGGGCATTGGCGGCGTCAAGGCCAAAGGCGCTGACCTCAAAGCCGCGCTAGCCCGCGGCCAACGTGGCGTGGGTGAGCATGAACCCTGGTTTGTGGCGCGTAAAGACATGGCGACCAACACGCTTTGGGTGGTGCAGGGGCACGACCATCCGTGGCTGCAATCGACCGTGCTCAAGGCGCAAGACTGCAGCTGGGTGGCCGGCAGCGCGCCAGCCTTGGGTGCGTTGGCGGCCAAGACCCGCTATCGGCAAGCAGACGCAGCTTGCGAATTACGCACAGCATCCAGCAGCCATTGCGAATTGCATTTTGAGCAGCCGCAGTGGGCCGTGACGCCGGGACAGTCTGCCGTGCTGTATGACGGTGAGGTGTGCTTGGGCGGCGGGGTGATTGAGTCCAGCAACGTGCCTGTCGCGGCTTGAGACGCCTGGCCGCTTTCGGGTATTCTGGGCCGTAAAACTTATTTTCTGGAGCCATGGCATGCATTTTTGTCGCCGCTTATTTGCACTCACGCTGACTGTCGCCGTTCTTTCTGGTTGCGCCGGGATGGGTCAGAAGGACACTGGTTTCAAACCAGTGCTGCGCCAGTCCGGCAAGGATGTGATGTGGCTGCCCACCTCGCAGGACATGGTCAACAAGATGCTGGCTGCAGCGCAAGTCACCTCCAAAGATATCGTCTATGACTTGGGTGCGGGCGATGGGGTGATCCCGATCACGGCTGCACAGCAGTTCAAGGCGCGCGCTGTGGGGATCGAGTACGACGCCAAGCTCGCTGATTTTGCCCAGAAGAATGCGCAACAGGCGGGCGTGGCTGACATGGTCAAGATCATTCGCGGCGACATTTTTGTTGAGGACTTCAGCGAAGCCACGGTGGTGACCATGTATTTGTTGCCCGAGCTGAACTTGCAACTTCGCCCCACACTGCTGAAGATGAGGCCGGGTACGCGCATCGTCGCGAATGCATTTGACATGCAGGAATGGACCCCCGACCAGACTCTGAGCGCTGGTTCGGAGCAGGGATTTATGTGGATCATTCCGGCGCAGGTGGAGGGCGAATGGGACTTCCTGCCGCATGAGGGTCGTGTACCCGCCAGACTGAGCCTGCAGCAGAGTTTTCAGCAGGTCGGCGGCACCCTCACGATGGCCGGCGTCAGTCAACCCTTGTTGGGTGCGCAATTGCGTGGTGACCAACTGAGTTTTCACTTCCTTGGGAGCGACAAGATCGCGCAGAGCGTCACGGCGACCGTGACGGCGGGTGCGCTGTCCGGTCAACACACGTCCTACGGTCGTGCCCATCCTTTTCAGGCCCAGCGTCGGTGAACTCGCTTGACAACGCGGGACAGCCGCAGCGCTTGCTCGACCCGTTGGGGGCGATCGCTCTGATTGTTGGCATCGTCATTGGTGCTGGCATTTTCAAAACGCCGGCATTGGTGGCGTCGCTGACCAACGATGTTGGCTGGACGCTGATGGTCTGGGTGGCAGGCGCGCTGATTTCCGTGATCGGGGCCCTCTGTTACGCCGAGCTGTGCAGTGCTTATCCGCATGCCGGTGGCGACTATCATTTTTTGCATCGCGCCTTCGGCCGGCATGTTGCCTTTCTCTATGGCTGGGCCCGCGCCACCGTCATCAATCCGGGTGCCATTGCTTTGCTGGCTTTTGTCTTTGGGGACTATGCCAGCCTGGTGGTGCCGCTGGGGCCGTACTCCAGCGCGATCTGGGCTTTGGGCATTGTGCTGCTGCTGACCTTGGTCAATGTGATCGGCATTCGCGCATCGTCCAAAATTCAGTCTTGGCTGGTGGTGTTGGAGGTGATAGGTTTGCTGGCCGTGGTGGTCGCCGGGTTTTGGGTGGAGACGCCAGCCGCTGATGCGCATCTTTTATTCAGCAGCATGCCCACCGCTTCGCAATTCGGGCTGGCTTTGGTTTTTGTGTTGCTGACGTTTGGCGGCTGGAATGAGGCGGCCTACATCTCCGCTGAGTTGCGCGGCGGGGCGCGCAGTATCGTGCGCGTTATCGTCATCAGCATGCTGGTGTTGACGGCTATTTACCTGCTGGTGAATGTCGCTTTACTGCAGGGTTTGGGCCTGCGCGGTTTGAGCGAAAGTACCACCGCGGCGTCAGATGTATTGGGCCTTGCGTGGGGTCCTTGGGCCCAAAAGGCGTTGGGTCTTTTTGTTGCCATTTCCGCGTTGACTAGCATCAACGCCACCATGGTGGTGGGCGCACGGGCCAACTACGCGGTTGGTTTAGATTGGCTTAGCCTGCGTCAACTGGGTCAATGGCAAGGCCTTTCAGGGAGCCCAACGCGGGCTCATGTGATGCAGGCTTGCATCAGCGTTGGTTTGATTGCGCTGGGGATGCGTGAGGCCGATGGCTTCGCGGCGATGGTTGAATTCACCGCGCCGATGTTCTGGAGTTTTTTGCTGTTGGTGGGGCTGGCCTTGTTGTGGCTGCGCCGCACAGACCCGCTGGGTCCACGGCCTTTTCGGGTTCCGCTGTACCCCTTCACGCCCCTGGTGTTCTGCGCTGCTTGCGGTTTTTTGGCGTACTCCAGCGTGATGTACGCGGTCAGTCAAAACGCCATTCATGTGTCGTTTTGGCTGCTGGGGAGTGGCATTGTGGCGCTGCTGGTGCTCCGCTGGCGAGACTCAGCCTTACGCCGGCAGGTTCAGTAAATCGTCTCGAGGTAGCTGTAGATGTAGTTCGAGCCGCCGGTCACGTTGCCCAGCAGACGCGACGATTTGAAGATGCCTGAGCGGTGTGATACGCCCACGCCGATGTAGGTGTCCTTCAAGGGCCGTGAGCCGACCAGGTCGCCCAAGCTCACATCCAGCGTCGGGTCAAGGTGGTGCAGCAGCCGTGAAGTCTGCTCGCCGTTGGCCGCTTGGCTGCTGACCTCCACGTAGGGCACGCGCTGTGCCATCGACACGCCCATGCCCATGCCGAGCCGTGTTTTGACGCGGTCTTGCCAAGGGAAGCCGGCGTAATAAGCCTTCATGTACAAATCAAGTTGCAGGCCATTGGACTGCAGGCCGTTGTCGTTGTGCTGGGCCAGCCCAACGTAGCCGACGATATCAATCGGCAAGCCCTGGAAGTTCTGGATGAAAGGACGCCCGATTTGCACCGCGCTGATACTGGTCGGGTTGACCTTGGCGGTGGACATGCATTGCGCCGTGATAATTTTGAGCATGTGGCAACCGTCTTCGGTGGCCTTGCCGTAAAGCAGCTTGAAATAAGTCGGAGAGCTGGCGCCTACCCACTCGCGTTCATGGCGACCAAAGTCGTAGACCGCACCCACGTAAACGCTGGGCAGGACGCGATGCTGCACGATCGGGCTGTTGGCCACGCCGCTGCTGAGGACCGTGGCAGAGACGCCAGACAACAGGCTCCAATGTCGTGAAAGCTCATAAGTCGTGTGCAGACCGACCCGTGCCTCAAGCCCGGCGCCGGGATCGTAGGCGGCTCGTGCGGCAGTGGCTTCGCTGGCCTTGACGCCGTAGTAATAGTTGTTCAACTTGGCGGTGCGCCAAGCCACGCTCAGGCTGGGTCGCCAAGTCCAAGCGCCAGAACGCCAGTCTTTGGAGTAGCCCAAGCGGGCCTCGGTCCCTTGGTGAGTGCTGTTCACGTCATGCACCACCTCGGCTTTGAGCTGGCCCCAAGGCTGGCGGATGCTGTAAGACACGCCAAAATCGACGCTCGAGTCGCGGATCGCCATGCCCGCCAAACTGGCGGGTGCTTTGGTGGTGGGGAAACCTTCAAGACGTCGCTCAACCAGCAGGTCGATACGTTGCGTGGGCTCGTCCAGCAGTTTCACGCCGACGCGGTTGACGTCCAGAAACAGTTGTTTGCCGTCATAGATATACAGCGGCATCAAATCAAAACGGCTGCCACCCCCGGTATAGGGTGAACGCTCGACACGCGGGGCAAAACCTAGGCCGGCACTGTTCGGTTCCGGCAAGCTGACGGACAGTCCTGAGGAATAGATTTGGGCTTGGATGGCCGGCGTAGCGGCTAAGCCGGAGGCCAGCATGGCGGTGCAGATGAAGCTGCGAAGGCGTGAGCGTTGAATCATGTGATCTGATTTTTAAGGTGACTGCAAAGAAAAGCCCGCTTTTACGCGGGCTATTCGGGACCGCTGTCGGTTCAAAGATTAAAACGGAATGTCGTCATCCATGTCGTCAAAGCCGCTGGCGGTTTTTGACGGGGTTGATGCGGCTGGACGCTGTGCGGGTGCCGCTGGTGGGCGGGCTGCTGCCGGTGGGCGTGAGTAGCTTTGGCGTTCGCCACCGCCTTCGTCGTCACCGCCGGGGCCACCCATGCCTTCACGGCCGCCCAACAGTTGCATTTCGTTGGCGATGATCTCGGTGGTGTATTTTTCGACGCCGTCTTTGTCTGTCCACTTGCGGGTCTTCAGTCGACCTTCGACATACACCGGCCGACCTTTTTTCAGGTATTCACCGGCGATTTCTGCCAGACGGTCGTAAAACACGACGCGATGCCATTCGGTTTCTTCCACCTTTTCGCCGGAAGATTTGTCTTTCCAGTTGCGCGTGGTGGCGATGCTGACGTTGCAGATGGCCGCGCCATTCGGGGTGTAACGCACCTCAGGGTCACGCCCCAAGTTGCCGATGATGATGACTTTGTTGATCGATGCCATGGCGTGTTCTCCTAATTTTCACAGTTTAACTGGCTGAGCTTGCTGTTGCTGGCGTTGCGCTGGCTGTGGGCTGGTTGTGGCGGGTGGGTGCGCGCATCGGCCAGGCCAGCAGCAGCCACAGCAGCATCAGGGCGCTGCAGGCCAAGAAAAGAGCGCTGGGACCGGCCGTTTTGGCCAGCCAGCCCCCCGCCGTACCGCCAGCAAAAAAGCCCAGCGATTGAAGCGTGTTGTAAACCCCGAGTGCCGCGCCGCGTGCATGTGCCGGGGCGGCTCGGGACGCCAGGCTGGGCTGGCAAGACTCCAGCACATTGAAGCCGCAGAAAAAGAGGAACAAAAGCCAAGCCATCGCGGCCAGACTTGGTGCGCTCTGGCTGGCTTGGTGGGCCGACCACATAAAACCCAGCTGCACCAGCAAGATCAGGCCAATGGCGGTCAAAAAGACGGCCCGTAGATAGCCGCGCCGTTCCAGCGGAAAGAGCGTGCCGCCCAGCACCACAAATGACGCCAGCACCGCTGGCAAATAAACCTGCCAGTGAGCGGTTTTGTCCAAGCCGGCCTGGACCAGCAGCGCTGGAATGGCGACCCACATGGCCAACTGCACGGCGTGCAACACAAACACGCCGAGGTTCAGGCGCAGTAGCGCGGGTTCTTGCAGCACCAGCTTCAAACTACCGCGCGGGCGGTGCACCGGCTTGGCCGGCTCTGGCGGAACGACCCAGGCCACAACCGCCATACCGGCCAACGCCAACAGGCCCGTCAGGGCGAACAAGCCAGCCAGTCCGACCTGCGCTGCAAGCAGGGGTGAGACGACCAAAGACAGCGCAAACATCAGACCGATGCTGATGCCGACCAGCGCCATCGCCTTGGTGCGCACTTCATCACGGGTTTGGTCTGCCAATAGCGCTGTGACGGCGGCTGAAATGGCACCTGCACCCTGAATCGAGCGGCCGATGATGAGCCAGGTCAAATCGGTCGCTGCCATGGCGACAAAACTGCCCAGGGCAAAGACCAGCAGTCCGAAAATGATCACGCGCTTACGACCTAGCCAGTCCGAGGCCAAGCCAAAAGGAATTTGCAGCAGACCTTGCGTCAAGCCGTAAATGCCCATGGCCAAGCCCACACGGGCGGGGTCATCGCCACCTGGCAAGCGCGCTGCCTCAAGCGCAAATACCGGAAGCACCAAAAACAGCCCCAGCATGCGCAGCGCAAAAATCGACGCCAGAGAGGCGCTGGTTCGGCGCTCCTGGGCTGTCATGAGGTTGTCTGGAGGTGTGGTTCGCATGGGTGGGGCGCTTCAGCTGTGGCGGTCAAAGCCAAAAACGAAGGGCTTATTGTCATCCATCAGCCAGGCCCTGCGGCGCGACCCGTCCTCGACTTGGCCTCGGCGCCCAAGAGCGCAAAGACACCTGTCCGTCTATGATGTACGGTTTTGCCGGTCTCCCCAATTGAACTCTCCGTCTGACAGCAAATATCTGGCCGCGCAATTGAGCTCTCAATTGGCCGCGCAACGGATCAGTATCCGCGGCGCTCGCACGCACAATCTCAAAAACATCGACCTCGACATCCCGCGCAATCAGCTGGTGGTGATCACGGGTTTGAGCGGTTCTGGAAAGTCCTCGCTGGCGTTTGACACGCTGTATGCCGAAGGCCAGCGGCGCTACGTGGAAAGTTTGTCGACCTACGCGCGGCAGTTTCTGCAGCTCATGGACAAGCCCGATGTCGACATGATCGAGGGCTTGAGCCCGGCGATTTCGATTGAGCAAAAAGCCACCTCGCACAACCCTCGTTCGACGGTCGGCACTGTCACCGAGATTCATGATTATTTGCGTCTGTTGTTTGCGCGTGCTGGTACGCCGTATTGCCCTGAGCATGATTTGCCGCTGCAAGCGCAGAGTGTGGGTGAGATGGTCGATGCCGTGCTGGCCTTGCCAGAAGGTACGCGGCTGATGATCTTGGCGCCGGTGGCGCGTGAACGCAAGGGCGAGTTTGTGGATGTCTTTGCTGAGATGCAGGCGCAAGGTTATGTGCGCTTTCGGGTTGACGGAAAGATCTACGAATTTGACGAACTGCCGAGTCTCAAAAAGACGGAAAAGCACAACATCGACGTCGTGATTGACCGCGTCAAGGTGCGCCGGCCGACAGCGCCGGCCACCGATCTGGCCGAAGGCGAACTTGACGCCGGCAGGCAGGAACAGGACAACCTGAAACAACGCATCGCCGAAAGTTTTGAAGCCGCTTTGCGGCTCGCCGATGGCAAGGCCATGGCACTGGAAATGGACGCGCTCGGCGAGCATCTGTTCAGCGCCAAATTTTCTTGCCCGGTGTGCAGCTACTCGCTCAGCGAGATGGAGCCGCGGCTGTTTTCCTTCAATTCGCCAGTGGGTGCTTGCCCGAGTTGTGACGGCCTCGGTCACACGGAGACCTTCGACCCGACGCGTGTGGTGGCCTTTCCGACGCTGAGTCTGGCCAGCGGTGCCGTGAAGGGTTGGGACCGCCGCAACGGCTATTACTTCGCCATGCTGGAGAGCTTGGCGAAGCATTACGGCTTTGACATCGACACCGCGTTTGAGGAACTGCCCGACCACGTGCAGCAAGTCGTGCTGCATGGCTCCGGTGAAGAAGACATCAAGTTCAGCTACATCATGGACTCGGGTGCTTCAGCCGGCCGCAAGGTCAGCAAGAAGCATCCGTTTGAAGGTGTCATCACCAACTTTGAACGTCGCTACCGCGAGACCGATTCGTCGGCCGTGCGCGAAGAGCTGGCGCGTTACCGTGCCGTGCAACCGTGCCCTTCATGCCAAGGCACGCGGCTGCGCCAAGAAGCGCGCCACGTCTACATCGTCGGTGCACCGACAGCTGAGGGCGAAGCGCCGAGCCGTCAGGCGATTTACGACGTCAGCCGCATCACCTTGCGTGAGAGTTTTGACTATTTCAATACGCTGAAGATGCAAGGTGCCAAAGCTGAAATTGCCGACAAGGTGGTACGCGAAATCGGTCTGCGGCTGAAGTTCTTGAATGACGTTGGCCTGAACTACCTGAGCCTAGACCGCAGCGCTGAAACGCTGTCGGGCGGCGAGTCGCAGCGCATCCGCTTGGCGTCGCAAATCGGCTCGGGCCTGACCGGCGTGATGTACGTGCTGGACGAGCCTAGCATCGGGCTGCATCAGCGCGACAACGACCGCTTGATCGGCACGCTGAAACATCTGCGCGACATTGGCAACAGCGTGTTGGTGGTCGAGCATGACGAGGACATGATGCGCGCCGCCGATCATGTGATTGACATGGGTCCGGGCGCCGGCATTCATGGTGGCCGTGTGATGGCGCAAGGCACGTTTTTCGATGTGCAGGCGAATCCGAATTCGCTCACCGGCCAGTACCTGGCGGGGACGCTGAAAATCGCGGTGCCCACCCGTCGCACGCCGTGGTTGCCGACCGTGGCCAGAGGACCGTTGGTGATCAAGAATCCGCGCTTTGCACCCAGTGCTGCGGGCGTTAAACGCGCAGCGCGTGAAGCAACGCACCAGCTGACACAAGGCGATTTGCAATGCCTGAGAGTCATCAATGCGAGTGGCCACAATCTCAAAAATGTCAGCGTTGAATTCCCGGTCGGCCTGCTGACCTGCGTGACCGGTGTGTCGGGTTCCGGCAAGTCGACGCTGGTGAATGACACGCTGTATGCCGCCGTGGCGCGCACCCTGTACCGCGCGCATGAAGAGCCCGCGCCGCACGAGGCAATAGAAGGCATTGAGCACTTCGACAAGGTCATCAACGTGGACCAGTCACCGATTGGCCGCACGCCGCGCAGCAACCCCGCCACGTACACCGGACTCTTCACACCGATCCGCGAACTGATGGCCGAGATGAACAGCGCGCGTGAACGCGGCTACGGTCCGGGGCGCTTCAGCTTCAACGTCGCCGGTGGCCGCTGCGAAGCGTGTCAGGGCGACGGCATGGTCAAAGTCGAGATGCATTTTTTGCCCGATGTCTACGTGCCTTGCGATGTTTGCAAAGGCATGCGCTACAACCGCGAAACCTTGGAGGTGCAATACAAGGGCAAGAACATCGCGCAGATTCTCGAGCTCACGGTGGAAGCCGCGGCGGAGTTTTTCAAAGCCGTGCCGACGCTGGCACGCAAGCTGCAAACGTTGCTCGATGTGGGCTTGAGTTACATCAAACTCGGTCAGGCCGCGACCACGCTGTCAGGCGGTGAAGCGCAGCGCGTGAAGCTCGCACTCGAACTCAGTAAACGCGATACGGGACGCACGCTCTACATCCTCGATGAACCAACGACAGGTCTGCATTTTTCCGACATTGATTTGCTGCTCAAGGTGCTGCACCAGCTGCGCGACGCCGGCAACACCATCGTCGTGATCGAACACAACCTGGACGTCATCAAAACGGCCGACTGGTTGATCGACATCGGACCTGAAGGTGGCGCCGGGGGTGGCCAAGTTGTTGGTGTTGGCACGCCCGAAGATTTGGCGGCGAACCCGGACAGTCATACCGGACGTTACTTGGCACCGTTGCTGAAATAAAAATGGGAGACACTTCCGCATGAACCATCGTCGCTATTTCGCCGCCGCCTTGTGCGCGGCCCTCACGTCTTTTGTGGGCCTGCCGATGGCTCAGGCGGCCGATCCATTCCCCGTTCGGCCCATCAAGATTTTGGTCGGCTTTGCGCCCGGCGGCAGCTCGGACACGGTGGCTCGTATTCTTGCGCCGCGCTTGTCTGAAGCGCTCAAGCAAAGCGTCATCATTGACAACCGGCCTGGTGCCGGCGGCAACATTGCCTCAGATGCCTTGGTGAAGGCTCCGGCCGATGGTTACACCATCATGCTGGGCACCATCGGCTCATTGGCGGTGAACCAACACCTGAACAAGCTCAGCTACAACCCGGTGACCGACATGGCGCCGCTGAGTCTGGCCATCGTCTTCAGCAATGTGCTGGTGGTCAATGCGAACAGCGAGATTCGAACGCTGGCCGATTACGTTCGCCTAGGGCGCGTCGAAAAGTCGAAGGTGTCCTTTGGCTCGTCGGGCATTGGCAGCAGCGGCCATCTCGCGGGTGAACTGTTGAAGGGCACCGCCGGCCTGAACAATCAGCACGTGGCGTATCGCGGCGGCGCACCGGCCATGAACGATTTGCTTGGCGGGGTCTTGGCGTCGATCTTTTCGAGTCCGACCGATGCGTTGCAGTTTATCCAGGCCGGCAAACTGCGGGCCTTGGCGACCACCGGCAGCAAGCGGCTAGACGTGTTGCCGCAGGTGCCCACGGTGGCCGAACAGGGTTACCCGGGTTTCGAAGCCATCAACTGGTACGCCTTCACTGCGCCACTGAACACACCCACCGACGTGGTTCAGCGCTTGAACGCGGCCATTGTGACGGCGCTGAATGACCCCGGCGTGGCGGCGCAATTGCGCAAGCTGGGTCTGGAGCCCAAGCCCACCTCGCCGGAAGAAACTGGCCGCTACATTCGCGCTGAAAGCGACAAGTGGGGCGCGCTGGTGCGCAAGTCCGGGCTGAAGATGGACTAAGCCCTGTTCGGATAAATTTAGAAACTTTCAACTCAACCCAACTTCGCCCATGGACTCCACCATTGCAGAGAAAATTCTGGCCCGGCATGCTGGCGTCAGCCACGTGAAAGCCGGTGACATCGTCATTGCGCGCGTTGACTTCGCCATGGTGCACGATGCCCGTGCGCCCAACACCATCCGCATGGTCGACAAAATGACCGCCGGTCGACCGACGGCGCTGCCCTTTGCCGACAAGACCGCGTGGGTGCTCGACCACTACTCGCCGCCGCCCAACGTGGAGGCCGCGCAAGGGCACACCGCCATGCGCCGCTTTGCGCGTGAGCACGGCAGCGTGTTGTATGACATTGGCGACGGCATTTGCCACCAAGTGCTGCCCGAAGGCGGTCACCTCACCAGTGGTGACTTGGTCGTGGGCACCGACACCCACTCGGTCACTTACGGCGCTTTCAACGCTTTCGGCACCGGCATTGAAGGCAGCGACATCAGCGCCATTCTGACCACCGGCAAGCTGTGGTTCCGGGTTCCTGAATCGGTCAAGGTCACGCTGAACGGACGACTCCAGCCCGGCGTCTGGGCCAAGGACTTGACGCTGCACATGCTGGGTCGTTTTGGTGCCGAAGGCTTGAACTACCGGGCCATTGAATACACCGGCTCGGCTGTCAGCGCGATGGAAATTGACGACCGCATGACGCTGGCGAACCACGCCGCCGAGTTGGGCGCGAAGGCGGCACTGCTCGAAGCCGATGAAAAAACCTTCGCTTGGTTGGCCGCGCACGGGGCCCGTCCACCGCAGCCGGTGACCGCTGACGCGAATGCGATGTACGCGGACCGTTTTGAGATCGACGTTTCCGCGCTGACGCCGCAAGTGGCGCGTCAGCACGCAGTCGACGATGTGGTGTCGGCCTCTGAAGTGATCGGCCAAAAAATCAATTTCGCACTGATCGGCACCTGCACCAACGGCCGTATTGACGACATTCGCCAAGCCGCCGCGATTTTGAAAGGGCGCCGACTGGCGCCGGGTGTGCGCATGATCGTGACGCCGGCCTCACGGCAGATTTACCTGGCCGCTTTGCGCGAGGGCTTGATCGAAATCCTGACCGAAGCCGGTGCGTCATTCGAGGCTGCCGGTTGCGGTACTTGCGTCGGCATCACCAACCACCTGAT
>CANCLK010000019.1 GCA_947378785.1 Comamonadaceae bacterium
CACTTTGTTTTGGATGGATTGATAGCAAGCCTCGCACTCTTGACGCAGAGCGTTCAATGCTATGGTTTTCACCACGAAAAAAGGGGAGCGCGTGGAGCAAAAGGAACAAAGAGCGCGTTGAGAAACTGGTAGCAGCGAATCGATTACATAAAGCTGGCTTGGCAAAAATTGAAGAGGCCAAGCAAGATGGAAGTTGGATTAAATTGGATAGCGTTGAGGCGCTTGAGATTCCGTCTGATTTGCGTAAGGCATTCAAATCCAATCTCGGTTCAAACAGCAACTTTGATGCATTTCCCCGTTCAACCAAACGGGCAATTCTTGAGTGGATTGGGAATGCCAAGACCGAAGCAACGCGAGCCAAGCGAGTCTCTGAAACCGCAACCTTGGCGGCAGAAAACATTCGCGCCAATCAATGGACAAAGAAGAAGTAACAAACCCCTGACTTGCTAAAGCCACGCCCTGCTTCCAGTCTTTTCCAGTCGGGCCACCGAATGTCTGCTTCGGCGTGTCGCATTAGACCGCTCTCAGCCCACGGCGGGTGCTCGCTTCAACATAGTGTCCACCACAAAGCAGCCCGGCGCCCCCAGAACGCCATTGACTGGTCTAGAGCGGGCAGAGTCCAAATTGCTGCACCCGCTTTGGGCCTGGAGTTGCCAGTGCGATAACAACCCCAAATGTCGGCTCATGGCCGGTAGCAGACGGTCAGCTGTTTTAAGCGGACGACTGCAATCGCTGCATTACCGCCGCCCAAGGCAGCGCCGCGACCGTTCGCATTGGGTCGAAAGGGCACAGTGGCGCAACCTAGCAGGTTCTAATTCCGGAGCCTTTAGCACAAAGGTTCTGAAAACTCTCGGTACAAGAAGATGTCTCAACATTTAGAATGATGCATTGAACCCCAAGAGCTTGATCTACATGCCCTTGGAAAACTTAGGCGGTTTGCGATCTAGTATCTTCTGGCCCTCCAGCATCTGCAAGGGTTTGTTGCTATTAACTTGGCAGCAAGCCCTTTCTTTTTGGCGCGCCATGTCGCCGCCAGTACCGCATTTTGTACTTCCTCGCGGCACGCACCAGACGAAGTCAGATGCCTGGCTGTAAAAGCTGGATCGTCAACTCAGTGGAACCATAATTCAGACGATTCACTTTCAGGGGCGGCCATATGAATGAGATGTTGAGAGCAAAAGCTCTTTCGCTTTTGTCGTTTTTTTCCGTCATGACTGTGGATGCGATCGCCCGGGAGGATTGCAATCCGCCGCCCATGGACGTCGCTAAATTGGTGGAGATTCGATCTGGTTTTCACCGGGTCACCGGACCCTTGGCCCAGTTCGACCCTTGTCACTCATCGGTTAATTTTTCAATGCCGGGTTTCTTTTCGACCAAGCTGGGAGAAAAGCCCCCTTTGATGATCATTGCGCATGGCGGCGGCGGACCTGGTGCAGCAGAAAAAGAAATGATGCGTCGAATGAACAAAGCGGGTGTTGCCACCCTTTTGTACGATGCTTATGAGATGAATGGTTTTCAGTACAAAGGCACCATGCTTTTCGTGCTGGGCGTGACCAATGAATCTCGTCAACGGATGATTTTCAAAGCGACTTTTGGCGCCTATAAATGGGCCAAAAAACAGCCAGAAATTGATACCACCCGCATTTACATCAATGGGCTTTCAAACGGAGGCAGCGTCGCCGTCAACATGGCCGGCGTTGTAGAACCTGAACATGTCCCTGCTGTCATTGCTGAGGGGGCATCCCCCACGGGCATTGGCTTCCCGGACAACATTAATGTGCCCCTGAAGCTTGTTTACGGACGGCTCGATAACTACGGAGGGAAGGCCGAAGATGATTGGATGTACACGCGATCAGACCCGTGCAGTTTCAATCTTGAATTTAAGTTAGCGCCTGTGGGCGTTTCTGCGCGTTGTTCTGCCAAAAACAATCCGACAGACATGGTTCAATCGCCCATGGCTTGGGCGAGCGACCTCAAGTCGCAGGGGCTCCCTATCGACATGTGGTTTTATGACAATGCAGCCCATGGCATTTTCATCGGCACCATGAAGAAGGAAACCCGAACTTACGGGACAGGCGAAACTGCAAATTTTCGATACGGCTGGATTGGCAGTCGTGACGGCGTCGCAGATCAATATGCAGCCGATATCGTGAAGCTCATCAAGTCAAGCTATCCGTAAATTGCGCTTCGCCAGCCTGCACCCCCAGCACACGACGGTGCAGATCTCGCGCATCTAGGCCCAACGACCACCAAGATGCAGAGGTCGGTCTAGGGTTTTCCCTTGGGTGACTCAGAAAAATACAAATGACCGAAGTTGGAATCAACCCAGCATAATGGTCGTCATCAAATTTGTATCTAATATAAATAAATGAAACATAAAACTTACAAAAACTATTGGTTCGCAGCACTGTTCTTATTGCTCACAGCATGTGCATCAAACATGCCGCCCACAACGGCTAAAGCATTGGCCAAGCCTGAGTTGACGTTTGTGGACCTTCAAAGTTTTGACCGTGAGTTGATGGCATCGCTGTCAGAACCACTCCCCAAAGTGGAGGTGGCATTTTTTGACCGCATCACCCCGAGCGCGTTGCCTGATCGTCTTCAGCACTGGATGGTCTCTGTCGAATCAGGTGGCGGCTCCGTAAAGGTAGTGCCCCCGAAATCCAGCGTGACGGCAAAAAACCCTTTTTTACTCATCAGTCTGGTGACCAGCCTGTGGTCTGCGTCTGACATGTTCAAGAGCATGTCGAATCAATCGCATTACAAGTCTGCGCAAGGGTTTGATGCCGAAATTATTCTCAAGATTGACGACAAGGGTGACTCTGTCGTTGAGCGGGTGGTTTTCCTAAAAAAATTAAAAGGGTGATTTCATGAACAGTGGGTATAAAACTGTTCTGCTATTTTTGTTTGGCTTGTGTCCTGCGTACTCTTCTGCACAAATCGCTGCGCCGACAGCGGAGCAGATGATTCAACAACTCAAGGTACCTAAGACACGTGGATTGAGAAACCTGTCAGTGGAGGCGACTTCTTCGAAAGCCGCTAGCGATTCCAGCGCCGAAACTGCAGCTGATGCGCCCACGGCGCTTGTTGCAAGCCCAGAAAAACCTTCGCTGTCATTGCTGATTCAATTCGATTTCAACTCAGCTCGCGTGCGCCCCGAAAGTCAGCAGGCATTGGCTAACCTGTCCCAAGCGCTGCAGTCGCAGGAGTTGCTCCATTCCAACTTCTCGATTGAAGGTCACACAGACGCCAAGGGTCGCAGCGATCAAAATCAAAAGCTGAGCCAGCAGCGTGCCAATGCGGTTAGCGATTTTCTTAAAAAATGGGGCGTTGCAGATACTCGCTTGGTGGCAACAGGCAAAGGGGCCGCTGAATTGGCCAACACGGCGGATCCGTTTGCGCCTGAGAATCGCCGCGTCCGCATCGTTAACCTCGACTGACATCGGTCGGCATGACTGAAACGCGTCCCCCATGGCAACGGTTGCTTGACCGCATCGGGGCACTGCCGACACGACGCGTCACCTGGGGCTTGGTCCTGCTTTTTTCAGTCTGGGTCGTCCTTGATGTTTTTATCTTCAAGGTCACGGGGGGGCTGGCCAAGTCGAGTTTTGATGCCATGGTGCGTGCTCGCGTTTATGTTGCTGCGCCGGATCCACGCATTGTGATTCTTGATATTGACGAGGCGTCTCTTGCGCGGATGACCAAGGAGTTTGGGCGCTGGCCTTGGCCTCGGGATACGCTGGCCACGGTGTTAGACCATGTCGAAGGCCAGGCGCCGGCCGCCATTGTTTGGGATGTTTTGTTTTCTGATGCAGACCGCATTAGCCCAGGCGGTGATGCTGCGTTCAACGAAGCCGTCAGGCGAAGCACGCACAGCCATTTTTCGGTGGTTCGCCTGCCGAAAAAGAACGACAAGTTGAGTGAGGTGACCGAAGCTGACTTGCCAAATTTATGGGTGGCACCTGCTCAGATGCTGGCTTCAGGGTCTGCCACTGTGGCGCTCATCCCGCCCGCGCTCCCTGCTGTGGCGGCGAGCCGTTTGGGCTTCAATAACGGCTACGTGGATGACGATGGTGTGCTTCGGCGCTACCGCTACCTGGAACCGTTGGCGGACGGCAGTGCGATTCAATCGCTGCCACTGAGTGTGTTGCGCGCGTTGGATCCTCTCGCTTACGACGCTTACCTGGCTAAATTCGGAAGCTCTTTTTTGGGCGACCTTGATGAGTTGATTGCATGGCGACGTGAGGGACCCGCCTATCCCCATGTTTCTTTTGCCGATGTATTCGACCAAGCTGACAGTGGACAACCATTGGCATCGGTCCCCAGCTTTGCCGGAAAAATTGTCATCGTGGGTGCGACGGCCCCTAGCTTGCATGACATCCATGCGACCCCCTTATCCAGCATGCAGGCCGGCGTCGATTCGCTGGCAGCCGCATTGGATAACTTGTTGAATCAACGTCACTTGGCTGAGCTGCCGCGATGGCTTCAAGCTTTTTTTGCAGTGGCTCTTTGTGTGGGCTTGGCGGTTTGGGGGCAGCTCAAAAGCATTGCTTCGCTGGCCCCCGCTTTACTGGTGTTGCCGGCGGCCTTGCTGGGCATGAGTTACTTGAGTTTGAACGGCTCGCCGATGTTCGTAGACCTTCATTTGGCCGCTGGTTTGGCCTTGCTTTTTTTGGCGTTGTTGCGCTATTGGAATACGCTGCGCCGAAATTACTGGTGCTCTGCGCCAGCCTTTGGGCCATCGCTAGGCATTTGGCCCTTGGCTCGGCAAGACGCTTGGTTAGAGGGCCCGCTCGATCGCCTCATTGACGCCGTGGAGCGTTACGCGCCTGACTGTCGCGTGGTGGTTTGCGACTTCAACGAGGCTGGGCTTGCAACGCCGCGATGGCCTGAGCTGGCGCGTTTTGCGGCCGTCGTCGGCCCACAAACAGTTTTGACGGCAGTTCAACCCGTGCTTCAGCCGGTGCTGCAGCGACTCGCGAGCCGTTGTGGCGATCCGGACAGGTCACAAGCGTGCGTCACCCGTGAGCAGTTGGCTGATGGTGTGTTGTCGACTTGGCATGCCTTCAAAAAAAACTGATGCCACATTCATAAAAGGTAAACAGATGACATTCAGCTTGAATTTAAAACGTCCTAGGAATTTTTTCGGTGCCTTGGCGAGTCTGCTCTTGACGCTTGAGGTGCTTGCGCAGACGGCCGTACCGGGGCAGATCTTGACGACCGTGCGTGCCACCGAGCTCCGGGCTGACAAGCTAGGCTCAGCCACAGTTTTATCCAGTCTGGCCGCAGGCGTTTCTTTGCGACTTCTCAGCGCGGAGGGTGGTTGGACCCTAGTCGAGGCGGGAACGAATCCGGATAAGGCCAGCCCGAAAATTACCGGCTGGGTTCGTGCCAGTAGCGTGAACTGGCAAACGGGCGCATCGAATGTGTCTAGGCTTGTCAGTGGCCGAGAAGCGGCTGGGAACACGGCTTTGACTTTGGGCGTTCGAAGCATGCCGCCACGGGTCAATCGCCATGCGCTGATTATTGGCATCAGTCGCTATGCGGATGCCGCCACGCCGCCATTGCCGGGTGCCCGCATTGACAAAGAATCCGCAACACAAATGGCACAAGCCATGCAGGTCCCGGCCAGCAATATTCGTTATTTGCAAGACGAGCAGGCCACTGGCAACAGCATTCGTGCTGCGCTGAAAGAATTGACAGCTCAGGTTCAGGAGGGCGATCGGGTATTTATTCACTACTCCGGTCATGGCACGCGTTACAACGATCCGGTTGCTGGGGGCTGTGTAGAAGCCCTGCTGGCTTATGACGGCGGCAGCAGCGGCATGATCACCAACCATGAGATGGCCGACATGCTCAAGACCATCACCAACAAGACGGATAAATTATTTGTGATGTACGACGCCTGTCACTCGGGCGGATTAGCGCAGGCCGCAACGTCAGTTCGTACGCGAGGCGTTCTGAACCTGAATGACGATGGCTTGTTGCGGCCCAAGTTTGCCAGCATCACCGAAGAATGTGGTCGCCCGGTGAACGTCAAGACACGCAATCTTTTGGTCGAAGCAACAGCCACAGGTGCGTTGCCTCAGGACATCATCCATGTCAGCGCTTCACGGGACAACGAGATCAGTTTCGACGATGAACAAAAGGGTGGCTTGGCCACGCAGTTCATGCGTGACTGCATGCTGCGCGATGCGGTCGATTTGGATAATTCTGGGGCCATCAGCATGGATGAAATCAGGCAGTGCGCGCAAGTCAAGATCAACAAGCGCATGGCCAATGACGTGAATTACAAGCCACACAACTTGGTTCTCAATGGCAATGCCGCTTTTGTACCCGCTTGGTTCAGTCAGCCCAGCGCAGTGGCAGTCTCTACGCCTGTCGCCTTAGCGACCGCTGCACCAGCAGCAGTCGCACCCGTGGCGTTGGCTCCCCCTGCATTGACGGGCGAAAAAGCGTTGCTTCAAATGTTTGATCAGCGCGATGCCAAGCGCCGCGTGCAAGTGTCCGCTGGGAAGGACAAGCTCAAGATCGGGCAGGACGTTCTCGATTTTTCAGTCCAGTCTGACCGCGCTGGCTATGTGTATGTCGCCCTCGCTGGCTCGGACAACAAGGCACTTTATTTGTTGTTCCCCAACGATCTTGATCAAAACAACAAAATTGAAGTGGGTCAAAAAATTCAATTGCCGCGCCCTAATTGGCGCGTCAAGGCGGCAGGGCCAGTGGGCACTGACAACTTGCTGGTGATGGTGGCAGATGCCCCGCGAGATTTGACAACACTGGCGGCTAACAAGGCAGGCCCCTTCGTCAGTTCATTCAACGATGCGCAAGGTCGTGCGAAGTTGGGTGCTCTGATGACAACCTCCCAGCTGGTGGTCAATCAGTCGTGTCTGAACGTCGTGACGCGACGCAATAACCCCTTGTGTTCAGACGCCTATGGCGCAGCCATGTTGGCGATTGAGGAGACAAAATGAAATTTCTTAACTGTCGATTAATGCTCAGTGCTTGCTGGTTTTTTGCGTTGCCGGCGATGGCTCAAATGCCTGCATCTTTACAGGCGGTGCCCGATGGCTGGTTGGTGACGCCAGCGGAAGCCCGCGAGTTCAAAGGTGAGGAGGGCTTCAACGAGCAAGCCGCATTGCGACCGCGCGCAATGATGCCCCAAATTGATATCGTCAAACCTGAGGCGGTGGCTGACATGAAAGTCAAAGCACCTTTTGCGATATCGGTGCTCTTCAAAGGCCAGTTGGATGCGCCGATTGATCCCAGCACATTCAAGGTGTTGTATGGGACTTTCAAGATTGATATCACCAGCCGCATCACAAAATTTGTCAAAGTGACAAAGGATGGCTTCGCATTAGAGAGCGCTCAAATCCCAGCTGGCAAGCACCGCATGACGATGCAGGTCACGGATGAAAAGCAGCGTGTTGCAGAGCGCGAGTTTCGAGTCGAAGTGGAATAGATCCAGATGTATCAAGCACTGATTTTGCCGGTAGATTTCGGAAGATAAAAATGAAATTTTTCTTACCGTTTGCACGCAGAGCTTGCCTTGTGCTGCTGTGCTCACTGTCACTTTTCTCCCCGTGTGCCCAAGCCCAAATCGGAGACGACGCAGAAGCCGCGGTTTTATCAGCGGAGGAGACGGTCCGCTTGCGCCAAGTCTTGGAAGCCCCCATCGATCCGGATACGCTCAATATTAAAAAGGCCGCCCTCTTCAGACAAAAAGATCTGGCGGCCTTTCGGCTAGGTGACATTGTCAGCCGCGAACGCAACGCCAGGGATTGGCTGCTGGTTGACCCTGTCAATGGAAAATGGAGTTTGATGATCGTCCTTTCGGATACCGAAAGGAAGTCTGAATCGTATCGATTGGGCAAGGAGTTGATCAGCGAAGTCAAGTGGCCGCCCAGCGCCGTCAGGCTTCGAGTCATCGTGGCGAGGAATTATCTAGACGACAGCAACCTCAAACAGGCCTTGCAGCTTATCGACGAAGCTGAAAAGATTATTCGCTTTGATTTCGGAAAAATTCCAGTTCGAGGCGATGCTGCGATCCATATTTCTCGAGCGGAGATGGAGTTTCATGTTGTCAAATCTCGGTATCTCATGCGCACAGGAAAGTGGGCGGAGGGCATTCAAGCCGCAAAGCTCGCCGCAGAAAAAGGTCAGTTGGTTTTGGGTTTAACCAGTTTGGGATCCGAGGGATCGTTGCGCACCTATGGGCAGGTGAGTGTGTTGTTCGCCATGGTCGAGCTGGCGACGCAGCAAATGGCCGCGGGGCTGTATTCAGATGCAGAGTGGACGCTTAGAGAAACGTTCAAACTAGCCAAAGCGCAGGGGTTCACCGAAAATCAAATGGCCGGTTTTTACAACCGTGTTGCAGACTTGTACATCGTGACAGGTCAATACAAGGAGGCGCTCCCTTTTGCTGAACGCAGTGAAAAAATTTCACTGGCCCAAGGCTACCAAAAAGGGTCACCTCGCTGGTTGTTTAGTCAATTTCGGGCCAATATCGCTTTAGCTGGTCAAGATGACTGGCCTAAAGCATTGCTTAATTTGGATGAAATGGACAGGCAACAACAGCGCTTCAATGCGTCTCCAGCACTGGCCAATCGGGCTGTTGTTCGTTCCTACATTTATCTCAAAAATGGTCGTCATGAAGAGGCCTTAAAAGTATTGCGTGGCAGCTTAAAGTGGCATATCGATAACTTTGGTGAAAGCCATTACCACACGGCGTCACTTCGCGGCATGTATGCCGTTGCACTGTGGCGCAACAACTTACCGGCC
Source organism: Comamonadaceae bacterium (assembly GCA_947378785.1). Taxonomy (GTDB): domain Bacteria; phylum Pseudomonadota; class Gammaproteobacteria; order Burkholderiales; family Burkholderiaceae_C; genus Polaromonas. The sequence continues at coordinate 8,782 of CANCLK010000019.1, forward strand.
GAAGCGCGTGTGGAGTTTGACACGGCCATGGCAAACATCACGTCTCCCGATTCGCTGTCTGGGGATTTTGTGGAAAACGCCTTTCAGCTCAAGACTAAGAAATTCATTTTCCAAAGCTACATGGCCTTATTAGCGATGACGGCGCAAACCAACCGTCAAGATGCTGAGATCCTTTTCCAAATAGCAGATCAATTAAGCGCATCGTCAGTGCAGCAGGCCTTGTCCGATGCCGCGGTTCGCTCTGGCGTCAGCATCCCAGGTTTGTCAGAGGTCATCCGTCAAGAACAAGACGCCAAAAATGAAATTGCCACCTTGACGGGATACATCACCAGTCAGGCGGGTGAAGATGACAAAAAGCGCAATGCTCAAGTGGTCGTCCAAATGCGTGCTCGAATGCGCGAGCTCGAAGCCGCACGCAAAGGTTACAGGGCTCACATAAGCAAGAACTACCCTGAATATTTCCAGTTGATCCAACCGCGATCGCCACGCCCAAGTGACATAGCGGAGCAGCTCAAATCCGATGAATTGTTCGTCAGTGTCCTGCCCATGGAAGACAAAACTTTTCTATGGTCTATTGACTCCAAAGGAAGTGTTAATTTCCATATTTCGGAGATGGCCGAAAAACAGACGAATGCCATCGTCGATCAAATTCGAAAAACACTTGACGTGGCCGAACTCGGCGGTCGTGCGCCTGTCTTCAACTACGCGGGTGCGCATCAGTTGTACACACAATTCCTCAGTCCTTTTGAAGCGTCTCTGAAAGATAAAAAACACTTGGTTGTGGTGGGCTCAGGAGCCTTGGCCAAACTACCTATGGCGGTCCTGACGCGCACACCTTTCAACGGTCGTGATGCCGCGCAAGCGCCATGGCTCGTCAAAGACATTGCGGTCAGCTATGTGCCAACGGCCAACGGGTGGTTATCTCTCAAAAAGTTGGGCAAGGTGCCGAGTGGCACCCAACCGTTGATGGCTTGGGGCGACCCAGCATTTGATGTGAAGGCGGTGGCCAAAGATGTCATGCCGACGACGGAGTCTTCGGCAGTGCGTGGTGCAACTAGCCTGCGTTCGGCCGACCTGACGCCTCGTAATGTGCTAGACCCAGACACCTACGTGACCTACAGCAAGTTGCCCCCCTTGCCCGAGACGCGTGATGAGGTCCTGCAGTTGGCCAAAATCATGTCGGCGAACTCAGAACTCGATGTGATTTTGGGCGCGCAGGCAACGCGTGTGTCGGTGCTCAACAGCAGTGCCTCGGGACTACTCGCCCGCAAGCAGGTGGTCGTATTTGCGACCCATGGATTGCTGGCAGGTGACCTTCCAAATTTGAACCAGCCAGCGTTGGCGATGGCCGCTACGCAGAATCCAACGGATTCACCGTTGCTCACGTTGGAGGATGTGCTGTCGCTCAAACTGAATGCCGATTGGGTGGTACTGTCCGCCTGCAATACAGCGGGTGCTGACGGCCGTGCAGGGGAGGCGTTGACAGGTTTGGCGCGTGGATTTTTCTATGCGGGCAGTCGCAGTTTGTTGGTCACGCATTGGTCGGTTGAAAGCGAAAGCGCCATGCTGCTGACAACCAAAACGTTTGCCGCTTACAAGGGCGATACAGGGATTCGGCGTGCCGAAGCGTTGCGGCAAGCCATGTTGGACACGATGAAGGTGTCCCGTTTCTCTCATCCGGCTTACTGGGCACCTTATGCATTGGTCGGCGAGGGTGGTCGCTGAGCCTGTCAGTTCGGTTGTAAGAGGTGACCCGTCTTGACCAAGATAAGGCAGCCTTCACGACTGAAGGGTTGGTGTTGACTAAGGTGTGGACTGCGTAGCCAGCTGCCCTTTGGGTAGTTGCCGTGCTCATCTGAAAACACACCATCAACGACAAAAATCTCTTCGCCACCGTGGTGCCGATGAGGATTGAAAAAAGTGCCAGGTGCCCATCGGACCATGGCCGTGTGCTGCGTTTCAAATGCTGTCAAGGGTAGAACCGTTAAACCTTCCGCCATGCCGGGAAACCACGCGGCTTGCCGGGTATCGACCACTACCCGTTCAAGATCCAAGGGGTCCATGTAGCGCAATTTCACGAAAATGGTGCAGCCTAGTTCAGAGAACGGTGAGTGACTGGACCCGGGCGGATTCTTGATGTAAGTGCCTGGCCCATAGTCACCGCTTTCGTCGCTGAAGATGCCTTCCAACACCAGAATTTCTTCACCCAATTCATGTTGATGCTGATTGAATTTAGCGCCTGGTTCGTAACGCACGATTGAAGTAGCGCGGGCAACTTCACCCCCGTTGCGCTCCAACAGCTTGCGATGCACTTGTGCTGAGGGTGAAGGCAGCCAAGGCAATTGCGTACTGCCCACGACACAGCGTTCTGCCCAGTTGGCGTTCAGTTTCACGGACTATTCCTCAAAAAAATAAATTCAGCCTATTAAACCGGCGATCCACTTTTTTCACACACACCGAAAGGTGATGCCCCTATGGCTGATGTGATGCAGTTTGATCTGCATCAACCCTCATCAAGCGTCAAAGCCTAGGATGAGCGCTCAACACTGGGCCAACCATGCAACTCACTTTTTTAGGCGCGGCACGTGAAGTGACCGGTTCCTGTTATCTCGTCGAGTTGGACAGTTGTCGATTTTTGATTGATTGCGGCATGGTGCAAGGTGGGCGTGACGCCACTGTTCGCAACCATCAGCCGTTTGCTTTCGATCCGCGCTCGATTGACTTTGTGCTGCTGACCCATGCCCATATTGACCACAGCGGTTTGTTGCCAAAATTGGCGCTTCAGGGATTCAGCGGACCCATTTACAGCACCCGCGCCACGGTCGATTTGTTGGGGGTGATGTTGCCCGACAGCGGTCATATTCAAGAGTCGGAGGCTGAGCGTTCGCAGCGTCGTAAGCGTCCGAATGCACTGCCGCCTATCTACACCGTGCAGGATGCCAAAGACTGCCTGAAACAACTCGAGCCTATCGATTACGACGAGCGCTTTTCACCGCATCCTTCGGTGGCTTGCTGCTATCGGGATGCAGGTCACATCTTGGGCTCCGCCATGATTGAGATATGGCTCACCGAAGGTCAGCAGACCTGCAAGCTGGTGGCGTCGGGTGACGTTGGGCAGCCAGGGCGGCCGATTCTTCGCGACCCGAGTCGCATCGAAGAAGCCGACGTTTTGCTGATGGAGTCCACCTACGGCGACCGCAACCACAAAGACATGCCCGCCACGCTCGATGAGCTGGCCGTAGTCATTGAGCAGACCTTGCACCGGCGCAAAGGCAATGTCATTGTTCCGGCCTTTGCGGTTGGGCGTACGCAAGAACTGATTTACCACCTGCACCAACTCACAGAGCAAGGCCGTCTCAAAGATCTGAATATTTATGTTGATTCGCCGATGGCTTCGGCCGTGACCAAGATCACGCAAAAGCATTTTGAATTGTTCGATGCCGAGGCACATCGCATCACAGAGTGGCAGGCAAAGGGAAAAAATATACCGAAGCTGCATTTTGTGGCTGACGTTGCCGAGTCAATGGCGCTGAACCAGATACGGTCAGGCGCGATCATCATTTCTGCCAGTGGTATGTGTGATGCTGGCCGCATCAAGCACCACCTTCGGCATAACTTGGCACGTCCAGAGTGCAGTGTGTTGATCACCGGTTATCAGGCTGGTGGAACGCTAGGCCGGCGCTTGGTGGACGGGGAAAAGGTCGTGCGTATTTTTGGCGAAGAGGTCAAAGTCCGGGCTTCTATTCATACGCTGGGCGGCTTTTCAGCGCATGCGGATCAGCAAGCATTGATGAACTGGGCGGGCGGTTTTGTGAAACCACCGACGCGCACCTTCGTGGTTCATGGCGAGGCTGCGGCCGCTAATAACTTCGCTCAGCTTTTGAGGGCTGAGAAAAAATGGGCGGTGGATGTGCCTGAACTGGGTCAGACTTTTAACCTATCACGGCGCTGAAATCTCCACCATGATTTCGTTGCGTCGAAACATGGGCAGCGTCCATGGCGGGTCATATCTAGCGAGCTGTGGAAGTCCAAGGGTTTTGAGCCCTTTTGTACGGGTCCAGACAAGTGCTTCATCGCTCAATCGTTGGACTTTTGAGGCCGTGTTGAAGCCCGAATATTTCAGTACGACGAAATATTTTTCAGGCACCTCCCGCAGGCTCACGGCCTTATTTTTGGGCTTGGGTATGGTGCTCAGCGAGTACTGGCTGGGCATGACAAAGTGCACCCGCCACGTGCTGGTGCTTCCCACGTCTGGTTGAACTGATTGAGGCGCGACCGTCACGGGAGCCGTCATCGAAATTTTGGATGATTCTGGTACGACGGTGACCGGGGCTGTCATTGCAATTTTTGCAGAAACTGTGTTGTCCGGGTTCTCGTTGTTGCCAAAAATATAGTCCGCAATGAGTCTAAAACCTTTGGTGGATGCTTCATCCATATCCCCCTCTACCAGTACCTCCGCCATCAGTAAAGGCTCGTAGCGCCTAACCTCCATCGAACCGTCGTTAAACAAAACTTTGTATTTTGGTTCCTCGATAGCCATGGCTGAACCCATCCATAAAAGACCAAGAAGCAAGGGTAAGAACGATCGTGCGCGTGTCAACAGCATGAGATTTCCTGACGTGAAAAAGTAAACTTTTGGGCGCCTACAACTTGGGAAATTATGCTGGTTATCCAAGCTGATCAAATGCATTGAGTAGCACACAGAGTTTTTACAATAAATTTTGATGCACATCAATTTTGAAGGCTGTGCGAACTCAAACACTCCAATTGTGGTTTGTGATTAAGACGTGGATCTGTCTTTTGTCGTGTTTAACAATTTTCAGAGATGCATCAAGCGCAATATAAATACCGTGGATCGACTGCTTCGAGCGCTATTTGGTGTTGTTCGTCTAGAGCTTGCATTTTTCTGGCTCGGCGGTCTTTGGCTACTCTTGGCCTATGTGGCTGGTGCCGTGCTGCTGTCGACTTCAATGCCATGAATAACTTCTAGACACAGGCACTTTTTTTACGCGGAAAAATGAGCGTGAAAAAGCTGTGGCCAACTATCACAAGCTGTTGCCGGCGTATGCGCAGTTTCAGGCCCAGTTCAACGCGGACTGGGTGCGCGTAGAAGACATGCTTCAGAGAGTCGAAGGACTGGTGCGCACCGGCGATCTGCACACGGCGCATCTTGATCTCGAAAAAATCCGGCCTGTTTTTCAGGAGATGTTCAAGCGCAATGGTTTCTCCATGCTGGCGATCGCATTGGTTGATTTGCATGATGCGATGGAACTGGCACTGGATGCTGCCAATGCCAAAAATTCAAGCAAGGTGATTGAGCTTTACACACCGATCAGTGAGATATTAAAAGTTGTTGAGGCTGAGGCCAACGATGCAGAAATTCAGACTATTCGGCGCCATCTGGACGCGCTTTTGACTTTGGCCAATGACTCTAAAAGTGATCAACTTCCCGCTAAGGGCGATGAGCTCAAAAGCAGTTTCGTGAAGGTCTATTTGAAGCGAGGCTGACGGCACGAGTCTCCATGGGCACACTGATGATGAGCTGAGAAAAACCAGTCGTTACGTGTTACTGTCATTCCCGCAGGCGGCCTTGTTCAATGCCGTTTTTATGTAAATTCTTAGGACCACTGTATGAAAATCATCGCCGCCTTTTTTGCTGGTGTTTTGTTGGCGGGCGCAGCCTTTGCGCAAGCTTCTGGCGGCTACGCCGCCGGTGTCAGTAACGGACCGGGTGGCTTTACAGGTCCGTTAAATGTGTTCACTGTCGAGCACGCAAAATCCTTGAAAGATGATGCCAAGGTTACTTTGCAAGGCACGATTCAAAGCCACATCGGTGGTGAAAACTACATCTTCAAGGATGCCAGTGGCACCATAGAAGTAGAGATCGACAATCGCCGATGGGCAGGTCAAACCATCTCTGCCACAGACCGCGTTGAAATTTTTGGCGAGGTCGACAAAGACTGGAACTCGTTCAAAATTGACGTGAAGCGAATTCGCAAGCTCTGAGCCACATCTTTCAATAAGCGGTCATGTCATCAGTCCCCCAGCACAATTTTGTTGGCGGCAATCAAATCAGCCCACTTTTTCATCTGCCCGGCCAGAAATTTCTGAAAGGCCTCGGGGGAGTTGCCGACCGGCGTCAGCCCCACGGCGGCTAAGCGCTGGCGAACGTCCGGTGATTGCGCCGCCTGTTGGCAGGCCTGCGAGAGTTTTTCAACGATGGCTGCGGGTGTGCCGCCCGGCAGAAAAAAGCCGTTCCATTCGATGATGACAAAGTCTTTGTAGCCGAGCTCGGTGAAGGTGGGAACATCCGGCAGTGCCGGAACGCGCTCTGCAGACGTCACGGCGAGTGGCCTGAGTCGGCCTGATTTGATGTGACCCAGCGCGGACGAGCTGTTGGCGAAGTAGGTGTTGACCTGACCGCCGATGAGGTCGGTCATGGCCGGGGCACCCCCTTTGTACGGCACGTGCACCATGTCGATGCCGGTCTGATTTTTCAGCAGTTCCCCGGCCAAATGGGCCGCCCCACCCGCACCATAAGAAGCGTACGAAATTTTCCCGGGGTTGGCCTTGGCATGCTCTACAAAGCCCTTGACGGAGGTGAAGGGTGACGCACTGGACACCACCATCACACTGGGCGCGTCTACCGCCTGGCTGACCGGAATCAGGTCTTTGGTGAAGCTGTAGGGGAGCTTGCGTGACACGGCGTTCACCGCTGACGCAAACGCATCAAACAGCACGGTGTAGCCGTCGGGCGGCGCTTGGGTGACCAGCGTGGCCGCCACGATGCCGCTGGCGCCGGGTCGGTTTTCAGCGACAAAATTTTGACCTAGGATCTGGCTCATGGCCTGCGAGAAAAGGCGCGCTGAATTGTCAGCGCCACCGCCGGCAGAGTAGGGCACGACGACCCGAATTGGTTTTGACGGATAGGCCTGCGCCTGCGCTGAAAACGGTGCGGCCAGGCCTGCGGCGGCAAGGGCCACCAAGGCATCTCTGCGGGATGGTTGTGTTGACTTCATGTTGTCTCCTTGCTTGTATTTATAGCGCGTCAAAGCCGTAAAGCGCATTGGGGTTATCGACCAAAATCTGCTGCCGAACGGCTGCATCAGGCACCCAATGTGAGAGCAGTGCAAACAAGGCCACGTCATCGGGGCGTTGCTGTTTTTCGGTCGGGTGTGGCCAGTCACTGCCCCACACCATGCGGTCGGGGGCTGCTTGGACCAAGGCCTGTGCGGCGGTGAAGCTGCCTTCGTAGTGCGGGCCGCGTGCGTCCAAGTAAGCGCCTGACAGTTTGACCCAGGTGTTGCGGCGGTCTAGCCGTTGTTTGACGATGTCGAAGGCGGCTTGATTCAGGCCACCGTCTGGTGTCGGCAAGCGCGCCATGTGGTCGAACACCAGCACGCAGGGCAGGCGTTCAATCAAGGCGGCGTGCGACACGATCTGTTCGGCCCGCAAATGCAGCTGTACATGCCATCCCAGAGCGTGAACACGCTCTGCCAAGGGCTCGATCATGTCGAACGACGTGACGGATGTGGCAGGGTCAAACAAGGTAAAGCGGATGCCCCGAATGCCACCGGCGTGCAGCGTATGCAGTTCTTCATCGCTGACGTTGGGGTGCAGCACCGCCACACCGCGCGCGTGGGCAATGCCCAGCTGCGCGATAGCGTCCAGCGTGGCGCGGTTGTCCGTGCCATAAACCGTCGGCGTGACGATCACCGTGCGCTGTGTGCCCAGCACGTGTTGTATGTCACGTTGGTAGTCTTGCACCGTGGTGCCGCTGAGCAACTGCCGTCCGGCTAGCGGCGCGAAGCGCGCATCGTAAATGTGAATGTGCGAATCACAACCACCCGGTTTGATGATGTTGGCGTGGCGCTGTGCCTCAGCGCGTATGAGGTTGGAGTGTTGGCCCAATGTTGGTGCGGCGAAAGGTGTGGGTCCGGGTGTTCGACTGAATTCAACCGGTGCTGTGAAGCCGCGGTAACGCCCGACAACGGGGTGTTCATAGTCGGTCATCAGGCCTTGTGCCAAGACCTGCGGATTGTCAAACATGTCTTCGACAGATCGCGCAGCGGCACAGGGGACTTCTTCACCAAAGATGGCTTCCCATTCGAGTGCACTGCGCACTGCAAGCGCCTTGTGTAGAAGCGGCAAGATGTGGCTTTGGTGTTGTGCGCGTTTGCGCACGCTGTCATAGCGTTCGTCTTGGGCCAGCTCGGGCAGGCCGATTTTGACGCACAGGGCACGCCAAAAATGCGGCGTGTTGGCAGAGATGTAGAGATGACCTTCACGCGTCGGGTGCAGGCCCGTGATGCCGCCAGATCGCATGTCGCGCCCGATGTCACGCGGCTCGTCTTCAGCCCAGATCAGTCGCGCCGACTGCATGGCCAATGCGCTGCGCAGCAACGAGACGCCCACATGCTGGCCAACGCCGCTGCGCTCGCGCTCATACAGCGCCGACGAAACGCCTGCAGCCACTAAGGCCGCCGCGTAATAGTCGACCACCGATCCGTAAACGATTTCTGGCGGTCCATCAGCCTTGCCCTGCAGCGTGCAGATGCCGGTCATGGACTGGAGCACTTGGTCGTAACCGGCTTTTTCACTCAGTGGGCCGGTCTCACCATAGCCGCTGACAGCGCAATAAATCAGGCGCGGGTTGATCAACTTGAGTTGCTCGTAGCTGATCCCTAGGCGCGGTGCCACACTGGGACGAAAGTTGTGCACCAACACGTCGGCTGTGCGCACCAGCGCCAACAAGGCGTCCAGGTCTTCTGGTTTTTTGAGGTCCAGCACGACGCCGAGCTTGCTGCGATTCACGCCTAGAAAGGCCCGACTTTCCGTCTCCAGCGTGGATGGATATTTGCGTAAGTTGTCACCCATGGGCGGCTCGATTTTGATGACTTCTGCACCTTGATCGGCTAACAAGGCGCAGCCATAGGGCCCGGCAATGTAGGCGCTCAAGTCCAAGACTCGCAAGCCGCTCAGCGGTCCGGTGCTGCCGGTGCGCGCAGGCAAGGCTGATGCCTTCGATGAATTCATGGCTGTCTTTTTAAAGATGTTTTAAGCAGTGAGGCCAAGCCGGGCGGCAATGACAAGAATAGCTTCGGCACGTCGTAAAAAGGGTGCATCGATCATCTTGCCGTCAACGACGTAAGCGCCGATATTTTGTGTGCTTGCGCTGTGAGCCGCTGCCACGACGCGCTGGGCGTGTGCAATCTCATCGTCACTTGGGCGGAAGGCGGCGTTTGCCAGCGCGACTTGCTTGGGATGAATGCAGCTCTTGCCAAGGAAGCCGAGTCTGCGCGCTTGTTGTGCCTCAGCTATAAAACCGGCTTCATCGGCGATGTCAGCAAACGCTGCATCGTAGGCAAACACGCCAGCTTCACCCGCCGCCATACGCACTGCAAACATCGCTTGCTGAATGGCTGCGGTGTCTCTGCGAGCGATGCTGAGCGGTTCAAACAAATCGCCGAGCCCGAGTTGCAGGCCGACAACCCGTGGATCGGCCAGTGCCAGTTCGTGCGCGGTGCGCAACGCGGTTGGCGTTTCAATGTTCAGCAGCAGACCGATGGTTCCGCTCACCTTGTTGTCGATCTGCGCCTTGCCGATGGCCTGTGATGTTTGGCGAACATCGCTGGCATCTCGCGGCTTTGGCAAGTTCAGCATGTGAACGCCAGACTGCGCCATGGCCTGAATGTCGGCTGCAAAAAATGGCGTGTCAGATGCATTGATGCGGACAATGATGGTCTTGCTGCAGCCAGCGAGCGCACCTGATCGAAAAAAATCGCGCAGTGCCACGCGCGCTTCTTCTTTGCGTGCGGGCGCCACGGAATCCTCCAGATCGAAAGACAAGGCATCGGCCTCACTGGTGAGGGCTTTGGAAAAAAGTTCGGGCCTGGACCCTGGGACAAATAGCTTGCTTCTCATAGGCGGCAAGTCTGCCACTTCCAGGCTAAAAAATGAACCCTCTATAGATGAATATTTTCAGAATCGACCCACTGCATGTGTTTTGCGATACTCCGATGACACATAAAAGGTAGACATGATGCTGATGAAACGACATGCCCTGATGGCTTTGGTGGTGCTTTGCGTACCCCTTCTGAGTCATGGTCAAACGTCGGCTTGGCCCGCCAAACCGATCACGTTGGTGGTGGGCAGCGCCCCCGGCGGATCCAACGACACATTCGCCCGTGCCATCGGCAAGCTGTTGCTGGAGGCCTTAGGACAGCCAGTGCTGGTGGAAAACAAAGCGGCCGGAGGCGGTGTGATCGCCAATGCCTTTGTGGCCAAGTCGCCGCCTGACGGGTATTCGCTGGTCGTTTTGTCGTCGACCTTCACCACCGGCGCGGCTATTCGCAGCAACCTGCAATACGACGCTGTGAAAAGCTTCAAACCCGTGGCCATGCTGGCCAAAGGTCCGCTGTTGGTGACGGTGCCGGTGGCATCCCCTTTCAAGACCATTGGCGATCTCGTGGCCTATGCCAAAGCCAATCCGGGCAAGCTGAACTACGGCACATCGGGTTCTGGCAGCATCAATCATTTTTCGACGGAGCTGTTTTCAGATGCCGCGGGTATCAAGATCGTTCACGTTCCTTACAAGGGCATGGGCCCGGCGACGAATGACTTGCTCGGCGGCCAGATTGATATTCTCGTGGCCAGCGCACCTTCCATCCTCTCTCAGGTCAAAAGCGGCCGGGTCCGCGCGCTGGCCGTGACGACCGCGACGCGATCACCGGTGGCTCCCGAGTTGCCGTCACTTGAGCAATCGGGCTACAAAGGCAGCGCGTCTGAACTCTGGTGGGGTGTCCTAGCGGCCGCCGGCACACCGCAGCCCATCGTCGACCGGCTCAACGCCGAGATCAACAAGATCATCGAATCACCGCAGATGAAGGAATTTTTTCTGCGTGAAGGTGCGGAACCTGCACCGATGAAGTCGGCTGAGTTCGCGATCTTCATTGCTGCTGAAATTGAGCGCTGGAAGAAAGTCGCCAAAGCGGCCGACATCAAGGCCGAGTGATTCAGTTCGGCAGCAACTTGCCGGGGTTCATTAGCAGCTTTGGGTCTAGAGCGTTTTTAACGCGGCGCATCACGTCAATTTCAAGCGGTGTTTTGTACATCGCCATTTCATGATTTTTGAGTTGTCCCAGCCCATGTTCGGCGCTGAAGGAGCCCTGCATGCGGGCCACGACGTCGAGCACGATGACGTTGACTCGGTCGGTTTCTGCTTGCCAATGTGGGGTGCTCATGCCGGCTGGGCTTGAGACGTTGAAGTGCAGGTTGCCGTCGCCCAGATGGCCGTACACAACGGGGCGAACACCTGCATAAGCGGCGTGCAGCAGCGGCAGAACTTCTTCTATGAAGGCCGGGACGCTGGAGACCGGGACGGCGATGTCGTGCTTGATATTGGCTCCGTCAAGCTGCTGTGCTTCGCTGATGTTTTCGCGCACCATCCACAGCTCCTTGGCTTGCGCTTCAGAGGTGGCGATCAACACATCGTCGATGACGCCGTGCTCTAACGCTGTTTCCAGTGCGGCCTGAAAAGCGTTGTCGAGGGCCGACTGCTCGCCACCATCGCTGGCTTGCATCAAGACATGCCATGGGTAGGGCATTGCAAACAGCGCTGGCGATGCTGGAAAATACCGTTGGACCATGGCCACGCTGGCATTGCTCATCAACTCAAAAGCGGTGAAGCGGTCGCCCATGGCGCCACGCATCAGGCCGAGCAATTCCAAGGCCTGCTGGGGCGTTTGAAACGCCGCGAAAGCCACGGCTCTGGACCGCGGTGCAGGGAATAGTTTCAGCACTGCCGCTGTGATGACGCCCAGCGTTCCTTCCGAGCCAATGAACAGGTGTTTCAGGTCGTAGCCGGTATTGTCTTTGCGCAAGGCTTTTAGCAGGTTCAACACCTGACCATCGGGCAACACCACTTCTAGGCCCAAGACCAAGTCGCGGGTATTGCCGAAGCGCAGCACCTGCACGCCGCCGGCATTGGTGGCGATGTTGCCGCCAATCTGGCAGGAGCCTTCTGCGCCTAGGGACAGGGGAAACAAGCGCTCGTGTTGGGCCGCGAGTTCTTGCAATGTTTGCAATACGCAGCCGGCTTCCACCGTCATGGTGTTGTTGAGCGGTGAGATGTCGCGCACCCGATTCAATCGAGACAAGCTCAAGATGATTTGCTGGCCGCTGCTGTCTGGCGTGGCCCCACCACACATGCTGGTGTTGCCGCCTTGTGGAACGATGCACACGCTGTGGGCCGCGCACAGCGTCACCAGCGCAGCCACCTGCTGCGTGTCGGCCGGCCGGCAAACCGCCAAGGGCACACCCGTGAACTTGCCACGCCAATCGGTGGCATAGCCAGCGAGGTCGCTGGTGAGAACATGGGTATCGCCGAGCAGTGCGCGGGCTTGGCTCAAAAAATCAGACATTCATTTTTCCAGCAGCCATGCTGGCTGCAACTTTTAGGCGCTGAGGCGACGGATCAAGTTAAAACCCATGTCCAAGATGGGCCGCGCGACAGGTCGACCTTCGATTCTATCGATGAGTGCTTGTGCGGCCCGTTGTCCGATGGCGGCGCCATCGACACGTACCGTCGACAGCGGTGGGTCCGTATCTGCCGAAAACGGCAGGTCACCAAAGCCAAATACGGCAAGGTCTTCTGGCACTCGCAGGCCGCGACTTTTGGCCTCGATCAAGACGCCCATGGCGATCATGTCGGTGCTGCAAAAAATGCAGTCAAGTTTTGGAATCTGCTTAAGAAGTTGGACCAATCCGGCGCGACCACCACCCAAATTCGTCGGAGATCGCATCCACGCCACAGGCGACTTCTCAACATTTTCGGGCAACATGTTGAGCTTTTTCAGCGCCTGTAAATAGCCATGTGATTTCAGGATGGTCCGTGGGTCATCGCCGGAGATGAGTCCTGGAGCTTGACGCCCCAACGCTTTGAAATAGTGAGCGACGGCTTCTCCAATGGCCTCGTTTGAAAAGCCGAAGAGCATGTCAATCGGCGTTGACGTGGTACCCCAAACTTCAACCACGGGTATGCCCGACTGTCGAAGTCGTTCTAGCGCCGTCTCCGACTTCAGCAAACGCGCCAACACAATGCCGTCAGGTTGTCGTTCAAGCAGCTCTTCAAGCAGGAAGTCCTCGTCCTTATCGTCGTAACCACTTTCGTTCATCACCATCTGGAAGTCGTGCTCGCCCAGTGTGTCGTTGAGCGACTTGATCAAGGCGTCAAAAATAGTGCCTGAAATAGCTGGTATCAGCACGGCCACCATTTTCTTTTGGCCAAGCTCCGAGTTACTCAGAGGCAGGTAATTCAACAGTTTGATGGCGGCCAGCACCAAGCTTCGCGTGGGCAATGCCACCGTCTCTGGGGTATTCAACACCCGTGAGATGGTTTGTTGCGAGACTTGCGCAACGCGCGCCACATCTGCCAGCGTGACGCGGCCTGTCACGCGACGAAACCGAGGCTTTTTAGGCGTTAGGGGTGGGGGCTTCAGACCAGTCATTTTTGTGAGTTGTCGGTTGAGCTTGTGCTCGGAGACTAACAGACTGGGGGGGGGGGCACTTTTTACTTGGCGCCTAGTGGAAGACCCTAAATTGACAGATTGTCATACAAAAAATAATCTTGTGACATGAGCTTGACCCTTGCAGAACTGAAGCCTGAGACCTTGCGTGCGCAGGTTGAAAACCATTTGCGTGACGCTATCACCAGTGGCAAGTTGCTGGCAGGCCAAAAATTAGTGGAGCGCGAATTGTGCGCGTCGATGGGTGTCAGTCGGCCATCCTTGCGGGAAGCGCTGCGAAAACTGGAGGCTGAAAAACTGATTGTTCAAGTCCCCCATCGTGGTCCTGAAGTGGCCTCGATCACGCTTGCTGAAGCACGCGAGTTGTACGCGCTGCGCGGCATGCTTGAAAGTTATGTGGCCCATGAATTCACCCGGCTTGCCAGCGATGAGGCGGTGGGTCGGCTCGCCAGTGCCGTCAAACGACTACAGGCTGCAGGACTTAAAAAATCACGCGCAGATGTGCTCAGCGCCAAGGCCGAGTTTTATGGTGTGCTGTTCGCAGGGGCAGGCAACACACTGGTGCAGGAAATCTTAGGCGGTTTGATGTCGCGTGTCAGCCTTTTGCGTGGCGCTTCACTGATGCGAACTGATCGACTGCCCAGCAGCATCAAAGAAATATCGGCGTTGCTGACCTGCATTCAAAACCGGGACGCCGAAAGGGCGCAGGAAGTATCGAAAACCCATGTCCTGAATGCTGAAGTGGCCGCCCTGGCCATGCTCGAAAAGCAAATGGACGATTTGAAGCAAACCTCAACAATAAAGAGAAAAACAGCATGAACAAAGAAGCATTCGAAAAAGGCCTGTCAACACGCCGGGAAGTTCTGGGGGCCGACTACGTCGATGGCTCATTGAAAAATGCCGACGATTTCAACCGGCCGATGCAGGAGCTGGTCACAGAGTACTGCTGGAACGAGATCTGGAATCGGCCTGGGCTAGATCGCCGCACCCGCAGCATGTTGAACTTGGCCATGCTCACCGCATTGAACCGCCCGCACGAGATCAAGCTCCACGTGCGTGGCGCTATCAACAATGGGCTGAGCAAGGACGATATTCAGGAGGTCTTTCTGCAGGCCGCCATTTATTGTGGCGTACCGGCTGCCATTGACAGCTTTCGGAATGCCAAGGAAGTCTTCAAGGAAATGGGGATATGAGTGGTGGCATGAAACTTCAAGTGAACGGCCAGCCATACACGGTGCAGGCAGAGCCAGACACGCCACTGCTGTATGTGCTGCGGAACGAACTTAAATTGATGGGCACGCGTTATGGCTGCGGGCTGGGGCAGTGCGGCGCGTGCAATGTGCTGGTGGATGGTCGAAAGGTGGCCTCCTGCGACATTCAGCTGTGGGCCACTGAAGGCAAGCACATCACGACCATAGAGGGCTTGGGAACGCTGACGACGATGGATGTCTTGCAGCAAGCGTTTGTTGACGAACAGGCTGCCCAATGTGGCTATTGCGTCAGCGGCATCATCATCAGTGCGAAGGCTCTTTTGAATCGCAACCCTGATCCTTCGGAGACAGAGATTCGAGAGGCTCTGGATGACAACTTGTGCCGCTGCGGGACGCACAACCGGTTTGTGCGCGCCATTCAATTGGCTGCGCAGAGAATGTCTGGCCATGAAAATGCAGGTGTACCGACGTGAGCAGCTTGGTCAACCCATTGCCGCCGACGCTGCAGAGCAATCCGCAACTCCATCGCTGGATTCAATTTAACCCCGAGGGCACGGTCACGGTTCGCTCCGGCAAGGTCGAGATCGGTCAGGGGATTGTTTCTGCAATTGCCCAAATTGCCGCTGAAGAGCTCGACGTTTCATATGCGCGTATTCGCACTTTGCCGGTCGATACGTCCGTCAGTCCGAACGAAGGATCGACGTCAGGCAGTCGATCAATTCAGGAAGGTGGCGAGGGTATGCGGCAGGCATGTGCCGAAATTCGTCATGCATTTTTACAGCTTGCCGCGAGCAAGTTTCAGGTCGATGTCGATTCGCTTCGGATTATGGATGGGGTCATTCATGCGCCTGCATCTAATCAAACCCTGTCTTATTGGCAACTCGCCGCGGAGGTCCAACTTCTGCCTGCCCAAGGAGATGTTCGGCCTAAGCCGGTCGAAAATTACACCTTGGTTGGGCAGTCCTTGCAGCGCTTAGACATTGCTAAAAAAGTCACTGGCGCCGCCTTCATACAAGACATCGATTTGCCGGGCATGTTGCATGGTCGGATCGTGCGTCCCCCTTCTTTCAAAGCGCGTTTGGTGGCGCTTGACGATACCTCAGTCAAAGGAATGCCGGGTGTCCGTGTGGTGGTGCGAAAAGGCAGCTTTCTGGGGGTGATCGCTGAGCGTGAAGAGCAGGCTATCAAAGCCATGAAAGCTCTCGCTGGTCAGTGCCAATGGCAGGAAGATGCGGATTTGCCAGATGTCGATGCCTTGCCGGATTTTTTAATGGCGCAGCCCGCCGAGCATGAACTTCTTTGTGACGATTCTTCTGCGCAGCAAGTGGGTGGAACGCATCTGGCGGCAACCTTCACGCGTCCTTATTTGGCGCATGCCTCCATCGGGCCTTCGTGTGCGCTAGCGTGGTGGCATGACGGCCAGTTGGAGGTTTGGTCGCACAGTCAATCTATTTACGCTTTACGTGACGAAATTGCGAAAATTCTTCAACTGCCGCCAGATCAGGTGACTGCACGACACGCTGAAGGGGCGGGTTGTTATGGCCACAACGGTGCGGATGACGCCGCCTTTGATGCGGTGCTGCTGGCCGAGGCTGTGAAGGGTGAGCCGTTGCGCGTGCAGTGGATGCGAGAGGATGAGTTTGCTTGGGAGCCTTTGGGGCCCGCCATGGTGGTCAAACTCGAAGGTGTGGTTTCTGCTGATGGTTTCATCAGTGAATGGAAAGAAGAAATTTGGGGCAATCGACACATTTCCAGGCCAGGACGTCGACCGGAGCCGGGGCTGTTGGCGGCTTGGCATTTTGACCAAGGGTTCGAGCCTCCCGCCGCGACCGACATGCCGCTGGCCATGGGTGGTGGAAGCCAACGCAATGCCGTGCCGTATTACGATTTCCCGACAAAAAATGTGCGTAACCACGCCATCACGCCCATGCCCGTTCGCACCTCCGCGTTGCGTGCCTTGGGCGCCTATGTCAATGTCTTTGCGATCGAATCGTTCATGGACGAACTGGCTGCAGCCGCACAGATCGACCCTGTTGAATTTCGCCTTCGGCATCTCCACGATGAACGCGCACATGCGGTGATTCACGCCGTGGTGGCCAAAGCAGGCTGGAAGCCAGGGCGTCAGGGTGATGGGACGACGGGTATTGGCATCGGCTTTGCCCGCTACAAAAATATCGGTAATTACGCGGCAGTGATCGCCGAGGTCGCCATCGCTGAAACCGTTCGCGTCGTCCGCGTGGTGGCGGCGGTTGATTGCGGACGCATGATCAATCCGGACGGTGTTTTGAACCAGGTTGAGGGCGGGATTGTTCAGGCGACCAGCTGGGTTCTGAAGGAGCAGATGCGGTTTGATCGGACTCGCATTACCTCCAGAACTTGGGAGGACTATCCCATTTTGAAGTTCAGCGAAGTTCCCAAGATCGAGGTCGAGCTGATCAATCGTCCTGAGCATGAATCTCTGGGTGTTGGCGAAGGCATGACGGGGCCAACTGCTGCAGCGATTGCCAATGCTGTTTACAACGCCATGGGTGTGCGTGTACGCGACCTTCCACTGACGCCTGACCGCATCGTGAGCGCCATGTCGTGAACATGGGCTGCCGTTCAACGCATCGAGTTTTTTATATCAAGGAGACACACATGACAACAGTCAATTTATTTTTTCGGCGCAGCCTGGTGTTGATCGCGGCGCTCAGTCTTTGTGCCGGTTGGGCTCAGGCTCAGCAGGCGAGTTACCCGACCAAGCCAGTCAATCTCATCGTGCCATTTCCGCCAGGCGGTGCTGTTGATCAAACCGGCCGCGCTATCGCACAGTCACTTTTTAAGATCTGGCAACAACCTGTCGTGATCACCACCCGGGCGGGGGCTGGCGGGAGTGTCGGCATGGCAGCCGCTGCGGCAGCACCCGCTGACGGCTACACATTATTGGCAACCCATCCTTCCATCATCGCGGTGCCTGAAGCCGAGCGCATGTTTGGCCGGACGCCGCCTGTCGACCGCAGCAATTTTGCGCCGCTGGCCCTGGTCGTGGCTGATCCGCTGGTCTTTGTGGTGAAGGCCAATGCGCCATGGAAGACCTATGAGGAATTTGTAGCCGACGCCCGTAAAAATCCAGACACCATTGCGTACTCATCTTCGGGCGCTTACAGCGCTGTTCATCTGCCGATTGAGATGCTCACTCACGCTGCCAATATCAAGCTGCGGCACATCCCCTATTCCGGCGGCGGACCCGCTTTGACAGCCGTTTTGGGGGGCGTGGTTGCCGCGACAGCCGGCGCTCCTGCCGTGCTAGCGCCTCAAATCAAGGCTGGGGAGTTGCGCGCATTGGTCACCACCGGCGTCAAGCGTCACCAGCTTTTGCCCGATGTACCGACAGCCATTGAACTGGGTTACAAGGATGTTGAGTTCTACCTGTGGGTCGGTCTTTTTGCGCCGGTGAAAGCGGAGGATTCACTGGTGCAAACGATTCGCCGCGGTATTGGCCGGGCGGTTCAGGAGCCTGAATTTGTTCAGTACATGGGCAAGATTGGATCGCCCATAGACTACCGCGATGGTCCTGCTTTCGCTGCGTTTCTGAACAAGGATGCGGAACGCATCAGTGCGGCGATCAAGCGAATCGGCAAGGTCGACTGATCCGCCCACCCCAAAATAACAACCCCCATGAAAGGAACCTCATGTCGAATGGCATCGTGATTGAAGCAAGAAAAAATACATTTCAAGAGGGTGTTGACGCCCTTCGGGGCCTCCCATCGTCAGTGATTGGCGATGTGATGGGACGCCTAGCGGGCACCACCGGCTTGAACCCGGTCAATCGATCGCCCGTGACGGTGTGTGGCAACGCGCTCACAGTTCGGGTTCGGGCCGGTGACAACTTGTTGATCCACAAGGCGCTGGATATGTTGAAGCCTGGGGACGTGCTGCTGGTCGATGGCGAAGCGGATGTGTCGCGCGCGCTGGTGGGTGAAATCATGATGACCTCGGCTCGCGTGCGTGGCGCTGTTGGCTTTGTCATCGACGGGGCAATCCGAGATTTTGAAGCGTTCGAGCAGCATCAATTTCCATGCTGGTCGCGCGGCGTGAGTCTACGTGGGCCGTACAAAGATGGCCCCGGCAGCATCAACCTGCCGATCAGTGTGGGCGGCATGCAGGTCAATCCGGGTGACATCATCGTTGGCGATTCTGATGGCGTGGTCGCCATCGCGCCGCATCAAGCTTTGGCGGTAGCGGCGAAAGCCAAAACCAAGGTGGCGGACGAGCAAACCACCATCGCGGCCATATTGGATGGCAGCTATTCATCGGCCTGGGTCGATGCGATCTTGAAGCAAAAAGGGTTTTGATATGCAGACGCTGAGAAACGCTAAACCATTTTTTGGGTTTCGTCCCTTGCTGCTGTGTCTAGCACTGGGTGTCTTGCCCTGCACAGCGGCACTGGCTGACTACCCGGACAAGCCTATCAAGCTGATGGTGCCTTGGGCGCCCGGTGGTGCGACTGATCAGATTGGTCGGACACTGGCCCAATCGCTGTCGCAGTCGTTGGGTGTCCCCGTGGTGGTCGAAAACAAGGGCGGCGCTGGCGGCAATATCGGCACCCAGGCCTTCGTCAAAGAAAAGGCCGATGGCTACACGCTGCTGCTGGCAACCAGTTCGACCAACGCGGCAGGGCCGCACTTGTACGCCAAGCAGGGCTTTGATCCGATCAAGGATTTCACGCCGGTGGTGCTGCTCTGCTCTATTCCCAATGTGATGGTCGTGCCCATCAAGTCGACATGGAACACCATGAAAGACATCGTCGATGCCGCGCGCAGCAGTCCAGGAAAATACACCTATGGGTCTGCCGGCATTGGCGGGTCGCAACATCTGGCGGGTGCTCAGCTCCGGACCGCCGCCAGCATTGACATTCGTCACGTGCCTTACAAAGGCAGTGGCCCTGCGGCGCAGGATTTGATGGCGGGGCACATCGACATGATGATCGACACCGGCTCCCTTGGCAGCATCAAGGGCGGCTTGCTGCGTCCAATTGCGGTGGCCTCTGAAAAGCGACTGCTGGTGTTGCCAAATGTGCCCACCTTCAAAGAAGCTGGTGTGCCCATGGTGGCCTCAGCTTGGTACGGCTTGATGCTGCCAGCCAATGCCCCAGCGGAAGTGGTGAACCGGCTCAACAAGGAATTCAACTTGCTGCTGCAAAAGCCGGATGTCCGTAGCAAACTGCAAGACATGGGCGCTGAAATTGCTGGCGGCAGTGTGCAGGAATTCACCAAGTACTCCGTCTCAGAAATCAAACGCTATGAAGCCATCGTGAAGGATTCCGGGGCACCTAAAGAATAGGAAATAAGCTGTTGACACGGACCTGATTCCGCATCAGCATGCGAACAGCCATCGCGGCCATGGGGTATGAATGCCAGATTGACAACGGCTCGCGAGGTGATGGCTCGTCATTTTCGACTGGATTGATTCACTCAACCGATTAGGAAAATTCATGACACGTTTCACTCGTTTATCCCGATTTGCTGCCTTGGTTTTGTTCGCCTTTTGTACGGGCATGGGTGTGGCTTCGGCTGCGGATTACCCGACGCGTCCTGTGAAGTGGGTTGTGCCGTATCCGCCGGGGGGCACGACGGATGTCCTGGCGCGGATCATGGCGCAATGGCTCACGGAGAAGATGGGTCAGCAGTTCATCGTCGAGAACAAGCCTGGCGGGGGCAACAACATCGGCACCGAGATGGTGGTGAACGCGGCACCTGACGGCTACACGATGCTGTTGGTGAATCCTGCCCATGGCATCAACGCATCGCTTTACAAGAAGCTGCCGTTCAACGTCATTCGTGACATCACACCGGTCGCGGGCATGGTGCGCACACCCAACGTGATGGCCGTGACCAATGGCTTGCCGGTGAAGACGGTTGCCGAATTCATCGCCTACTGCAAGGCTAACCCCGGCAAGGTCAACATGGCCTCCTCGGGAAGCGGCACCTCCACGCACCTGTCAGGCGAGTTGTTCAAAGTGATGACGGGTTGCAACATGACGCACATCCCGTACAAAGGCGCCGGACCGGTGTTGACTGACCTGATCGGCGGGCAGGTGCAAGTGTTCTTTGACAATCTGCCCTCCTCGGCACCCCACATCAAAGGCGGCAGCATCCGCGCCCTCGCCGTGACCTCGGCGGCTCGCGAACCTTCATTCCCTGCGCTGCCCACAGTGGGCGACACCGTTCCCGGCTATGAGGCCACCGCGTGGTTCGGCATCGGCATGCCCAAAGGGGCACCGCGTGAAGCCATCGACAAGGTCAACGCCGAAGTGAATCGCGCGCTGGCAGACCCGAAGATGCGAGAGCGTTTGGCGGGTTTGGGCGGCGTCCCTATCGCGGGCACACCCGCAGATTTCGGAAAAATGATGGTGGAAGAGACTGACAAGTGGGCCAAAGTCGTCGCCGCATCCGGCGCCTCTGTCGATTGAAACCAGCCCATGAAAACACCTGTGACTGACCTTGCCCAACTGCAAAAAGCGGTTGATTTTTCAATTGCCCATGAAACCCCGTGGAGTCGTGACAACGAAGACAACTGGGGCATTCACAACATGGACCCGCCGCCGTGGAACCGACTGCTCGGGCCCGTGCATCCGCGCGGCCCCGTGTCAGGCGTGGTGCGCGTGGGTGGGCAACAGGTCATCGCGTGGGGCGAGCCGCAACGTGCGGATCTGACTTTTTCAATCGCAAAGACCTACCTCGCGCTGCTCGCGGGTGTTGCCCACGACAGGGGTCTGCTGCCCGATCTGGACGAGCCGGTCAGCGCAAAAATCAAGGGCATTGGTTTTGACACTGGACACAACCAGTCCATCACTTGGATGCAGTTGCTGCAGCAGACCAGCGAGTGGGAAGGCGAGTGTTTTGGCATCCCGGATCAGGTGGACCGCTACCGGCATCTGCAATACCAGCCACCGCGTCCTGATGCCAAGGATGTCGGCCAGAAGGGCGATGCGCGGCCGCTGCAAACCCCCGGCACGTTTTGGGAATACAACGATGTTCGCATCAACCAGTTGGGGCTGGCGCTGTTGCACCTGTTCAAGCGTCCCTTGCCCGATGTCTTTCGCGAGGCCATTGCCCAGCCGGTTGGCGTCAGCGATGGTTGGCGCTGGGAGGGTTATGACAACAGTTGGGTCAATATCGATGGTCAGCGCATGCAGTCAGTCCCCGGCGGGACGCACTGGGGCGCGGGCTTGTCTATTGGCAGTGTTGATCAATCCTTGATCGGACAACTGATGCTGGATGAAGGCCGCGTCGGCACCCGGCAGGTCGTCTCGCAAGCTTGGGTGCGCCGGATGCTGACGCCTTGCAGCATGGCACCTTGGTACGGCACCTTGGTTTGGCTCAACCGCCTGCGCGGCGTTTGTCCCAGTGCCTCTGCAGCCAGCTACTTTTGCATCGGCGCTGGCGCTAGTGTGGTCTGGATGGACCCGGACCGAGATCTGGTGGCCGTGGTGCGTTGGATTGATGGTGCGCAGATTGACGGGTTTTGTCAGCGCGTCTCGGCGGCGATACCGGTTAAGTCGACTAAGTCGACTAAGTCGGTTGAGGCTTCATCGCCCGCTACTTGAACAACACACCGACAGGGTCAAAACAGTCCATCAGCTCGGGTGGCGCCAGGGGTGCGCGTTCACGGATGTAGCGGCGTATGAAGGGTGCAGAAGTCCAAGGGGCGGTGGTGCCGCTCCAGATCGCGCCGTCAACAATACTGACACGCTCCTGCGCGCTATGGAGGAGCACCACGGCTGGATTGAGCGTGGCGAATTCAAGCTCGGCCAACAGCCATGCGTTTTGTTGCCGCAATCCCAGCAGGCGTGCATTTTGAGAGTCTGGCGGGCTGAAGTGCTGGATGGCGGCTAGGGCGAGGCTTGCCAACGGGCTGCTTGTGTCAATCTGTTGTACATCACGGCACTGTCGCAGCACGGTGTTTCCTTGGTTCAAGACAACGCCTAGGACATCATGCTTCTTACCTTGATAGGTCAAGAAAACGCCGCCGTCTTGGCGCTCTATGTCGACATGGGCTTTCAAGACGCCCAAGGTGGTTAAGACCAGCAGCGTGAGGGCAACGTGTTTTTTCATGGGTAATTTTCTGTGATCAGTGCCAGTTTCAATTTTATTTGTTATTAAAAATGATTTAATTAAATTTGTTATAGTTGATCCTTGATAAAAATAATTACCAACATTTTTATCTTTTCATAATTAATATCATTTTTTAGCCAACTCAAAAAATAAAGTTGTTGAACATGGTCCCATCCGAATTCTGTGGAACTTCAGTCGCCGCCAAAAAACTCGGCCTCTCCGTTGGAGCGGTTCAGGCCTTGGTCGAAAAAAACGAACTGAAGGCGTGGAAGACCGACGGCGGACACCGGCGCATCTCTATGGAGTCTATTGCCGAGTACCAAAAGCGATTTGGCCAGTTTGGGGGCAACCACAAAGACCCGGCTTCACCGCTGACCATCTTGTTGGTGGATGAACGCAATGAGACTTTTGACGCTATCCAAAACGTGCGGCAAGAGGCTGGCATATTGATCGAATGTGTGTGGATCACTTCCGCCTTGAAGGCACTCATCAACCTCAAGACGATTCAGCCAGATGTCTTGATCGCAGACCTCAGCATGCCCAACGTTGATGGCTATGAGTTGCTCCGTACCGTTCGCTCTAGCCACTTGGCCGACGCTCTCGCACTGGTCGGTTTGACGAATGTGGACCCTTCAGACGTCAACAATCTAGAACTCTTGCCGACTCATACGGCATTGGTTCAAAAACCGGTTCATGCGCAGTGGCTGCATGGTTACTTTGCATCTCAGATTGCTTTGCGTAGCCAGATCCTAGGCTGAATTAAAAAAGAGCCGCTCGAAAGCGGCTCTTTTGGCGTTCAGCGTTGAACAGATCAGTCGGCGTAAATACCAGCCTTCCGGATCACCGGGCCCCACTTCAGAATTTCAGCTTCGAGGTGGGTCTTCAAACCAGCCGGTGTGACCTTGTCCATAGTCGGGACCTCCAAGCTCAGCTCTTTGAAGCGTTGTTTGATCATCGGGTCTTGCAGCGCCACGCGCAGTGCTGCGTTGACCTTGTCAATGACGGGTGCCGGTGTGCCTTTGGGGGCGTACATGCCGTGCCAGACTTTGACCTCAAAACCTTTTAAACCTTGCTCGTCAAGCGTTGGCACATTGGGCAAGACCTCGAGTCGTTTGAGCGTGGTCACACCATAGACCTTGACTCGGTTTTCCTTGATGAGCGGAACTGTTTGGGATGTCTGGTCGCACAACAGGTCGACCTGACCGCCGAGCAAGTCGTTCATGGCCGGGCCGGTGCCCTTGTAAGGGATGGTATTGAGCGTGGTGTCCAAGGCGGTCATGAACAACAGGCCGCACAAATGCGAAACCGCACCCAGACCAGCGTTGGCCATCGATACTTTTTCCTTGTTGGCTTTGAGATAAGCCTGCAGCTCTTTAAAGTTGTTGGCCGGAAAGTCTTTGCGCGCCAGCATGGTCATCGGCACGTCAACCACTTGGCCGATGTATTCAAAGTCTTTCAGCGTGTCAAAGTTGAGCTTTTTATAAAGAGCAGGTGCCGTGGCCATGCCCATGTGGTGAATGAAAAGTGTGTAACCGTTGGGCGCTGCGCGGGCCACGCGTTGCGTCGCGATGGTGCCACCGGCGCCGACAGTGTTCTCCACCAGCACTGTTTGCCCGAGGGACTTGCCCATCGGGATGGCGATCATGCGGGCAACCACATCGGTCGGGCCTCCGGCGGCGAACGGCACCACCAGAATGATGGGCTTGTCCGGGTAAGTCTGAGCTTGCGCCAGACCTAGGCCGCAGGTCAGCAGGCATCCAAGCAAGACTGATTTCAGTTGTTTTTTCATGATGGTCCGTTGGTTGTCTATTGTCAAAATAATAATAAATTAAGCATATAGATTATGAGTGACTGGGGCGGTCCCTGTAAATCCCTTAATCTATGCGGGCCATTGCCAGACACTGACGGGCCAGTTTGAGCACCGGCGGGTCGACCATGCGGCCGTCAACCGAGAAGGCCCCACCCCCAGCTGCGGTTTCGGCTTGCAGCACGCGCTGGGCCCAATCAATTTGTGCGAGAGTGGGCGCAAACGCGGCGTGCACTGCCGCCACTTGCAGCGGATGAATGCATAGTTTGGCGCCAAAGCCAAAACGCAGGCTGCGGGCTGCATCGGCTTGCACGCGGCTCATGTCTTGGGTGTCGGTGGTCACGCCGTCCATCGGTGCCGCCAAACCAGCACGGCGCGAAGCGACAACGATGGCGACGCGAACCGGCGCCAGCTCGGCTTCATCCGCTCCGCAGGCCATGCCCAGATCAGCCTGAAAGTCGAGGTTGCCAAAAGCCAAGCGCCGCACGCTTGGGCTACGGGCAAGCGCGTCGACGTTGGCCAGTCCCTCCGCTGATTCAATGATCGGAATCAGGATGACCGCTGCCCCGCCAAGCGCTTCTTGAACGCCCGTCAGATCGCTGGTTTTTTCGGCTTTCGGTACCATCACGATCGGCAGGGGGGTGATTTTTGCCAGCCACGACAGATCGTCCTGGTGGCTGGCAGTTTGAGCCGCATTGATGCGCACCACCATCCGCGCACGTTGGGCCGTTGGCCAATGCTGCCAGGCCAAGGCCAGCGCAGTCCGCGCAGCGGCTTTGTTGGCGACTGGCACCGCATCTTCGAGATCAACAATCACCATGTCGGCTTGACTGGCCAAGGCTTTGTCAAAGCGCTCGGGCCTGTTCCCCGGCACAAACAAAAACGAACGTGCCTCGGTCAGCAGTGAGGAAGTCATACCGTTGCCATTAGCAAGCGGCCGACGCGCGGCCACTGGATGACTTGCCAAAGTTGTGCGATGGATGCTTGCATTTCGCCAGGGCTGGCACCACCACTGTGGGCTGCCAGACGCAGCGCCTTGGCGGTGATCTCGTCGCGGCTGAGCGTGTTGCCGGGGTCGCCCTTGGGCTCGTCCACACGGCCTTGCAACACGCGGCCATCGGTGGTGTAGACAGTGACTTTGCCGATCCAGCGCTGTGGGTAAGCGGCGTCGACCTCGGCGTCTAGCTGCATCTCGACTTTGTTGCGCAACGCTACCGTCAGCGTGTCGCTGAAGTGCTTGTCAAATTCGATCAAGCCGGCATGACCAAAACGTGCGGCCAGACCTAGCACCGTGCCCATGCTGAATTTGCTTTGGTGCACGGTGCTCGGGTTCGTCACCGGTCCCAGCACATCGATCGCGCCTTGGTGCACATGCGTGACCACGCGCGCCAAGTCTGGCGCTTGCAGCTTGTTGTCTTGCATGACTTGCAGCAGTGCGTCAGCCGCCGGGTGTGTGTGGCGGCACGAGGCGTGGTATTTGAATGACGTTTCAGCCGTCGCCCAGCGGTTGCCAAGCCTGTCTGTGAGCTTGCGTACATCGGCATCGCTCGACATGCCGGCGGCCATGCCTTGTGGGCCTTCCAAAATTTGGGCCGCGCCGGTGAAGCCATCTTTGGCCAAGTACGCCGCCATCAAACCAGCACCGGCAGCGTGGGCAGTGTGCAGTTGTTTAGAGTCTGCGGCGGTGCGCAAAAATTCCCACAAGCCAGCCGACTGTGTGCCTGCCGAACCAAAAGCGTGTTGCATTTGGGATGGGTTCAACCCCAGCAAATGGCCGACTGCTGCAGCGGCCGCCAGCGTGCCTGCCGTGCCCGTGGTGTGGAACACTTTGTAGTGCGATCGACCCAAAAATTCACCCACCCGAATGCCCACTTCATAACCTGCCACAGCGGCGGTGATGAGTTGCGCGCCACTGGCACCAATGGCTTGCGCCACCGCCAGCGCCGGTGGGAAAACCACCGTGGCCGGGTGAAACACCGAGCCGTTGTGCACGTCGTCTTGTTCGGCCACATGCGAGGCGCTGGCGTTCGCCATCGCGGCCAAATATGGGCTGCTACCACTGCGCGTGATGAGCACTTCGCTCGGTCCTTCATCTGGCCCCATGCTCAGCGCAAAGCGTGTCAGGCTGTCAACCGGGCGCGCGTTGTGGCCGCCGATGGCCGAGCCAAACCAGTCGACAAACAGGTCTTCGGTTTTGCGCAATACCGAGGCTGGAATATCGGCGGTGGTCAGGTTTGCGGCAAAGGCGGCTAGGGTGGCTGTGGCGCTTGAGTTGTCTTGGTTCATAGCGAGGCTCCGAGTTCAGCCAAGATGGCTTGGGTGTGTTCGCCGACGGTGGGAATAGCGTCCATGCGGTAGTCAAAACTGCTTTGCTTGCCGGGTGGCAGCAAGGCGGGCAAGTCGCCAGCTGGTGAACCAACGGTCGTCCAGCGTTCCCGGGCTTTCAGCTGAGGATGGGCCCACAAGTCGGCCATGCCGTTCATGTTCGCATTGGCAATCTGGGCGTTGTCTAGGCGCTCGACCACCTGTTCGGCGGTCAGGTTTGAGAACGCCTTGACGATGATGGCTTCGAGTTCGATCCGATTGGCGCTGCGCAGTGCATTGCGGTCAAAGCGTGGGTCGGTGGCGAGCTCGGGTTGCAGCAAAACTTTATTGCAAAACTGCAGCCATTCCCGTTCGTTTTGGAGACCCAAAATCACCTTGCGGCCGTCGCCCGCAGCGAACGGGCCGTACGGGTAAATGGTCGCATGGGCGGCTGCCGCGCGCGGTGGTGGCGAAGCGCCGTCCATGGCGTAGTACATCGGGTAGCCCATCCACTCGCCCAAGGCTTCGAGCATGGACACATCAATGTGCGAGCCTTCGCCGGTTTTTTCGCGCTGCATCAAGGCCGACAAGATGTTGGTGTACGCATACATGCCGGCGGCGATGTCGGCGATCGAGTTGCCCGCTTTGCTCGGTTGTTCCGACGTGCCGGTGATGCTCAGAAAACCGGCCTCACTTTGAATCAACAAGTCATAGGCTTTTTTGTCGCGGTAGGGGCCGTCGGTGCCGTAGCCCGAAATGTCGCAAACGATCAGGCGCGGGTCAGCGGCGCGCAGGGTGGCGGCGTCGAGTCCCATGCGGCCAGTGGCGCCGGGTGCGAGGTTTTGCACCAGCACATCGGCCTTGGCGATGAGTTGCTTCAAGACGGCCAGGTGCTGCGGGTCTTTCAGGTCCAGCGCCAAGCTTTCCTTGGAGCGATTGACCCAGACAAAGTGCGAGGCTTCACCGCGTGCGCGGTTGTCGTAAGCGCGGGCGAAATCACCCACCCCTGGGCGCTCCACCTTGATGACGCGGGCGCCGAGGTCAGCCAGTTGACGTGTGCAAAAGGGCGCGGCAATGGCGTGCTCCAACGAGACCACGGTGATGTGGTCGAGCGGACGCGGACGGGCTTTGGCTTGGGACGCAGTGCTTGTCATTAAAAAGACCTTGGCAGGCCCAGCAGATGCTCGGCAACGTAGGAGTAAATCAGGTTGGTGGAGATCGGGGCGACTTGGTATAAACGCGTTTCGCGGAACTTGCGCTCGACGTCGTACTCGCAAGCGAAGCCAAAACCACCGTGGGTTTGCAGGCATACGTTGGCAGCTTCCCAAGAGGCTTTGGCGGCGAGGTACTTAGCCATGTTCGACTCGGCCCCGCAAGGCTGGCCGGCGTCAAACAGGGCGCAGGCTTTGAAGCGCATCAGGTTGGCGGCTTCGGTTTCGATGTAGCTG
Organism: Comamonadaceae bacterium; assembly: GCA_947378785.1. GTDB lineage: Bacteria > Pseudomonadota > Gammaproteobacteria > Burkholderiales > Burkholderiaceae_C > Polaromonas. Next base: position 37,174 of record CANCLK010000019.1, read on the forward strand.
TCGGCAATCGGGAACTGGATGCCTTGGTTTTTGCCGATCGGCCGGCCAAAGACTTCGCGGTCGGTGGCGTAGCGGCGGGCGCGGTCGATGAACCAGTAAGCATCTCCAATGCACTCGGCGGCGATCAAAGTACGCTCGGCGTTCAGGCCGTCGAGGATGTATTTAAAGCCTTTGCCTTCTTCACCGATCAGGTTCTCGGCGGGGATTTCAAGGTTGTCGAAAAACACCTCATTGGTTTCGTGGTTGACCATGTTGCGAATCGGTTTGACGGTCATGCCGTTGCCGATGGCTTGCTTCAAATCAACGATAAAGATCGACATGCCTTCGCTCTTGCGCGTGACATCGGCCAGCGGTGTGGTGCGGGCCAGCAAGATCATCAGGTCCGAGTGTTGAATGCGCGAGATCCAGACCTTCTGGCCGTTGATGACGTAGCGGTCGCCCTTTTTGACGGCGGTGGTTTTGAGCTGTGTGGTGTCGGTGCCGGTGCTGGGCTCGGTCACAGCCATCGACTGCAAGCGCAATTCGCCGGTGGCGATTTTGGGCAGGTACAGGTCTTTTTGAACCTTGGAGCCGTGCCGCAGCAAGGTGCCCATGTTGTACATCTGGCCATGGCATGAGCCCGCATTGCCGCCGGCGAAGTTGATCTCTTCCATGATCACTGAGGCTTCGGCCAAGCCGAGGCCAGAGCCACCGAATTCGGTGGGAATGAGCGCGGCCAGCCAGCCGGCTTCGGTCAGTGCGGTGACAAAGGTTTCGGGGTAGCCGCGATCGTCGTCGACTTTTTGCCAGTAGGCGGAGTCAAAGCTGCCGCAGAGGTCGCGCAAGGCTTCGCGCATGTCTTGATGGGCGTCAGGGGTGGGAATCGTGGTTTTCATGGTGTCTTAAAAAAAGTGGATCAGTAGTTTCGGTGCGGCCGTGTTTTAGCCGAGTTCGGCCGTGCCCTGCATGGTCAGCCAGCCCTCGTGGTCTTGTGTCCACAAGCGGATGTGCGAGCCGTCGCCATGAGCACCCGTTTCAGGTTGGCCGTTGACGCGCATGACGCGCTGGTCTGCGCACTCAAAAGTCGGGCGCAGGGCTTTGAATTCAAAGCGCTTGATCGGGCGGTCGGTGTTGCGGCGCACCAAGTCCAGCATCAGCGTGGCGATCAAGGGGCCATGCACGATCAGGCCCGGATAGCCTTCGACGTCGGTCACATATTTGCGGTCATAGTGAATCCGGTGGCCGTTGAAGGTGAGGGCTGAATAGCGAAACAAGAACACGTCGTCGGGCGTCACGTCACGCTGCCAGGCAGCGCCTTGTTCGGCAGCGATGGGTGTGGGTACGGGGTCGCCGGGCTGCACCGCTGGGCGGTAAACAATGTCGTGTTCTTCGGTCAGGCACAGACCCTGGGCGTTGCTGATCTCATGCTTGACCAGCACGAACAGCAGGTCCCCGCTGCGGCCCGACTTGTGCGTCACCGACTCAATGGTCGAGACCCGCTTGACCGCGTCGCCGACCCGCAGCGGCGCATGCCACTGCAAACGGCCACCGGCCCACATGCGGCGCGGTAAAGGCACGGGCGGCAAAAAGCCACCGCGCTTGGCGTGGCCGTCTGGACCGATCTCGCTTTGCCGGTGGTGTGGCAGAAAAAACAGCCAATGCCACAGCGCTGGCAATTCGGTGCCAGAGTGAGGCGTCGGGTCATCGCGGTCCAAGGTGGCGCTGAGCGCCCGCAGTGGCGCCGGCGTGATCAGGTCTTCCAGGGTTTCGGTGCGGCCTTGCCAGTCTTGTAGGTGGGCGAGGGTTTGGGGATCGAGTGTGGTCGTCATTTCAAAAATACCTAAGCAGTGATTCAGTTCAGTTCAATTCAGTCCACGGCGGCGCCAGAGCGTTTCACAATCTGGCTCCAGCGTGCGATGTCTTCGTTTAGCAGGGCGGCAAATTGCTCGGGCGTGGTCGGTGGTGCCAGCTCAACGCCTTGCAGCTCTAGCTTGTCGCGCAGGTCTTTGCTGGCCAGCGCCCGGCTCATGCCGTCTTGCAGTTTTGTCAACACCTCGGCCGACACACCGACGGGTGCAAACAGGCCAATCCACAACGTGCCGCTGTAGCCCGGCACAATTTCCGACAGCGCGGGGACATCAGGCAATGCGGGCGATCGGCGTGGGCTGCTGACGGCCAGTGGTTTCAGCTTGCCCGCTTTGATTTGCGCGAGCGATGACGGCAGGCTGGCAAAGACCAGCGGCAGTTGGCCGCCCAGAACGTCGTTGAGCGCGGGTGCAACGCCTTTGTAGGGTACGTGCTGCAACTGGATGCCGGCCATGCTGTTGAGCATCTCGCCCAGCAGATGGTTCAGCGTGCCATTGCCCGCTGATGCGTACTGGTAAAAGCCGGGCTTGGCCTTGGCCAGGTTGATCAGCTCTTTCACCGACTTGGCAGGAAAGTCCGGATTGGCCAGCAGCACGTTAGGCACAGCGCCAATCAGGGCGATGGGCTTGAAATCCTTGACCGGATCGAAGCCGGGGTTTTTGTACAGCGCCGGGTTGATGGCTTGGCTGCTGCTGATGGTCATGAGCAGCGTGTAGCCATCTTTGGCGGCCTTGCCGGCGTACTGGGTGCCGATGTTGCCACCCGCACCTGGTTTGTTTTCAACTGCGACGGGAGACCCTAATATTTCAGAGAGTTTTTGGCTGACCACGCGGCCAACGATGTCGTTGGTGCCGCCCGCGGTTTGCGGCACCACCATCAGAATGGGGCGGCTGGGGTAGGGCGCGGTGGTTTGCGCCAACACTGCGGCTGAATTGCTTAACCCCAGACCGAGCGCTGCAGCCCACAGCAGCACGCCACGGACAGTTGAGGCAGATGCTGGAAAACGTGTTGGTGTCATGGTGTGTTTCCTTGTCGAGTGGGTGATGGTCGGCCGATAACGGGTGCAGTGCAATCAGAGAATTTCAAACCGAGCCTTCGGAAAAACAGAAGGCTTGGCGCTGTCACAGTAACATCGCAGCATGCATTTTGACCTCAATGACCTGCGGCTGTTCCTGTTGGCAGCCGAAGAAGGCAGCCTGACCAAGGCCGCTGCCAAGCATCACCTGTCGCTGGCCGCTGCAAGCGCCCGCATCAAGGCGCTTGAAGTGCAGGCTGACCTTCCTTTGCTTTATCGGGAGGCTCGCGGTGTACGACTTTCGCCGCCGGGCCAAGCCTTTTTGCACCATGCCCGCCTAATCCTGTACCAGGTGGACCAGATGCAGGGGGACTTGAATGAGTATGGCGGCGGTCTGCGCGGTCATTTGCGGGTGTTTGCCAACACCACAGCCGTGACGGACTTTTTGCCGGAGCTGCTGCCACCGTTTCTGGCCGACAACCCGAAGGTGAATATCGACCTGCAGGAAAAACCGAACGCCGAGATCGCCCGTGGCGTGCAGGACGGCCGGGCTGATCTGGGCATCGTCGCCGGTCAGGTGGACACGTTGGGGCTGGAGCGCTTGCACTTCAGCACTGACAGGTTGGTGCTGGCCACCGCGCTGTCGCACCCCTTCGCGCAGCGCCAGCAAGTGGCTTTTGCCGACACACTGGATGAAGACGCCATTGGGATGCAGCCGGGCAGCACCTTGCAAATGTTTTTGGCGCAAGTGACAGAGCGCCTTGGCAAACCCATGAAGCTGCGCATTCAGTTGTCTAGTTTTGACGCCATGTGCCGGATGATTGGCGCGGGCGTCGGCGTGGGCATCGTGCCGGAGTCGACCGCGCTGCGTTATCAGGCGGCAATGGGCTTGGCGCTGGTGCAACTGAGTGACCCTTGGTGTGTGCGTGAGCGTTATATCTTGACGCGTGACCGCGCCGCCTTGCCGGCTTACGCGCAGTCGCTGATGGCGCGTTTGTGCGCGCATTTTGTGCGACCAGAGGCCGCGCCAAGCCAGCGACAATAGCGCCCATACCGACCCGACACTCATCGACAATACCGCCATGGCACGCATGCAACTACAAGACATTTTATTTTCTCAAGGCTTTGGCACTCGGCGGGTTTGCGCCGGTTTGGTGCAACAGGGCATGGTCATCGTCAACGGCGCTGTGTGCGATGACGCTGCCGCCGATTTTGAAGCCCAAGGGCTTCATTTCGCGGTGCAGGGCGTCGCCTGGGAGTACCACGAAAAGGCTTATTTGATGCTGCACAAGCCAACGGCATATGAGTGCTCGCAAAAGCCCAGCATGCACCCCAGCATCTACACCTTGCTGCCGGCACCGATTCGCCAGCGCGGTGGCGGAGCGGCGGCTGGCGTTCAGGCGGTGGGTCGGTTGGACCAAGACACCACCGGTTTGCTGCTGCTATCGGACGATGGCAAATTCATCCACCGTATGAGTTCGCCGCGGCACCACGTGCCCAAGGTGTATGAGGTGACCGTCAAGCATCCGGTCGACGCGCTACAGGTGCAAAAACTGTTAGAAGGTGTGGTGCTGGACGACGACCCAAAACCGGTGCGAGCGGCCGCTTGCGTGCAAACCGGCGAACTGCAGCTCAGTCTGACGCTGACTGAGGGCAAATACCACCAAGTCAAGCGCATGATCGCGGCGGTGAGCAACCGGGTTGAACTGCTGCACCGCTCGCGCATTGGCGGCTTGTTGCTGCCGGCTGACTTGGCCGCCGGCCAGTGGCGCTGGCTGACGGTAGACGATCTGGCGAGTATTTCCGCCCCCGTGTCGGCTGCCGCGTTGCCTGACACGTTGAATGAGACTTCGGCCGCTACACTGGCGCGCTGATCAGACGAGGCATTTTGTGATTACTGCATCCCGCTTTCTTCCTTTTGTGTTGGCGTTGTTGTCGGCGTCGACGTTCGGCTCGTTGGCTGCCACGCCGGTCCCGGCTGTTGCGTCAGCGCCGTTTGTCGCACCTTTGTTTGTGCTGAACTCGCTGGACAACAGTGTCAGTGTGTTGGACATGACGACCTGGACTGAAATCCGGCGTATCGCCACTGGCAAGCAGCCGCACCATCTGTACATGACGCCTGATGAAAAGTCGGTGATCGTGGCCAATGCGTTGTCGGACTCGCTGACCTTCATCGACCCCAAAACCGCCGAGATTCAGCGCACGGTGCGTGGCGTTCTGGACCCTTACCACCTGCGCTTTTCGCCGGATATGAAGTGGTTTGTGACGGCAGCCAACCGGCTCAATCACATTGATATTTTTCGCTGGGACGGCAGCAACATGACGCTGGCCAAGCGCGTGTCAACAGGCAAGACGCCGAGCCACCTGTGGATTGACAGCAAGAGCAGCACGGTTTATTCGACCATGCAGGACAGCGACGAATTGATTGCCTTGGATCTGAAGACGCAAGCCATCAAGTGGCGCGTCAAAACCGGCCCGATGCCGGCCGACTTGTTTGGCACGGCCGATGACAAACGTATTTTGGTGGCGTTGACGGGCAGCGACGCGGTCGAGGTCTATGACGTTTCTGGGCCACAGCCTGCGCGCAGCAAAGTCATCAAAACCGGGCTGGGTGCGCATGCGTTTCGGGCCCTGGGCGACGGCCGCCATGTGCTGGTGAGCAACCGCGTCGCCAACTCCATCAGCAAGATTGACCTGCAGACCTTGGAGGTCGTCGGCCGCTTTGCGGTGCCGGGTGGTCCTGACTGCATGGAGGTGACGCGCGACGGCAAGCAGTTGTTCGTGTCTTCTCGCTGGGCCCGCAAGCTGACCGTAATAGATCTGGCCAGCGGCAAGTTAGTCCGGCAGGTGAATGTTGGAAAGAGCCCGCATGGCGTCTGGACTTTGGATCACGCGTCGCGCTGACGTGCTGGCCCGCGTCGTCGGCTTGGCTGTGTTGGCAGGGTTTGCGCCTGCGCTGTGGGCGGGTGTCTGCGCTGCACCTGTTTACCTGACCTTTGACACCGGCCACATGGCGGTAGCCCCGTTGATCGCCGACGTGCTGAAAAAGAACGATGTGCAGGTCACGTTTTTCGCCGCGCAAGAGCGGACCCAATCGGGCAACGGAAGCTTGGGCAGTGACTGGGCCAGTTGGTGGAAAGCCCGCGCCGCCGAAGGCCACGAATTTGCCTCTCACACCTACGATCACACTTATTGGCGTGCTGATGTCGTCGCGAAAAATCAGGCTGTGCGCTTTCGGGTTCGGCCTTCAGCCGGCCCTTTAGAAGGGAAAGAACAGGTCTGGACTGCCGCGCAGTACTGCGCCGAAATTCATAAATCTGATGTGCGCTTGCAGGAGATCACCGGTCAAAAAACGCTGCCGCTGTTTCGGGCGCCTGGCGGCAAGACCTCGCCTGAACTGCTGAAGGCGGCGCTCAGCTGCGGCTATGCGCATGTGGCTTGGGCGCCGGCGGGATTTTTGGGTGATGAGTTGTCAAGCGAGCGATTCCCCAATGCGCAGTTGCTGCAAAAAGCCCTGCGCGATATTCAGGCGGGCGATATTTTGGTGGCGCACTTAGGCATCTGGTCACGCCAAGATCCGTGGGCACCCGCCGTGCTGGAGCCTCTGATCGTCGGTCTCAAAGCGCGAGGTTTTTGCTTTGCCACCTTGCGCGAGCATCCGCAGTACAAAGGCTGGATCGCGCAGGCAGCTAAAGCATCCAGCCCGGCAGCTATTTCCGGAGGTCGACTATGAACTGGTTCAGTGAAGCCTTCGCTGCCGTTCAGCAGCAGTTGTTTGAAGTGGTCGCGCCTTGGCTGTACCAATGGGGTATGGGTAATTTGCTGGAAGACGCGTACGCTGCCAGCACTTGGCTGTTGGTTGGGCTGATCCAGATCGCGGTGCTGCTGCTGGTGGTTGGTCCCTTGCAACGCTGGCGGCCCGCCGAGCCGGTGACTGACCGCGCGACCATTCGCACCGACGTGATTTACACCCTGATTCACCGCTTGGGTCTGTTTCGGGTGGCACTTTTTTTCACGCTGGAGCCGATGTTCAATAGCGGCTTCGGTTTCTTGCGGACCGCTGGCGTGGGGACCTTTCATTTGGACCAAGTGTGGCCAGGCCTGACCGACGGCGCGGTCGCCAGCTTTCTTATTTATTTACTGGCGTTGGACCTTGCAGCTTATTGGCTGCACCGTGGACAGCACCGCATCGGTATTTGGTGGCGGCTGCATTCTCTGCACCATTCGCAGCGGCAGATGACCATGTGGAGCGACAACCGCAACCACCTGGTCGATGACGTGCTGGTGAGTGTTTTACTGGTGCTGCTGTCGCAGTTGATTGGTGTGGCGCCGGAGCAATTCGTCGCCATCGTGGCGCTGACGCAGCTCAGCGAAAGTCTGCAGCACGCGAATGTGCGTTTGAGCTTTGGACGCATCGGCGAGCGGCTCTGGGTCAGCCCGCTGTTTCACCGGGTACACCACAGCGTTCATTCTGGTGATTGCAACTATGGCGTGTTGTTGCCGTGGTGGGACCAGTTGTTTGGTACGGCCAACTTCCAGACCCATTACGACCCGACGGGTGTCAACGACTCGCAGAAGGCCATGATCGATGACGGCCCTGGCCTGTGGTCTCAGCAGTGGCGGGGACTGAAACGACTCTTGGGGTATGCATGAACAGGCTGATAGATTCCTTTTGGCGCGCCACGCTGTATTGCCTGCACCCACGGGTGATCTCCTTGTCTTTTTTGCCGCTGGTCATCATGGCAGTGGTCTCGCTGGGGCTGGGTTACTTTTATTGGAACGATGCGATCGACCTGTTGCGCGCGCAGCTGGACAGCTACCAGTTGGTTGGCAGCATGACGGAGTGGCTGGGAGGTCTAGGGCTGAGTGATCTGCGGCTGGTGATGGCACCCGCACTGCTGTTGTTCATGGCCATACCCGTCATCGTTATCGTCTCGCTGCTATTTGTTGCGCTGTTGATGACGCCGACGATGGTCGCGCTGGTGGCTGAGCGGCGTTTCCCCTTGCTACAACGCCGGCAGGGTGCCTCGTTTTGGGCCAGTTTACTGTGGAGTCTGGCGTCGACACTGATGGCTTGCTTGGCCTTGCTGTTGTCGTTGCCCCTGTGGTTGATTCCGCCGTTGGTGTTGGTAGTGCCGCCGCTGATCTGGGGCTGGCTGACTTACCGTGTCATGGCGTATGACGCCTTGGCCGAGCACGCCAGTGCCGAAGAGCGTGAGCAGGTTTTCAAGACGCATCGGATTCCTTTGCTCTGTATTGGTGTCTTGAGTGGTTATCTGGGCGCGGCGCCAAGCTTGATCTGGGCCTCGGGCGCTATGTTTGTCGCGATGGCACCGATTCTGGTGCCTATCGCTATCTGGATCTACACCCTTGTGTTTGCTTTTTCTTCGCTCTGGTTCGCGCATTACGCCTTGTCTGCTTTGCAGCAGTTGAGAGCGCAGAATGCCACCGCGACAGCAGCAGAAAATTTCAATCGTCTTTCTAACTGAGCGTTTAGCACTTTCACACCATGTCTCAAAAATTCGGAGTCATCATCATTGGTGACGAAATTCTCTCCGGCAAACGTGCCGACAAGCACCTGCCCAAAACCATCGAACTGCTGGGTGCTCGCGGCCTGCAACTGAGTTATGCGGACTACGTGGGTGACGACCCTGAGCGCATCACCGCGACGTTGGCGCGGGCCTTTGTGGCTGCCCGGGAACACGGCGATGTGGTCTTTTCCTGCGGCGGCATTGGCGCCACACCTGACGACTACACGCGCCAGTGCGCCGCGCGGGCGCTGGGCGTCGAGTTGGCGTTGCACCCCGAGGCCAAGGTGCTGATCCGTGATCGCATGCACGACGTCGCGCGGGAGCAGGGCTTGCCCTACGAACCAGACCGCGAAGACAACATCCATCGTCTCAACATGGGCACGTTCCCGGTGGGCGCCAGCATCATCCCGAACCCCTACAACAAGATTCCGGGTTTCTTTTGTTCCGCCGGGCCATCCAAAGTCGTGAGTGTCCAAGCGGGTGCGGTCTACTTCGTGCCTGGCTTTCCCGTCATGGCCTGGCCCATGATCGAGTGGGTGCTCGACACCCACTACGGCCACTTGCACCAACTGCAGGCCTACAGTGAAAAATCGGTGATTGTCATGGGCTCCATGGAGGCCATGCTGACGCCCCTGATGATCGAGCTGGAAGCGCGCCATCCAGGCATCAAGGTGTTCAGCCTGCCCAGCGTGGATCATCCGCAATACGGACGGCATATTGAGTTGGGTGTCAAAGGTGCACCCGCTGAGGTCAATGCGGCCTATCCAGCGTTGTTGGCAGGCTTGCATCTTTTCAACCTCAAACTTGGCCCTGAATTGGTGCGTTAATCGGCGCACCTAAATAGTGCGTTGCATATAATCCAATTTGGTGCAATAAAACGCACTTCAAGCCGGTTTTAAGTTGTTTGAGGCCCCCACTTTTTGTGATTCTTGTTCAGTTTGTGGCCAAAAACGCCGCAGTTGACGGCACAATGGACGGTTGGGTTTGGCAAAAGTTACACCCCACTGGCATAAAAAGTGCATTCCATGGCACTGAGCAGATTTTTTAACCACCATCCAGCAACAGGAGATTCTGATGGCAAAGACCGTCGCAGACGTCATGAAAATGGTCAAGGAAAACGAAGTCAAGTTTGTTGACTTCCGCTTCACTGACACCCGTGGTAAAGAGCAGCACGTCACCGTGCCTG